>NZ_JAGYZL010000001.1:0-218153 GCF_018370895.1 Actinomyces sp. oral taxon 181
AGCCACCTTAATGCGCTACCAGACGGGTTTGCGTCCATCGGATGGGACGACTGTTGACCCTGGTGATTTCATTCCTGGGCGCGTTGATATCGATATCCCGGAGAAGTAGATTTATCGACTCACCGACAACTTCCGCTCGCCCAGCAGAAGCACCGTACCCAGCGGCACCTTGACACGTTCACCGCGGGGGAGTGGCTGAGTGGTGCCATCGGGCGCCTGCAGTCGCGTGCCATTTGCTGAGAAGGTGTCCTCGACCCACATCGCATCGCCATCGGCTGGTGCGACACGCAAGTGCGTACGCGACAGGGAACGCGTGGAATCCGCAATTGCCACTGCCCGCGCATCAGAAGGTGTCTGCTCGGGGGCGCGTCCCAACACGATGGGAGCATTGACTTCGATTCGCTGTCCGTCATCAACGATGATCGCCAGAGGTGCCGCCTGCGCGAATGCGGGGACAGAGGCCGGTGCGCTCGTTGCGGGAGTGGCCTGAGGCGTCGGTACTTGCGGAACTCGTGGCATTGCCGAGGCCGAGCTGTGGCGTGGGGGAGTGGGCACCTTGGGCGCGGCCGGAGTCTGTGCAGCTTGCAGCGTAGGCATGGGCGCGGGCATCTCGCTGAGGACCTGGCTGGGAGTCTCGGGCATCGGTGACGGTGCTGGTAGGTCGGCTGCGGGAACTCCCGCTGGCGGAATACTCAAAGCAGCAGGATCGGAAGTAGGAACTTCGGGGGACGTAACGCGTGGCCCTGCCCACTGGTGTGCTGGGGCAAGTGCGGAGGGATCCATTCCCTGAAGCTGCGCAGGTGCGGCCCCAACTCCAGCCGAGGCCTCGGCAAACGAGGGGGAAAGCTGCTGGGAATAAGCGGGAGCTCCAGCGTCTGTGCGGCCAGCGCGGACGTCAAGGTTTCCCATCCCGCAGACGCGGTCAACCCAGGTTTGGCCATCTCGAGCGATCGCCCAAGTGACGGCCGGTCCAACGACAGTCGCGTGCAAGAGCAACATGATCAGGCTGTGCGCGCTCTGGCGAGCCAAGCCGGGGGCGTGACCGGCCTCGGGACCCGCATCGGTGGCTACGGGCGCCATCGAAATTGCAGCCACTTGCATGGCGAAAGCTCCGGGAGTCCTTCCCGAATGGGCGCGAATCAGAGTGCCAACGATCCATGTCTCAAGCGCAACGATCACTGCAATGGCGATCGAGGGATAGAACCACCAAGAAAGCGCGGTAATTGCGACAAGGCATGCAAGGTCAATGAGATAGGCCGTAATCAGAGCGCCACCGGTCGCGGGCGCTGAATATCCCACGCTGGGCTGGGGGAGCCCTCGCTGGACACTACCTTGTTGAACAGCGGCCAGATGAGCCGGGTCCACACCTATTGCCTGAGAAACGGGGACCTGAACCGGGGTAATGCGAAGCTCACTCATGATGCCACCTGTCGAACGAGTTCAAAAAGATCCGCGGCGAAAAACGCAGCTGGGAAAACAACAGTCAATGACAGTGCTTGGAAAATGTCGGTAAAACGCCCAATAAGTGCGGATTGTTCTTTGCCTGAACGCAGGCGAGTCCACAGAAGAGAAACACAGCCGATGAAGACAAGAACAGCTGCCGCAATGGGAGTGCCAAGAAGGGCTCGGGAAGCGGGGGAAATAAGTAGCGTTGCAAGCAAAATGACCGCTCCCACGCGCGGAACGACTCGCGATGATGCCCAACGGCGCTCGCGGGGAACAACGACAAGCGCGATCACTGATGCGCAAACCAGCACCAGTGAGGCGATCTGCTGTAAGGAATGAATCCCGATCATTGAGTAGATCACGGGAACCGCAACAATGATCAGGCCCAGACCAAGGTATTGGACCAGTCGAGTACGTGAGGTCGCATCAGTGACGGTTCGGTTGACGCGGCGGCCGGTAATGCGTGAAGGAGAGGGAACCTCGGGTGCGCGGACAGTGGGCGCGGAGGTCGTCACGAGGGGCATATCCAGCAGCTGGGTCGCGGGGATCCGTACTGACAAGCTGGGCGAGGCGGTGATTGCGCATACCGCGCAGGCGATTGCGAAGGGCGCCACTCTGGTCAGAGAAGCATTGAGATAGGTCAAGACAGTCGCACTTGCCGTGAGAACGCCCCAACTGAGTGCGTGTGCGCTTGTGAGGGGAGTGGGACGCCAGAGCCAGAGTCCAAGTGCAACGCCCGTTGCTCCCCACAGGGGGAAGAGAAGTGCGGCGACCTGCGACATTGTGGAGATTTGCGAGGCCTCGAGATAGATCCCCGCACTTCCCAGAGCGGGAAGGACACCAAGGAAAGAAAGTCCCGCAGCGAGGGTCCAGCCGGATAACAATCCGGCGTTGGAGTGGACGCGTTTTTGGTAGAGGACAACCAGACAGAGGGCAAGCGAGAGGATACCGATTGTCAAGGGTGCCCACCACGGCACGCCCGCAATGATGGTCAATAGCTGAGCGAAAAGAGTGCAGAAGATCAGAACCGCATCCATCGCAAATGCCAGCAGGGCGCAGATGCTCAGAGCAAGGGAGGGACGGAACCACGGATCGGAGGCTCGCTCAATTGCGCGCTGTTCTTGACGCTGGCGCTCGCGGCCGGAAGTAATGGAGATGAGGACTCCCTGGGGAAGGTCAGTTCCCAAGACCGCGCCAAGATTAAGAGGACGGCCATCCGCACCGGTGATTTGCAGGCTCGGATCACTTGAATCGATATCAAGCATGGAGAGTAGGCCAGTGACCGTTGTTCCCAGCGGAACAACCAAATCTTTGACGCCGGAAGCGTCGGTGACGGTTACCGCTGCCTGTTTCTGGGTCACGCCTCCTCCTTCATGCGGTTGTGCCGGGAATTGTCCTCGGTGCGATCCGGCTATTGATCCGCTGAGGTTCTTTCACCGATTCTGTTCAAAAGTCATCATTCAGACTACCTGACCAGATCAGTGCCATGCCACGACTGCTCGTGCTACAAGCTAGGATACATACAGAAATGAAGGAAAACGGGAGATTGCACTCCAGGAGACTGTATGGCCGTCAATGAAATGGAAGCCCCCGAGCTCCCCAGCGGTGAAATCGCTGTAGAAAAGCCACCCAGCCAGGTTGAAGCCGGCGGCATGGGCTCGATCCTTGCTACCGCGATCCCCATGATGGGCTCCATGGGTGTCATGGTCATCATGGCGCTGACTCAGGGGCAGAACACGCGAATGCTTCTGATGGCGGGCGGCATGGTCTTCATGATGCTCTCCATGGTTGGTTTCAACATCTACCGCCAGGTCTCGCAGTACCGTAATAAGGTCAACTCCCAGCGTCGCGAATACCTCTCCTACCTGTCAGAGACCCGCACCAGCGTGCGAAATATTGCCGCAAAGCAGCGAATCTTCATGCAGTGGTACCTACCTGAGCCGGACTCGCTGGTGCTTTTAGCCGAAGAAGGCTCGCGCCTGTGGGAACGCGAAGTGGGCGACGATACTTCTGTCTCCACCCGAATCGGAACGTCTGACCAGGAACTGGCCATGCGCCTGGTCGAACCCGATATCCCCCAGATGGCGAACCCCGATGTCGTCTGCCATTCGGCGATGCGCCGTTTCTTAGATGTCCACAAGACCGTTGAAGACCTTCCCTTCAGCCTGGATTTGGGTCAGTTCTCTCACGTCGAGGTCGCCGGTGATGGCGAGCGCGCTCGCGGAGAAGTCCGCTCGATGATCTGCCACCTTGCGGTTATGACGCCGGATTCTGCCCTGAAGATCGCGGTATTGACGACTCCCGAAAACCTCCCGAACTGGGAGTGGATGAAGTGGTTGCCTCATATCCGTTCCGCAGAGGTCACTGACGCTCTGGGTGGTGCGCGAATGGTGTGCACCAGCTACGCCGAGCTCGAGGATCTCTTGGGTGAGGAAATGACGACCCGAGGACACTTCCAGCCTCGAAATGACGCAAGCCCTTGGCCGCATTTGATCGTTATTACTGACGGTGCCGAGCTTCCTCCCGATTCGCACCTGGGCTCTATCGAGGGCTGCGCAGGCGTGACGATCATGAAGGTCTTGACCTCGTGGGGTATGTTCATGAACCCCACCGGTGTTCGTCTGCTTCTGCATCCCGCTAATGATGAGCACACCCCCATGGAAGTTCTGCTTCTTGAGGCAAAGCCAGTGCTCGCCAACGCCGACTACATGGGAATTCCTCAGGCCGAGGCCGTGGCCCGTCGCCTGACTCGCTTCCTGACTGCTGGTGGTAGGGATGCGGCAACCCCCGTCGGCAAGCCCGACCCCAAGCGTTCTCAAGACCTCATGGAATTGCTCAATATCGGCGATATTCGTGACTTCGATGCGGAACGGCAGTGGAAGCGCCGCAATGGACGCGATCGTCTGCGCGTTCCCTTCGCTGTCACCCCCGAGGGTATTCCGGTTGTTTTGGACATTAAGGAAGCCGCCCAGCAGGGCATGGGCCCGCACGGCCTGTTGATCGGTGCGACCGGTTCCGGTAAGTCCGAGGTGCTGCGTACTCTGGTTTTGGCCCTGGCGCTCACGCACTCTCCCGAGCAGCTGAACTTCGTTCTGGTTGACTTCAAGGGTGGTGCGACCTTCGCCGGTATGTCAGACCTGCCTCACGTCTCTGCGATGATTTCGAACCTGGAGTCTGAACTGTCTCTGGTCGACCGTATGGAAGATGCTCTCCACGGTGAAATGGTTCGTCGCCAAGAGATCCTGCGTGATGCCGGTAACTATGCAAATGTCACGGATTATGAAGCGGATCGTTTGGCTGGAAAGCATGACTTCCCAGTCCTTCCGGCGCTCTTCATCATCCTTGACGAGTTCTCCGAACTTCTGACCGCCAAGCCCGACTTTGGTGAGCTATTCGTGGCAATTGGTCGTCTGGGCCGATCCTTGTCGATCCATATTCTTCTGTCCTCACAGCGCTTGGAGTCCGGAAAGCTCAAGGGCTTGGATTCGCACCTGTCATACCGCATTGGTTTGAAGACCTTCTCGGCTTCGGAATCGCGCGAGGTTCTGGGTGTGAATGATGCCTACGATCTTCCGCCCTACCCGGGTTCTGGTTTCCTCCAGCCGGGTACGGATCAGCTGATCCGCTTCCGCGCCTCCTACGTTGCCGCGCCGCCGCCGCCTCGTAGTGTCCTGCCCAGTTCGGGTTCCGAGGCCTCGCAGATCCGACTGCTTCCCTTCTCTTTGGGCGAAGTGCTGGACAACACTCCCGAGGAAGAGGCAATTCCCGAGGGAGGTCTGGTTGCGCCCGGCGATGAGCGCTGGGAAGGCATGACCGAGATTGATATTGCGGTCGCGCGCATGAAGGGTAAGGGTATGCCTGCCCACCAGGTGTGGCTGCCTCCTTTGGATGTTCCCGACACCATGGATTCGCTCATGCCCGACTTGGCTGTGGATCCCGAACTCGGCTTCATTTCGCACGAATGGCGTGCGAAGGGACCGCTGCATATCCCCATGGGCATCGTCGACCTTCCGCACGAACAGCGGCGCGAGGTTTTGGAATACGACTTTGCCGGTGCTGGCGGTCACATGTCGATTTTGGGCGGCCCGCTCTCCGGTAAGTCCACGGCATTGCGCTCGATTGTCATGGCTCTGTCGCTGACCCACACGCCGAAGGAAGTCCAGTTCTTCGTTATCGATTTCTCGGGTACTTTTGCCGCTTTCGAGGGCGCCGCTCACGTTGCGGGTGTTGCCTCTCGAGAGGATGAGGACATCTTGAACCGTATGGTGTCCGAAATCGAAGGCATCATCGAGGACCGAGCTGCCTACTTCCGCGCGAACCGTATCGACTCTATGGCGACCTATCGCCGAGGCCGTGCTCAGGGACGCTTTGACGATGGCTATGGCGATATCTTCCTTGTTGTCGACGGCTGGGGAACGCTGCGTAGTGATTTCTCGGATGCAGAAGACCGTATTCGTCTGATGGCCGAACGCGCGCTGTCTTTCGGTGTTCACTTCATTGCCACTGCGCTGCGCAAGATGGACTTCCGTATCCAGATGCAGGACATCTTCGGCTCCCGTATGGAGCTGCGTATGGGTGATCCTTCGGATTCTGAGTTCCGTCGTGAGATCGGTAGCAAGGTCCCCGAGGGACGTCCGGGACGTGGTTTGTCTATGACCGGTCACCACATGCTGGTTGCCCTCCCGCGTGCTGATGGCGATCATGATCCGGCTACGATCGGTGAGGGCGTCGAAAAGACGCTTCTGCGTATCGCTTCTGCGACCGAGCCTGGCCCGCGTCTGCGTTTGCTCCCCGAAAAGATCACCGTTTCACAGATCGAGGCAACTCACGGCAAGCAGCAGAAGATTGTTCTTGGTTTGGAAGAACGCCGCTTGAGCCCGTGGACTTTCGATCCGGAAAACGAATCGCACATGTATGTCTACGGTGACGCGAAGTGTGGAAAGACCGCGTTCTTGCGCAACCTGGGTAACCAGGTCCTGGCAAAGCCAGGTTCGCGTCGCGCCATGCTGGTTGTCGTCGACGTGCGACGCTCCCTGCTTGGCGAGTGGGATGAATCGGATATGCCGATGTACATCACCAACCGTGATGAAATCCAGGGAAGCATGGAGGCTGTTGCCGAACAGCTGCGTATGCGTCTTCCGGGACCGGACGTGACCCCCGAACAGTTGCGTAAGCGCAATTGGTGGAAGGGGGCCGAGGCCTGGGTTCTGGTTGACGACTACGACCTGATTTCCACCGGTGGTTTGAGTGGCTCACCTTTGGCTCCGCTTCAGCCTCTGTTGTCGCAGGCTCAAGATATTGGTTTCCACTTGGTGATTACTCGCCGTATGGGTGGTGCCTCGCGTGCGTCCTACGAGCAGATTTTGCAGTCCCTGTCCGAGTTGTCGGCAACCGGCATCATGATGTCGGGTAATCCTTCCGAGGGCATGGTCATTGGCCGTGAGCGCCCGCGTATTCTTCCCAAGGGTCGAGGCCTGGTTGTCTCACGTGATCAAGGAACCTTCTTGGCTCAGATGGCATGGTCAGAGTCGCGGGTTAAGTAGAAACGGATGCGTTCATTCGAACTGCATTGAGTCTTGAAGCGTGAAACTCTCAGGGAGTTCGATGTTTGAGATGGTAACTTGTCGACTGGTAAGTTCCCTGACCAGGCTAGGTTCGTGCGTAATGCGTACTGGTATTGCCGGTCATCATGGAAAGAATTGAACTGTGGCAGATAAGATCAGTTTCGACCGAGAAGCGGTTGGAGTTGTTGCGAAAGATCAGTGGCAGGATGCTGAGTCTCTTGGGCGAATTGGTGCGTCAACAAAACGCATCTCATCTGAAGGCGTTGCGGAACCGCTTCCCGGTCCCGGAGGTCCTGGTCCGCAGGCGTTGAAATCTGCGGTGAAGGCCTTTAACGAGGCGATGTCCATGGTCATTTATGAGTATTCAGATGCTGCATCGAACTTGGGATCGGCGACAGCTGGTGCGTCGGCGAACTTTGATGACACTGAGGGTTACAACCGTGAACGTGCGGCCCAGCTGGGAGTGGAGTGGGAAAAATGAGTGCTGATCTTCGATCTGGTGCGGAGGCCCTTGAGTCGCCCAAGCCCGTTACTGGGGCATCCGAAGTTGCTTCGCATTGGAAAGCTATCGGCTCGGCGATCGGCCAAACACAGGCCGCTCAGAACGCCTCGCTTCCCCCTGAATCTTGGACGGGTAAAGCGGCAGATGCTGCTTCTTCTGAAATTCAAGCACTGGGCGGAAAACTGTCGGGTCTTTCAGGACAATTTGCTACTCCTGCAAGTGCGCTCACCACTTGGGAAGAACGTAATAGCCAGGGGATCAAAACCGTCGAGAGTCTTCAAACGCAGTGGGATGAAGCGGTTGCTGCCTACAAGAAGACAAAGGCCGAAATCGATGCCCGAGCCGCGACCGATAAGGAATATAATCCGGCTTCGGATCTCAAAGCTGCCGAGAGCACCTTGGCCTCGGCTCAGGCGCCTCTGAAGAAGTCTTATGATGACGAGATTCATCAGCTGAGCGATGCTGCAAATACGGCTGCCACAGAAATTCAGAAGACTTCAAATGATACGATCCCTGCCGATGTGGTGAAGGGTGGTCGCGCTGCGGTTGGTGCTGAACTTTTTGGTAAGGATATGCCTATCGCTGACGGTGCTGCTGAATGGGACTATGCTCGCACGAAGGCTCCCCAACTACGTGATGATCTTGAGAAGGCTGCGAATTCTGATAAGCCTTTGACCGAAGCGGAGGTCAAGAAACTTCAGGAAAAATGGGGCGATAAACTGCAGAATCCTTACTGGGTCCAAGCCCTAGCTGACTCCTACCGCGATAAGCATGGAAAAGATGCAAACTTTTCCGACATGCTAAATAGGCTGGCGATTAATGCAGCAGGCACTCCTCAGGATGAGCGTGATTCCGGCGCTACCCGTAACCAGCTGATGGCGTCTGTTGGAAGTGCAATGGTTCTAGCGACTGGTGGTGTTGATGCCAGTTCAGGGGCTATTGATAATAATGAGACCTATCAAACAGTAAGAGCTGGCCTTCGGGGCCATGATGGAACGACTACTATTGCCGAAATTGAAGAGCACAATATCGCTGATTTCAAGGCAACCGGTACTCAATCCTATGAACGCTTCCCGGGGCAAGGAGCTTCCGCACACGTCAATGGCTTTGATGTCTTTTCTCAATTGACGGGGTATGCTGCGGCGAAGAACCCTAGCCTGACTTTCGGTTCTGGAGTTTACTTTGCAGGAGCCGATGGGACTTCCCTTGCTTCTGACATTATGGCCTACGATCATCAAGCTCAACGCGGCTATAACTCCTTGCATGGCGGCGGTACTGATGATGCTTCACGTTATTCGTTGATTGCGATGACGAAGGATGATGCCGCAGCTCGAGGATATGCTCTAGACCCGATGCAGGGACTTTATATGCTGTCGGATACTCCCGATGCCTTGCAGAATGGGGCAGATCACGCGTCTTTGCAAAAGGTTGAGACTAACAGATTGATGTACTTGCGAGGCTTCCTCGATGGGGATACGCCTTTCGATGTTGATCTTCCTGATGGTGCGGGTACAGATGGGCCGATTAATGTCGCTCGTTACCTGACCGGTAATCGAAATCAGGGCGGACCTGGGGCATTTCTTGGGACCGTCGACGGCGGTGAGGCGCTCGGTGACATGCTGAACGACGCTTCTAATCCTCGCAATGCTAGTGCAGCTGAGCCTGTTCCCACTGATTTCCCTGATGACCCGTATCAGAAGAAGTTTAAGGCTGCTCACGATATCTGGGAACGTGACCCGCGTGCACGGCCGACGATCGCGGCGAATACTATGGCGGGTTACCAGGATGGTCTAGATCGCGATAACTCAGGTGGATGGGGCAGTGGGGTTGAAGATAAGACCAAACAAGGCGAAGATATTTTCGGCAATCATAATTCTCGCCTGCGCTCGTGGATGGGTTCGATTATTTCGCCTTACGCGGCCGATTTAGCCGAGCAAATGCACAATAATTCATCCCCTGGCATGCAGGCTGGATCCCGAATCGACGACAACCATGCAGCGCATATGCGTTTCAGTCGAGACATGGTCGATCGGTTTAAAGGTCCGGGCGGTTTGCTCCAAGACCTTGCCTTTGACCAGCCAGAAGTCGATGACAAGGATAGCCACTACAATAACGGCAACCCTTTGGACGACAAGTACAAGGGCGGGCGAATGCCGGCCTTGAAGGCTGTCCAGGTAGCCGCGTACACCGGTTACATGGACGATGTTTCCCGGGCAATGGAAGAGCCAGATTATGACGTGCGTATGACAACAGTCAATCGCACTACTGATATCTGGACCGAGCTGATCCAGGAAACCTTCGATGCGCACTCAGACAAGAATGTCGAGGTCGCGCGCGCACTTGATAAGTCCAATGAAGAGGCACGTAAAATTGCCGATTTCATTGTCGACAAGGGGGCGGGCTACGCGAGTAGTAAGGTTCCCGTTGGCGGTGACTTGCTGGAGCATGCGATCAAGTCTGCTGCTGGTAAAGCTGAAGACGCGTGGTGGCCCACCAATAACGAGTCAAAGGCTTGGGACGAGGGGCACCACGATACAAACAAATCGGCACACGAACTCATGCAGCGCGGTCTGACGCGTGCGATGTATGACTCGCCGCATTGGACTGAGCGTGGGGGCACCGTGGATGTGTCGCCTGGTAGCCAGGGGCTGGCAAATAAGGGCTTTTCATTCGTCGATCAGGACGGCAATGTCAAACCTTATGACTCGTTAACTGCCGACGAACGCGCAACTGTTGATGGCTACTTCAAGGGAGTCAATAGTGATTTCCATGATGTTCTTGATCATCAGTATCAAGTGCAACAGGATGCGGAACAAGATGGGGCAGTTTCCCGTCCGAAGAATAAATAAGGTTGGCTAGCTGCCAATAGGGTGCATGAATTCTAGTCGGTATCGCCTGCGGGAATTTCTCGCAGGCAATACTTTTTAGTATTACTTAAGCTTGAAATGTTATCCTTTAGCAGTAAGGTACGACCGATGATGATCCGCGCTTTGCGTGTTCGAACATTGAGAGGTTCAAATGACGAATATTAGCTTCGACCGCGAGGCGGTGGGGATTGTTGAGAAAGCCCAGTGGACTGACGCTGTAGATCTAGCTCAGGTCGGTGCTTCGGTGGGTGGTTTGATGCTCAAGTGTTACCCCTACCCGGAAGAAGCAAGCGCGGGAACTAATGCGCTTGATAAAGCTCTTTCTGATTTTAAAACATATATGAGCTGGGCTGTTTTAGAATGTTCAGATGCCTGTTCAGTGCTTGGTTCCGGCATTGCAGACTACGCTCAGGATGCAGATAGTACTGAAACATATAACCGCGAGAAAGCTCGTGCGGCAGCTAGCCGTCTTGGTGTGGAAGGGGAACTGTGATGGCTGGAAAGGCAATCGGTTCAGCTACGAGTGTTGATTTGCGACCGGGTGCGGAAGCCTTAATACAGCTTCCTGATGCCACAGGTGATGCGTCTGAACTAAGCGCAAAGTTTTCAAAAGACGAGACAGCTATTAAGAACACCCAAGTTGCACAGAATAAATCGCGTGCGCCAGAAGAATGGACTGGAGCAGCCGCTGATGCGGCTTCGGATGAGATTCAAAAGCTAGGTACAAAAACGGAGCAATTGGCCGAGCCCTTCGGAGGGGCTTCGGGGGCCTTAAATGAATGGGCAACAAATCTCGGTTCCTTGCGTGATCAAATCAAGACTCTCCAAGGTGACTGGGATTCAGCTATTACCCGATATCATAAGGATGTTGCGGATGCGGGTCCTGACCCTTCGAAGCAGACGTTCATAAGTGCCCCCGGTAGTAATCCTCCGAATAATGATGATGCAATCGCTGCGTATAGAGAGGCGATTAAGAAAGCGCGTCGAAAGTTGCACAGTGCTCAAGAGGAATTTAAAACTACATACACAGGCTATCTTACGCAATGCAGTGAAGCCGCTCAGAGTGCTGCAGATAAAATTAATAATGCTCGAAGGGATGTTGTCTCCGACCAAGCGGGCGCTGGAGGGCGAAGTGTGGTAGGCGTTAATCTTTTCGGCTCAGACACCCCTCTTCTGGCTGGCGCGGAGCAATGGGAGGATGCTCAAGTCCAGGCCGAACAGATGGCTGAAGTGCTGAAGAAGCAGCCAATGACGATGCAAGATATTATGACCTTCAACGAAAAATGGGGCGATCTTCTTGAAAACCCGTTCTACGCTTATGCATTAAAACAGCGAGTGTCTACTGATGAGATCTACGCGGCAGTGCTCAATGCAGGGATGTTAGCCGGTGAAGACGCTAACCATCCAAGCTATACCTTTAATAAAAATCTTGGTACAGCACTCGCGCTAGCGACAGGCGGTGCTAACCTATCTGACAGTAATCGAGATAATCAGAAGATATTCGATTCTGTTTCGAGCGGATTAGTCGGTGAAAACGGTCTGAGAATCGATCAGACAACTCTGCGGACTCTGAATGAACTGAAAATTACTGGGCGGGAACGATTTGCCCCTCCTGGGTACGATAACGCTGCACCCGAGTTCACGATGGACGGCTATGACATCGCAGGCCAGATTATGGGGCTAGCAGGGCGTGAAAATACATCACTAACTCTGGGGCCTGGTTTTTATCATGATCCAGAAGACCCACGATTTGACCCTATCCTCGGGCAGAAGGTCCATATTAAGTCGGTATTTGAAGATATGGTTGCTTGGGATTACGAGGTTGGTGCAGGTTCTCGTGCTATAAATAACGCAGGATTTTCTTGGCAAACGCATTTAATCCCGCTCGAGTATGGCAGTAGAGACTACCTGGGTTATCTTGACCCTCTCCAAAATATTTTCACTTTGTCAGATACTCCTGATTATTTGCACGAGAACTCGGATGAAGTATTACAACAGTACGAGGATAAGCGTCTTGCTGCGTTGAGGTACGTGCTTGCCTCTGACGGACCTAAGGATGCGGGTGGGATCGAGGTTTTCCAGCCCTCAGAATCCGGGAAGATGAATATGACACGCTATCTCACTGGTTGGCGAGCCCTGGCGGGGAATGGGAGATTAGCCTATATCGATGAAGGAGATGCCTTTGGTGATATGGTCAACGACGCTTCCGTACGGACCAAAAAACCATTATCTCCGAGCGACCCGGGCTATTTAAAGTGGCAAGCTGATGACCAGCTAAGGGCGCAGGTCGCAGAGAATTTCCTCGTTGGTTACGGAGACGGCCTCAACCAGAATGCGGATACAACATCGACCGGAGAAGATGTATTCGGGAACTCTAACCCGAAGCTCCGATCTTGGTTGGGGACCGTTGTTGCCCAGCGTGTTGATGATCTAGCGTATTTGTCCGAACAGGCGAATTTTGGGGCGATGGATACCGGGCATTCGATAAATCCTCACAGCGGCTACTCAATGATGAATCTTTCGGGGGCACAGGTAAGGCAACTCTATTCAACGACTGGTTTCTTAGCGGACCTCACGCATGATCGTGCTGCTTATCAGAATCTATCCGATGCTGCATGGATGGGGTATTCGACGGAGGTTCATAACCTCGTTCGCGCTGACTATGGTTCAGATGGGAAGGACTGGATCAATAACTTCAACTCAAATACTAAAGGCTGGGATATTTTGATCAATGGCATTGACTCTGCGCCGGAAGATGCAGGTACTGCTTTGACCGAAGCTGAACATCGTAAGAATGCCGAGAATCGTGCAATGATCGATTTTGTCTTGTCTGTGGCACCTGTTGATAAAGTTCCTGGCGTTGGTGAGTTGCTCAGTAGCGGAAAGACTATTGCTGAGGGGCTTTGGAAAGACGCGCTATATGAAAAGTATCTTCCGACGGAATTTAGTGCGGAGGATCTTCAGCGGCGTGCCGATGCCGAGTTTAATCTGAAGGCGACGATTGGAGAAAAGCTGAACGCAGAAGTGCAATCAGCGTTCATGGCGCGTTCGGAATGGCCGAATACTGCAGGAATGTCGAAAGAAGAATTACTGGTGGAGTTCGCTAAACAATATCCGGGTGATGTTAGGGCGGATGGCTCTGTACCACCATATAACCAGATGACATCTGAAGAACGAGGACACCTGCGCACATTCCTTGACAGTAAAAATATCTCGAGTTTTTCTGAGCTTACTGGAGCAAACGCTGATAATGCCGCAGTAGCAAATTCCTTTGTGAAGGACTGCAAATAACAGGCCACAAGAAGGAACTACTTGTGTGGGGGGCGGGAGGCCTCAGACCTCCCGCCCCCCACACCTTCTCGCCGACGCGCTGAGTGAATAGGGCTAGCCCTGGTACTCCTTGTTTCAGCCTTCCGCCGGAATAACCCCAATCACCGGATTCCACTCGCGGGGAATGCGCTCGGAAATGAAACCGGCCTGATTAAACGGGTCGGCCTCCAAGAGCTCCAGAGCACCGGCAGCATCTTCAGCGCGCACAATAATCAACGCATCATGCGTACCGGTGTAGGGACCCGCTGCAATCAGACGGCCCTGAGCTGCAAGATCGCCGTTAAATGCGCGGTGCGTGGGGCGCACCTCGGGCATTTCACCATCGCGATCGGTGACGTAGTGGTACTCGACAGTGAAAACCTTCATTTTTCCTCCTTGAATAGGACAACACCCTCACGATATACCGGTAGCCCAGCCCCGGCACATCCGAAGGGGAGTAGAAGAGAAGGCGAACAGAAAATAAAAAGAGGCGCGGAGCTGGGCTCCGCGCCTCTTCACGCTTTCAAAAGCTCACCAGCGATCATCCTGATCAGCAGCGGCAACAGGCTTCAAGGACTCTGCGTTACCAGCGGAAAGACCCGCGGCAGCCGGAGCCTTCTCCTCAACGCCCTCAACGCGAACAGCCTTAAGGCCGCTCAGTGCGCGACGCTTCGCCTTGTCCTTTTCTTCCTTTGACGCTGCACCAGTAACCGCTCCCGTTCCGATGGGACCGCGGGCGGCCGCAGCCGAAGCGCCACGAGTTGCTGCGGAGGAAGCGCCTCCTGACACGTTGCCATTCGAGGAAGCTCCACGCGCTGCACCAGTGCCTGCTGAAGAAGCCTTGGCAGACGACGCGGCCTTAGGCGAAGCTGAGGTTCCCTTGGTAGCGCTGCCCTTAGCGGTTGAGCTGGAACCCGACGCTGCGCCAGCAGTTGTTCCCATAACGCCAGGCCGTGCGCCCACACCTGCACGAGCGGCAGAAGCTGAAGCCGAACGAGCCGAAGCAGCAGCGGACTGTGAGCCTGTTCCTGCCTTAACAGAAGCCGAGCCCTTTGCAGCGCTCGAAGCGGTGCCGCGTGCTCCGGCGGCTGCACCGTTCGCAGGTGCTCCGGTGGCCGTAGTGCCACTAACGCCTGCCGGGCGAATGCTAGCAGCCGCACGTGCACGTGCTGACATGGTCGACGCATTACTTGCCGTTGATGAGGTGCCTGCACCAGTTCCAGCGGTTGCGCCGCTTCCGTAAGCTCCGGGGGCTCCCATACCGCGCGGGAATCCACCTGCGCGAGCAGCTGTCGAGGCAGGGGTGCCCGGGTTTGCCATGCGAGCCGCATTGCCCCAGTTACCAGCCTGAGCAGTTCCGCGAGGAGTTAAAGCACCACGCTCAAGATCGTTCATCGCGCTAGAAATTGCGTTCGAGGAGGACAAACGCGCGCTGGTCGAGGGGGCGAGTGCACCACCGGCCGGCACAGTTCCGAATTGAGAAGTAGCGGCACGCGATGCGAAACCACCCATCGAACTTGCGATAGAGGTCGCGGAAGTTGCCATGCGGCCAAGGCCAGCCAAAGTGCCACCGGTCGTTAGTGCGCCACCGGCAATGGCCAAATCCTTAGAGTGTGATGACGTCGAGAAGGGGTTGTAATCAGGCTTCCAACGGGGATCGTCCGCATCGGTAACAGGTGCGGGAACATGCCCGCCAACGGGGCCATCAGCGGTCATATAACCGCCGACCGGCATAGTCGTGACGTCAACACCAGCTAGAACGGAAGATGAAGGAGAAACAGAAGGAAGGACCTCAAGTCCAGCGATTGGAGCTCCCGAACCCGCAGGGCCGACACCAGCGCTACCGCCGGCAGCATATTGAGTGCCACCGCGACTGCCGGCACCGGCAACTCCGGCATCTCTCGAAGAGGAGCCTCCACCACCATTCGAATCGCCCTCCCCATTGCCAGAGTCCCCGGAGAATCCAGCAGCAGCACTGGTCACTTGGCCATTCATGGCGTCAAGGGCTGCTTTTGCCTTAGCTTCCCTTTGGGCATTGCGCTGAGCCAGCATATTCTGGATGTACTCATTTTGAAACGCGGCTTCATTTGGCTGCCCTTGGAACATCACTTGCGCAGAAGAATAATCAGCGGTATGAAGAAGCTGTGAGCTCAGTGTTCCGTGAACTGACTTCGCTTCTTGCATAGCTTGACGAGCCTGAGTATGGGCGGTTTCCATGGTCCCGACTCGATCTTCCAAGTTAGCGATCGAGGCTTCGAAATCACTGACTTTTGATGTCATTGCCGCATGTGTTGCACCTTCAACGCCGGTGTTTCCGGAGAAGCTCGCACATGCGGTTTTTAGAGAAGCCAGCTGAGCTTTCAGGTCGTTCAGAAGCGATGCATCCTGGTCTGAATAGTCAAGGCGAGCAACTTTGGTGAGTCGATCATAGTTCTCTGTGGAGAGTGAGGCTGCCATAAGAGGTCTTTCTTCAATCCTAGGTATTACTGAGAAGCATCTCGATAGTCGATGTCGCTATCAGTTTCGTCCAAAGCCGCCAGAGGCATTCCAGGTGGGAAGTCCCGAAGTAGGTGTGCGTGGTGCTCGTAAGGCTGAAGCGGCGAGGTCATCCCATGTCTCAGAACCCTGTCCAAGCCCGCCCAAGAATGTTGGAGGGAGCTGTGGTGTCGAGGAAGAAGTGTCGTCAGCGGCCACAGGACCAAGTTGCTGCGGCGCAGGCTTCGTGAACCAGGAGTCAGCAAGACCATTAGGCAGCCCCGCTAGAAAGTTAGCGCTTTGCTGTAGTACAGCCTGGCTTGTCTTCTGGAGGTTCTGTGCACCAACCTTTTCCCTTTCGGCCTGAGCTAAGGCTGCCTCGCGCGCATCGAGCTCCTGCTCTGCCAAGGTCTCAGCCGCGCTGATATTTGTATCTTCGGCATTGCGCATCAGCGCTTGGGTCTTACCGGCAGCGCTCAAGAAAGCAATGACCTCTGCATTCAGAGAGGTAATTGCGTCCTGGATTTCTTGAAGGGCAGTCGTATATTGCTGTCGAGCTGCGACGGGGCCCGACTCTACGCCCCACTTGCCTGCTGTTTGGGCTGATGTCAGCGATGCGACCCTAGAGGTCGCCTTTCCCGCGAATTCGCCACGCGAGCTGTCTAGAGCTGATTGTGCGGCAGTAAATTCGTCGTTATTAACGCCAACTTCTCCGCTCATGCCGTCTCTCTTTCCGCCTCTTGCCCGTCAAAAACAGACAAAAACTACCTGCTCGTACATATTGAAAATACAAGATCGTTTTCAAAGGTGCACGAGCCCTTCAATATATGGGATTATTCTCGCGTAAAAGAGAACGTACGTCAAAGGTGGTTGAGCTGTGGATCTTCCTCTGTGTGGGACTGTGATTCGCACCCAGTGGGGTGCGACCAGTGACATCGGTCCTGTTCGCTCATCAAACCAAGACTCTTGGCTTGCCCAAGACCCTCTCTTCGCAGTTGCCGACGGGATGGGCGGGAACGCAGAAGGCGAACTGGCCTCGACAACCGCGCTTGAAGTGCTCTCTAACGCCCTCAGTCCCGAGGCCTTGGACGCAATTGACCCGAACCCGGCCGAACTGGTCGGCGCGATCCGCGCGGCCGCAGAGGCAGTGGCCTCGTTAGGGGAGAAGGAGGACCCGGCTGCCCCGGGAACCACGCTGTGCGGAACCCTGACCATTGACCAAGATGGTCCGCAGTGGCTGACCTTTAATATTGGTGATTCTCGTGCCTATCTCATTGCCGATGGCAGCATCCTTCAGCTGACGACCGACCATTCCGCAGTCCAAGAAGCTAAAGAATTCGCTAAGCGGACCGGTGCAGAACTGGTTCTTCCGCCCTCGAATGTCATCACTCGCGCGCTCGGCGCAGCAATGCCGGAACTTCCCCAGGCTGACTACGTCCTGACCCCAATGTGTGAGGGTGATGTTGTCGTCCTGTGCTCGGATGGCGTTCACGGTGTACTTTCAGAACAAGACCTCATCGATATCGCCAGCCAGGATTCATCTGCGCAAGAAATTGCCAATGCTCTGGTTGACCAAGCGATCGAGGGCGGTACGCGTGATAACGCAACTGCCCTTGTAATCCGTGCACAATCGGTTGTGGGAAGCCGCTACGATGGGGACATACGCGCGAGCGTGCGTCCACGTATCCCAGTGCGACCCCTTCCGGTCACAACGGCGCGCCGCGCCCGATAGAGAAAAGAGTTTTCGAATGCTGCAATTGGGCCGCCATGCAGTTCGCGGTAACGGTGGGTTCATCGTCGCCGGCCCCCTGGGCTTTGCCCTGGTTCCCGCTGACCTCGCTGACTCCGCTCAGCGCGTTGTCACCGATGCCAATGAGGATCTGACAACCTGGGTGAATTCCGCTACAGCCAGCGGTTTGTCTTTCGCGCACATGGACCTGCGCGGCCCCGTTCCGCTTCTGTCCTTGGGTGGTAGCGCGAATGTTCGCGCCATTGCTCCCGGCTATGACACCCCCTTCACCTGGGGTGGCCCGCTGTCGATGTGGGAATTTGTTCCCGGCGAGTGGACGCTCATGGATATCGCATTGGGCGAGTTCGACGATGCTCAGCCGTGGGCACACTTCGCGACCTCTGAGGCCGAGGCCTCCCAGGTCCGCATCGGTTACCCCGTAGAGCCCGAACTTCCTTCGACCCCCGCGCTGGTGGAAGAAGAGAAGTCCGCTCAGGTTCAGGAAGAGCACGCTGAGGATGCTCCCTCCGCTGAAGAATCCGCACCTGAGCCCGAGGCCTCGCACACGGTGTGGGGAGCACTTGAGAAAGAACCCCAGCCCCAGGAGGAAGCCGAAGAGCCTCAGGCAGCGGAAGAGCCCGCGCCGAAGTATCTGTGGGCACCCGAGCCCGAGGCGGAAGCAAGCGCCCCAGAGGAAACTCCGGATATTTATGCTGCAGGTGCTCAAGTTGCCGCGGCTCAGGCAGCAGTGACGCCGAGCGCCGCTCCCGTTTACACCAGCCCCGAGGCCTTGGAAGAAACCATCACCTCTGAGGCTTTCGCGGCAATGCAACAGGAAGCTTCCCAAGATGCGCCGCAGGCTAGTGTAGAGCCGCAGGCCAGCGTTGAATTGGATGCTCTCTCACTCGAGCAAAACTTTGAACCCAATGCGTTCGTCGAAGAAGAAGCTTCCATCGAAGTTCCCGCCGATGAACCCGCAGAGGTAGAGGCGCAGGTCTCGCAAGAGCCGGGCGAGCAGGAAAGCCAGCCCGAAGCTGAAGAGGTCGCCTCGGCCTCGGAAATCGAAGAAACCCCGGCGTATGGGGAGACCCCGGCTGAGGATACTCCGGCAGCAGGTGCGGCCCCTGCTTTTGAAGTCGATAACTCCGATAGCGGCGCAACGGTGCTGCGACGCGTGAGTGATGACTCGCAGCACGCGCAGGCCGGCTACCTGGTCTATGCGGGCGCTGCTCCCGTTGAACTTACTCACGACGTGATCTTGGGACGTGACCCCAATGCTCGCGTTCTGACGGGACGTCCCTCGGCAACCGTCATGCGTGTGCCCAGTCCGGCAAACGAGATCTCGCGTTCGCACGCGGCCGTCATTCCTAGCGGTTTTGGTTCTTGGATGCTCATGGATTTGGGAAGCGCAAACGGAACCCTGTTGCGCAGCTCGAATGGCAATGTTCAGGAAGTTCCTCCGCGCGTTACCGTGCCACTGAGCGACGGCGACGTTATTGATCTGGGAGAAAACGTCCTGGTCGAATTTATTGTTCGATAAAACAGCGACCATATGGTGAACGGGCCACCCGCGTAATTTCGCGGCGTGGCCCGCATCATTTGGCCGGTACTTTTCCATTGGTTAGTATGTCAATACACAGGGTCCCGATGACGGGTACCCCCCCAAAAACAACGGAAGTTGAGGGACCAGATGGTCAAGTATGTATACGACTTCTCCGAGGGCGACAAGTCAATGAAAGACTTGCTCGGAGGTAAGGGTGCGAACCTGGCAGAGATGACGAAGCTCGGCCTGCCTGTTCCTCCCGGATTCACAATTACCACCGAAGCGTGCCGCGTCTACCTACACGACGGCAAAGCCCCTGAAAGTCTTGATACTGAAGTGACCGTCGCACTTCGCAAGGTCGAAGAAGAAATGGGTCGCAAGCTGGGTGATCCCAAGAATCCGCTGCTTGTCTCGGTCCGTTCGGGTGCAAAGTTCTCCATGCCCGGCATGATGGAAACCGTCCTTAACATTGGCCTCAACGACGAATCCGTCCACGGTCTTGCTGCTGTCAGTGGCAACGAGCGTTTCGCATGGGACTCCTACCGTCGACTGGTCCAGATGTTCGGCAAGACCGTTCTGGATATCGAAGGCGACCTCTTCTCTGACGCCCTGGAGAACATGAAGAAGGAACGCGGCGTCAAGGGCGATACCGAACTCACCGCAGAGGACCTCAAGAGCCTGGTCGATATCTTCAAGACCATCGTCTACGAGCAGACCGGTGAGGAATTCCCGCAGGATCCTCGCACCCAGATGGATATGGCCATCGAGGCCGTCTTCCGTTCCTGGAACACCGAGCGCGCCCGCATCTACCGTCGCCGTGAGCGCATCCCCCACGACCTGGGTACCGCAGTCAACATCTGCACCATGGTCTTTGGCAACATGGGCGAAAACTCCGGCACCGGCGTGTGCTTCACCCGTGACCCCTCCACCGGCCACTCCGGTGTGTACGGCGACTACCTTGAGAACGCTCAGGGCGAAGACGTCGTTGCAGGTATCCGCAACACCCTGTCCCTGGCTGATCTTGAGAAGATCAACAAGCCGGTCTACGACGAGCTGCGCGGAATCATGCACAAGCTCGAAACCCACTACCGCGATCTGTGTGACATCGAATTCACCATCGAGCGCGGCAAGCTGTGGATGCTCCAGACCCGTGTCGGCAAGCGTACCGCTGCCGCCGCCTTCCGCGTCGCCGTCCAGCTGGTCGACGAAAAGCTCATCACCCGCGACGAGGCCCTGGGCCGCGTGACCGGTGACCAGCTCACCCAGCTGATGTTCCCGCAGTTCGATGCATCTGCATCCAAGGAACTCATTGCTCGCGGTATGGCTGCCTCCCCGGGTGCAGCTGTTGGTCGCATCGTCTTCAATAACGCTCAGGCCGAGGCCTCGGCAGCAGCAGGCGTCAAGTGCGTGCTGGTCCGCCGTGAGACCAACCCCGACGATCTGCCCGGCATGGTTGCAGCCGAGGGCGTTCTGACCGCCCGTGGTGGTAAGACCTCGCACGCCGCAGTTGTTGCGCGCGGCATGGGTAAGACCTGTGTCTGCGGCGCTGAAGCTCTTGAGATCGACGCCGAGGCCGGAACCGTCACCGTCGCAGGTCGCGTCCTGACCGGCGAAGACACCATCGCAATCGACGGCCAGACCGGTGAAATCTTCCTGGGCGAGGTCCCCGTGACCGACTCCCCGGTAACCACCTACCTGAGCCACGGCCTCGAAGCTGGCCTGGCTGCAGCAGCTGGCGACCCCGGTACCTCCGAACTGATCGAGGCCGTCCACCGCATTCTCACCCACGCCGACGAGGTTCGTCGCCTGCAGGTGCGCGCCAACGCCGACACCCCCGAGGACTCGCAGCGTGCACTGGAGTTTGGCGCACAGGGTATCGGCCTGTGCCGTACCGAGCACATGTTCCTGGGCTCGCGTCGTCCGCTGGTCGAGCGCGTCATCCTCTCCGAGGAAGGCTCCGCTGAGCGTCAGGAAGCATTCGATGCCCTGGAGAAGCTGCAGAAGGAAGACTTCTTGGCAATGCTCGAGGTCATGGACGGCAAGTCGATGACCGTGCGTCTGATCGACCCGCCGCTGCACGAGTTCCTGCCCCAGCTCACCGAGCTCGAGGTCAAGGTTGCACTCGCCAAGGCTGCTGGCACCGTTGAACCCGCAGATGAAGAAATGCTGGTCACCGTGCGTCGCTTCCACGAGCAGAACCCCATGCTGGGCCTGCGTGGCGTGCGTCTGGGCATCTACCTGCCCGGCCTCTTCGCCCTGCAGATGCGCGCACTGTGCGAGGCCGCCGCTGAGCTGGTTGCCCGCGGCAAGGATCCGCGCCCTGAAATCATGGTTCCGCTGGTTGGCTCGGTGCGCGAGCTTCAGCTGATCCGCGAGGAAGGCGAAGGCATCATCGCCGCGGTTGCTGCTGACAAGGGCGTTGACCTGTCCGGCATCACCATTGGCGCAATGATCGAGCTGCCGCGTGCGGCCATGACCGCCGAGGACCTGGCTGAGGAAGCCGACTTCTTCAGCTTCGGTACGAACGACCTGACTCAGACCGTGTGGGGCTTCTCGCGCGATGACGTTGAAGGCGTGTTCTTCCCGCAGTACATCGAGGGTGGCATCTTTGGTGTTTCGCCCTTCGAGTCAATCGACGTTCACGGCGTCGGTACAGTTGTGGCCGAGGGCGTGCGTCGCGCACGTTCCACCAAGCCGAACATCAAGCTTGGTGTCTGTGGTGAGCACGGTGGCGATCCCGCGTCGATCCACTTCTTCCACAAGGTCGGACTCAACTACGTGTCCTGCTCGCCCTTCCGCGTGCCTGTCGCACGCCTGGAGGCCGGACGTGCAGCTGTTGAGGATCACACAGATATGACTGCGTGATCGGCTGTAAGGATCGCGTCTAGCTGATACAGCACAGTGCCTCGCCAGCTTCGGCTGGCGGGGCACGTGCGTTTTCGGGGCACGTGCGTTTCTGGGACGCGTGCGTTTCTGGGACGCGTGCGTGCGAATCGTCATGGCACCATGTGGAGCCATGGATCGCCCAAGCGTCAGTAATTCTTAAATCCGGCCTTCCCAGCTGGTGGCGGGAAAGCGCCGGGTGCTGGCGTAGGCGGAGTGGCTGGTGGTGTATACGGTGACATGGGCGTAGTGCTGCTGCTCTCCACAACCATCACATGGCCGTTGGTCAGGACAATGTTGGTGGGGGAGTGCAGTTGAGCCATAGTTGTTTGCCGTTTACGCCATGCAAAAACGGCAATGATGAGGGCTAGCACAATATAAATAGCGTGTTTAATGGTTGGATCATCTGCAAGGTTGGGCGCAAATTCTTCCAGGAACATCAGAACAACAGTCAGCATGAGGAATAGGCTTGATACGACCACGATCGGGAAACTGACAATCGCATAGATGCGTGGAGAGACCGAGTACAGCAGGTGATTGAGCTTGTGATAGGCGAATCCGACAATAACCATTGCAATAACAGCCCAGATAAAGTGAGCCGTTTCTGAGGATGTCAGCCAGCCCATATGGTCGCCTGTGAATATACCGGCAAACCCGATGACAAGCACATAGTCGGGAGAGAAGAGCATCCACAGCAGTAATCTCATGTAGAAGAAGAGGAAGGCGATGATGATCGCGAAAATTAGCAGTATGAACAGCAAAGCCATGCCTTCATCCTAACAATGTGAAATTTGTGCTAGCTGATAGCTGTCTGAGTGCAGATATTGGTGCTTGAACAGTATTTGTTCTGCTGGATTGAGCAGGATTTGATGACACCTGTTCCCAATTTTTAATTGAAAAAATACGACCTGACGAGTTGTCTGCTTCTCTAAAGCCGCAAATAGTACAACTATGCATCCGCACATAGGTGCAGATACCACTGCACATAAGTGCATAAAGCCGGGTGGGTCCTGCGCAATTTCTTTGCAATAGCTTCTGACCTGCGTAAATATGGTTACATTATCGATGTTCGCGCTGAGCAGATATGAAACTCTGTGTGCGGGAACACATTTATAAGCATGAAACTGGAACACGCCAGTCACATAATTAACAGCGGAGATCGGAGACTATTAGTCCCTGATCTTTAGGTTTTGTCCATCCTCGACAAGGAAGTCAGTGAACTTCTATGGAACGTCGCATTTTTGCACACCGCGGTTTGAACCGTGTCGCACCCGAGAACACTCTTGCAGCTTTTGAAAAGACTGCAGATGCTGGTCTCACCTGGATTGAGACTGACGTCGACATCCTTGGTGACGGTACGCCAATCGTCATCCACGACACGTCGCTTGATCGTACGACCAATCGCAGCGGGTCGTACTACGGCCTCGAGAAGGCAGATCTGGCATCGATCGATGCTGGTTCATGGTTCTCTCCGGAATTTTCCGGACAGCCCCTGCCCACTCTTGAGCAGCTGGTCGAGCTCCTCAACCGCCGTGGACTGAATGCCAACATTGAGTTCAAGTCGAATGAGGCCGGTGGCGCCATGTCCATGCGCCTCATTGATTCGGTTCTTGATGCGCTGACTGGACTCGACCCCGAACGAGAGGTTTTCTTCTCCTCCTTTAATCACGTGTTGCTGGCGAAGATTAAGGAACGCGCACCTCAGTACGAAGTGGGCTGCCTGTACGAGACTTGTGCTCTCTACGATGACTGGAAGTCCATGCTCGAGCTGGTTGGCGCGTCATACATTCACCCCGAGGACCGCGGTCTGACCAAGTCCAAGGTTGAGGCCTTCCGCGAGGCAGGCTTCGGTGTCAACGTGTGGACCGTGAACTCGATTGATCGAGCACATGAGCTCTTCAATTGGGGCGCAACCGGTGTCTTCACCGATGTTGCGGACTCTTTTGCCCATCTTCAGTGAGTGAATCTCGAAAGGTAAATTCAACAACATGTCTGAAACCTCAGTAGGCACAAAGTCGCGCCTCCCTAAGTTCATGCAGAAGGGGCGCCTGGGCGGCTTCCTCTCTGTCGTGTTGACCGGCCAGCTGGTCTACGTCTCCTTCGAGGCGTTCAAGGGATCCCTGCTGATCCCCGTGACCAACGCTCTTGGCATCACGGTCGCTGACTTCGGTACCATCATGGGCTGGCTCGGCATCGCCATGTTCATGTACGTGCCCGCCGGCTGGGTGAACAACCGTTTCCCCATCCGTAACATTCTGATCGCCTTCGCCTCGTGGCGACTGCTGACCTTCCTGTTCCTGTGGCTCTCCCCGGTCTTGGGCTACCACCTGAACATCAAGATGCTTGTTGGCATTGCAATTACGTGGGCAATTTGGGACGCCATCGGTTGGCCCGCCGTCGTCAACGGCGTTTCCTTCATGGCATCTGACTCTGACTCCAAGGGTCGTGGCCTCGCAATGGGCCTTCTCGAGTCGATCCGTCGTGGCATTGAGTTCTGCATGAACCTTGTCATCATCGGCTGCCTGGCTATCTTCCCGACCCGCGCAAACGCCATTATGATCGGCTTCGGTCTTGCATACTCGCTGCTGCTGATCCCGAACATCATCGCCATCCTGCGCTTCGTTCCCGCCAACGCTGTTGCCGAGTCCGAAGGCCACTCCAAGAACACTGCAGCTCTCATGGGTCTGCTCAAGGTTCTGGCACAGCCCGGTGTCTGGTTCGCAGGTATCGCCGGCATGTGTGTTTACTGGAGCTACGTCAACCTGATCTACTCCTCGGCTCCTTACCTGAAGCTGGTCTTCCATGCATCTGACGCTGCCTCCGGTGCATTCGGTATCTTCTCCACCGGTTTCGTTGGCATCATCGCCGGCCTGGTCGCAGGTGTGCTCGCTGACTACGTCTTCAAGTCCTCGACCACCATGGTCGCAGTCGCTCTGACCGTTATCGCCATCGGCGTTGGCCTGGTCTACCTGCTGCCCGCATCCGACTCGATGATGTGGCCTGCAATGATCCTGCTGGTCGTCATGGCATTTGGTGTCTTCCTTGGTAAGTCCGTGCTGCTTGCTCCTATCGCCGAGCTGCACCTGCCCGAGGAAATCAACGGCTCCGCAATGTCGGTCGGTTCCTTCCTGGTCTACGCCTCCATCCTTTGGGGCAACCCGACCACCGCTGGAATCATCACCGCTCACGAGGCCAACCCCTACGATGGCTACCGCATCATCTTCCTGATCACGCTCTGCGTGGCACTCGTTGGTGCTGCTTGCGCCTACGCACTGGTGTTCACGAACCGTCGCAAGAAGGCTCTGGCCACCGAGGCTGAGTGATCCTCTCACGGACGCTCTCCGCTAAATCCAATTCAGTTGGCCTCGCGAGGCTGAACTGACTGAGGCGGGTCCGTATCGTCCCAGGTACTTCGGTACCGAACCTAGACGATGCGGACCCGCCTTTTCTATGTCACAAGCCCTTGGTTCCCTGTTATTACTCTCAACTTCTCCGGCCCGTCTTCGTCCACGCCTCGGCGTGATTGTGGAACAATAAGACCAGATCGCATCTACCATTCATCAACACATCTAGCATCAGCGCGAGGGGTTGGAAGCTTCATGGCTCTCTTTGAATTCGACGAGGGGCGTTTGATCCCTGCCCAATTCGGCCGCTCAGTATCCGACGGTTTGACCCCCGAAATCGTTGATGCCGTGTGTAATCAGGTGCTTGAGATCGTTTCGCGCCCACTTTTCCCCATCACCTGGCGAGATATTTCCCCCTTTGAAGGTTCGGCCTTTGTCGATGGCTCCGCGGAAGATGAGGCTCCTCGGCTGACCGCCCTTGATCCTTCGGGTCAAGTTGTCTCTGTCGAAATTCTTGACTTTTTGGACTCCGATACGCTGATTCAGTCCCTGTCGCGCCTTGCTGGAACCGCCGCGCTGTCGTGGTCAGATCTGGCTCGTGAATATCCCGGAGGCGTCGCAGCTTTCAAGTCCGGGTGGATTCACTTCCGCGATTCAATGCCGCCCTCGCCCGGAGCGGGGCCGCGTCTGGTCATGGTTGTTGGCCGCATTGATCCTGCCGTTCGTCCAGCGCTTGAGGTTCTGGCTGCCTCCGGTGTTGAGGTTCATGAAATGAGCCTGCGCGAGATGAGCAATGGACGTTCTTTCCTTGAAGTGCATGCTGTTGGCCCGCGTACCTACGCGCACGCCCCTCATCTGCTTGCTGGGCGCTCTGACGATGTTCCCGCGATCGCCTCGTCAATCCGCGAAGTGCCCGCTCCCGTGACCATTGAGTCCTCCGCAGGCGTTGACTTTGTTTCTTCCGAGCCTGCTGCCGACGCTGAGACCATAGAGCCGCAAGCTCCTGAAGTGGAAGCTGAGCACGTGCTCGACGGAAGCGATGTGCATCATCATGCTGCGCCAGTTGTTGGTGAAGATGGTGACGACGACCTCGAAGAGGAGAGCGAAGAGCTCCGCGCCGCACGCGAGGCGGGGATCCCCATCCTCTCGCGAGATGCGGCTGCCCTGCGTGTCCTCGGGCAGATTATTGCCGAGGACGTTCCCGCAATTATCGTTAACGTTCCTCAGGCAGAGTGTGAATTCACGGCCGATGGCCTGTTCCGCTCGGGCGAAGAGACCTGGGATAACCCGCAGGACGCGCTTTCCTACTTTGGAGTGTCCGGTAACGGCTGGACGCTGTGGCACCTGGGCGGGGAAGAAGGCCCGACCTTGGGTGAGTCCCTGGCAGAGGTCAACCGAGAGATCATTCGCGAGTACTCACGCGATTAGATAAACGCCTTAATCCAGCGATCCATCGTTTCGTAGACCCGTGCGCGCACCTGAGGGTCAGAGAGCAGCAGGTCATGCTTGCCCGGGAAACTGGCAATGGTCACCAGGGGCCCTAAGCGCGATGAGCGCTCCAAGATGACCTCCCGATCTAAGACGACGTCACTTGAAAAGGTTTCTGGCGTGAATTCTTCGCTGAAGAAACTTGATGTCGACATCATCGAAAGCACTGGAATATCCAATTTGACCGAAGTTGCAACGCTGTCGTGGCCTTCAAGAATTGCCTCGAGCCAGGCTGCGTAAACCGGGTAGGAGCCGGGACGCTTCCACTCCAGCGCGTAATCCCATCCCTGAACAGCGGGGTCGTCGGCGTAGGCCTTGAGAGATTCTGGTAGGGGTGCTTCTAGCGAGTTCCAGCCCTCGTGGAGCGAACGCGCGTAGTTATCTGGGCCGCTGCCTCCTCCTGGAACCGCCCACATCGGATTTCGAGAGGCGATGCGTTCAAGAATTGGAGCCATGGTTGAACGCATGGACGCCATTGTCTGCATTTCAAGCCATGCAGAATTCAAGATGAGGCCGTCGATCGCGCCGGGATGGCGATTTGCCCACAGCGTTGCAAGCAATCCGCCCGTTGAGTGACCCATAAGAACAAGTGGAAGGTCAGGGTAATCATTGCGGATCAGATCCAGCGCTTCTCCGAGTTCCTCATCGTACAAGCTGAGGTTCGAAACGAATCCCATGCGCTGGCCGGGGCGTAGCGAACGACCATACCTGCGTAGGTCGATTGCGTAGAAGGCCCCTGCGCAGTCGGCGATATTTTGGGCTAGCTCGCGCTGGAAGAAGTAGTCGTTGCGGCCGTGAATGTACAGGGTAATGAAGCGAGGGGAGGGGGAAGAAGCTGCGTGGCCTTGGTAGCGAACCAAAGTTGCAACAACAGGACCTGCGTCATCATCCATGAGGGGGATGGTGCGTGATTCGTAGCCCTCACCCAGGACGTCGCGCCGCCACTGGCCAACGGGGGCGGGGCCTTCTTCTCCCCAGGGGGCCAGCACGGCCTCGTCGACGAGGCCGTTGAAGCCATCGGCGCTGCTTGGGGACTCGGGGAGCTCGGTTTCGTCCACTGTTCTCACTCCTGTGTTGGGGATCTGCATTGATTTTATGCGGATATTCGCGTGAAAGATATCGTTATGTGGGGCAAATGTTACATATGTTGCGATCGTGATTTATGTGGCTTCGGTTAAACATTGTTGCGAATGTTGTCTAAGTGAACTACTCTCGAATGCTGTATATGACGACGCACGCCCTTATCCCGGCGTACAACGACAGGTGGACCAGTGAGACGTGAGACAAAGCGCCGCGGTATTCGCGCAATCAGCGTGACCGCGCTATTTGCATCACTCGCTGCAGCAACTCCCGGTATCGCTCTTGCAGCTCCCAGTGACGAAGAGATCGCACGAGCTCGCGAAGCTGAAAATGCGGCAAAAATGTCGGTCGCTCAGATCGAAGTGGAACTTGCGAGCGTGAAAACTGAAGCTGAGGTCGCACTTCAGAAAGCCATGAGTGCTGAGGAAGAGCTGAACGGTGCCCGCTACTCGCTTGAACAGGCGACCCAGACTGCGCGCCAAGCGCAGGCGGATGCTGATAAAGCGAAGGCTGATTACGAGGCGGGGAAGCAAGAGATCGCCTCCATCGCACAGACAGCATACCGCGATGGTGGTTCATCCCTTGACGCCATCGCCCCCTATCTTTCCGCCGACGGGCTGCGCACGGTCGAAACCAAGCAGGCTACGCTCAACTCTTTCTCGGCCTCGGCGAACGTCAAAATGCAAAAGGTTGCCGCGCTTGAGCAGGTCGCAAACGTCATGAACGACGCTGCGATCCAGGCGCAGGCAAAGCAAGCGGAAGCAACCGCACAGGTTGAAACCCGCACCGCTGCGGCTCAGAGCGCTGCAAACAACGCAAGTAATGCACAGGCAATAACTGCTGCTCGCCGTGATGCTCTGGTTGCGGAGCTCGCGCGCAAGCAGAACACAACCGTCGAGCTGATTAATCAACGCGAGGCCGAGCTTGAAGCGCAGCGTCAGGCGGCAGCAGCTGAAGCCGCACGCCAGGCTGCCGCAGCAGAGGCTGCACGCCAGCAGGCAGCTGCCGAATCCGCACGTCGCGCACGTGAACAGCAGAACTCGTACACGCCAGCTCCTGCCCCGGCAGCCAGCTATGACGATGACACTCCATCACGGGGTGGCGGTGGTAATTCTGGTGCCGCTGCAGGCGCCATCGCTTGGGCGAAGAGTAAGCTCGGTGCGCGATACGTGTGGGCGGGCGAAGGCCCCGGCTATGACTGCTCCGGTTTGGTCACCATGGCGTACCGTTCGCAGGGTATTTACCTGACCCACTGGTCGCAGGCACAGTACTCGGAAGGCACTCGCGTGCCGGTCAGCCAAGCCCAGCCCGGCGATCTGATTTTCTGGAACTGGGACGGTGGCAACATCGACCATGTTGCGATCTACTTGGGTAACAACCAGATCATCGAGGCGCCCACCTTTGGTGTTCCGGTTCGAATCACCTCGATCTACGGATGGAGCGCGGTTCTGCCCTACGCAGTGCGCGTGGCATGACGGCGTGAGTCGCGGGGGCATTTACCTCTGCTTTTGTCACACGAAGTCGCTGAATGTCATGCGTTATAGCCTGTGACATTTGGCAACAACGTGTGGAGGTGGCTGTGCAACAGGCCCGGGCGTTTGGGGAAGACGCCCGGGCCTCGTTTTATCTGTGCGGGACGACTAGTTCCGAGCCGCAGCGTTGAGATGTTTATGCTGAGGCTGCTACGGACCCATTTGTGAGTTGGCTCAATTTAGAGCAAACAAGAAATAAGTTCCCGTGAATGATCGTTTTCCTTGGTGACGCCACAAATTGGCAACGGCGCACCAGCGTTTCGTCATCGCGAAGAGGAATGTCATGATCACCTTCGACCACGTGTCGAAAACATATTCACCCGATACGAAAGCGGTTGAGGATTTTTCTTTAACGATTGCCCCGCACACAACAACGGTGTTCCTGGGGACCTCAGGCTGCGGCAAAACAACACTCATGCGAATGGTAAACCGCATGGTGACTCCCACCTCCGGAACTGTTATTGTCCGTGGCCGCGATGTCACGCATGAAGATCCTGTCGCCCTTCGCCGCTCCATTGGCTATGTCCTTCAAGACGGCGGTCTTTTCCCGCATCGAACAATCGTTGACAATATTGCAACCGTTCCGGTTCTAGAAGGCGCTTCAAAGGCAAGTGCGCGAGCAGATGCGCTCAAACTTATGGAGCTCGTCGGCCTCGACCCCTTGATGGCGAAGCGCTATCCCGCCCAGCTTTCTGGCGGCCAGCGTCAACGCGTCGGTGTTGCGAGAGCGCTGGCAAACCGTGCAGATATTCTGCTGATGGATGAACCTTTCGGCGCTCTAGATCCCTTGGTCCGCTCGGACCTCCAGCGCCAACTCCGTCGCATTCAACGGTCCTTAGGGACCACGATCCTCTTCGTCACTCACGATATTGACGAGGCCATTCTTCTGGGAGATCGCATTGCACTCCTTCGCGAGGGAGCGCAGATTGCGCAGGAAGGGACCCCGCGTGAGCTTCTCTTAAATCCAGCCAATGACTTTGTTCGCGAGTTCCTCGGAACCTCCGCAATCAGCGAGCGCGAACGAATCTTGGAAGGTGCAACCGGCGGAGACCAAGCGAAGAAACCCGGTACGGCCTCGGAAAACCACACGCAGGGGGAACGCGCGTGAATTGGCTCTCCGCCTCCTGGGCACTCATTGGTGAGCTCACCCTCACCCATCTCACCATCGCAGTGCCCGCGATTATTGCTTCGGTGCTGATTGCAGTTCCTATAGGAGCGTGGGCGCAGCGTTCGAAAGGGTTTGGGGGTGCAGTTCTCTCTTTCTTGACAGTTCTCTACGCGGTGCCTTCGTTGCCCCTCCTGATTGTCATTCCTGTTCTGTCAGGAATTGCTCTTCGCTCGCGGGTCAACATGGTTGTTGTGCTAACGATTTACGGAATCGCCGTGCTGATTCGTCAGTGCGCCGAGGCCTTCGCCGCTGTTCCTGCTGACGTCCTCGAGTCCGCCGATGCACTGGGAATGTCGCGTTTCCGCCGATTCTGCACGGTTGAGCTTCCTTTGGCTGTTCCCGTGATCGTTTCTGGGACACGAGTGGTCATTACCTCGACGGTATCTTTGGTCACAATTGGTGCGTTCATTGGTGTGCGCTCGCTGGGAACTCTGTTTACCGATGGCTTCCAGCGTGGATTAACCGTTGAAGTTTTGGCTGGTCTGGTAATGACGATTGCCTTGGCTCTGCTTTTGGATGCACTTGCAGTCGGGCTGGGAGCGCTAATGACACCGTGGAGGCGAAAGCAATGAACCTCCTATTTGAAGCTTTTCAATGGCTGGCGGATGGACACAATTGGCTAGGGCCATCCGGGATTCTCGAACGAGTGGGTCAGCACATCGTCTTTGTTGCAGCTGTTGTTTCTATTTCGACACTCATCGCATTGCCAATCGGAGTGTATATCGGGCACACTGGACGTTGGAAGAACCTCGTTATGATCGGGACCGGCGCCGCGCGTGCGGTGCCTACTCTTGGCCTCCTCACCCTGGTTGGCTTGTGGCTTGGAATCGGTTGGCAAGCCCCCTTAATTGCTTTGGTTGCACTTGCAATCCCGCCGATTATCGCAGGTGCATATTCCGGTGTGATCTCTTCTCAAGGATCATCCGATGCGGCGCGAGCGATCGGTCTGACTGAAGGTCAGATCCTTACACAGCTTGAGATTCCAGCGGGCGCACCACTGATTCTTGCGGGTGTGCGCTCAGCGGTACTCCAGGTGATCGCGACGGCTACACTGGCTGCATACACAGCGAACCTTGGATTGGGACGTTTCCTCTACACGGGGCTGAAGACGCGTGATTATGGACAGATGATCGGAGGCGCAATCGTTGTCGTTGCGCTGGCACTCATTACCGACGCCATACTTGCAGGGCTCATACGTCTCCTGCGCTCCAGAACCCATTCAGATTCACAAACTTTATAACTTCATCACATTCGCTTACAGACTTTTCTAAAATCAGAAGACAAAACCAAAGGAGAGATAATGAAACGCTCTGCTCTCGCCGCCGTTGTAGGGGCATTTACTGCCGTTGTACTCACCGCATGCAGCACAGGGAAGTCCCTAGAAGGTGGTGAAAAAGCGGAGGAAGGTGCGGCCTCGTCAAAGATCGTGGTTGGCTCCCAAGACTACTACTCGAATGAAATCCTGGCCGAGGTCTATGCCCAGGCGCTTGAAGGATCAGGCTTCACGGTCGAGCGTCAGCTGCGCATTGGTCAGCGCGAGGTCTACATGCCCGAGCTGGAATCCGGTTCGATCGATGTTTTTCCCGAGTACACGGGCAACTTGCTCCAGTACTTCGATAAAGATGCGACTGCTCGTACGGATGCTGAGGTTTACCAGGCACTGGGCGCAGCCCTGCCCAAGGGGTTGCGCGTATTGGACGAAGCCCCCGCAACCGACCAAGACTCCTATGTTGTCACCACTTCTTTCGCTTCCGAGCACTCTCTAAACTCAATTGGTGACCTAGCGAACGCTGGACAGATCACTCTTGGAGGCAACTCTGAGCTTGCCACGCGTCCGTATGGGCCGAAGGGACTGGAATCGGAATACGGTGTGAAGGTTGGTTTCACGCCGATTGAAGACTCGGGCGGGCCGCTGACGGTAAAGGCGCTGAATGATGGTTCGATTCAGCTGGCAAACATCTACTCTTCGGACCCCGCCCTTGCAGACGGAAGTCTGACGGTCCTCAAGGACCCGAAGGGCCTCTTCTTGGCATCGCACGTTGTGCCAGTTGTTTCCACGAAGATCAACCAGGATGCAGCCGCTGTTATCAACAAGGTCAGTGGGGCTATGGATGCCAAGGACTTGATTGAGATGAATCGGCAGTCAACTGCCGAGGGGCAGTCTGCCTCCGCGATCGCGTCGAAGTGGCTTGAATCGAAGGGGCTGCCGCACAAGTAAAAGGCTTGATGCGTAAGTAAAGCACTTGCTGCACAAGTGAGGTGCTCGCTGCACAAGTAAAGTGGGCACTTCGCGGTTGCTGTGGTTGTTCGGGGTGCGTTTGTGTGGCATCGGGTGCCGCCAGCTCATCCCTAAATGTCACACGAAGTTGGCAATTCTCTCATCTAATTGCACACGAAGTCGGTGAATGTCATGCGTTATAGCCTGTGACATTTGTTGACAACGTGTGGAGGTTAGGCGAGCAAGAGCTTTCGTGTGGAGGTAGTTGGGGTGCTGCTCGTGATGCTCTCACCGCTTTCGCAACAGGGCGTTCGTTCTCTGCTGCCACACGAAGTTGGTGAAAGACGCTGGATACTCAATCGATATACCCCTTGTCCCACAGCTGGCTAGAAGTCGTTGGTATGGCCTCGAGCAAGTCGAGCCGTTGGGCAAGATCGATCTGAAGACGAGGCAGGTTCTTTAGCTGCTCCCACGAGTATCGAATGACATTCCATCCGCAGTCGCGTAGGTCCTGTTCTCGACGAATCCACCGTTGTTTTGCGCGGTAGAGGTCTTCATTTGTGCTTCCCAGTTTGCTCATCCCATCGAATTCGATCGCGACGTCTTTCTCTGGAAGAGTGAAATCAATGAAGTACCTCCCTGTACTGCCATTAATTTCGAACTGAGTCAGCACAGGACCGCTGTAGATGCTTCGAATCGCGTAGAGCATTGCTGCTTCGGCGGGGTTATCGCATCCTGCATCTGCGTTCTTCACAATGAGCTTCGCGGTAGAGATTCCATATTTCCAGCCGTTTTCCTGGGCAATAGACAATCGTTGATTAAGTTCCTCGCGTAGGTTGTTTTCACGCTTCCTTGAGTCCCCGATGCGCTGTAGCGAAAAATTAGATTCGGTGTGCAGTGTCATGCACACGGCGACAAAAGCCTCAAAGTGTTGCGACCCCATCGCAAGACGAAGAGCTGCATCCAATTTGTCTTCTACGTGAACACCATTCTCTGTTAACCGGTGATCTGTCAGCGGAGGTCTGCGCAGTTTCCTCACCTTCACACGTGGAATGGTGAAACCTGAGTAGTGCACCGGTGGGAGAGTGGAATTTGGATAGGGCTGAGGACACCAAAAGGTGATGTCGTGATTCGATGACCATAGTGGAACTCTCTGGACACAAAGCGAGCTGGTTCCAACGAATACAATCCGCGGATCTCGTGATTGTGCGAGAGAAACAATACGTGCACGATCAATGTATTGATTAACTTCCCACCGAGCTAATCCCGCCGAAACGGTCAGCATAAATCCGCGTTTCACCCTGACTTGTGAGTGAGAGCTTCCGTCTATTGGTGCTAAATGAACTTCTCGTGTCGATCGGGAGAGCACGCTCCCTTCTGTCTCTTCTTCGTTCATCTATTCAGTGTTTAATAGCGGCATCCAAACGTACGAACGTTGGAAAAATCTGTGGAAAACGCCGATTGTATGTACACCCTATGGATCGCTCTTGGGCGAATCGTATGAGTGGCGCTTATGGCTCGGCTGCTCCCGTTCGTTATCTCAGAAAAGTCACATGAAGTCGCTAAACGTCACGCGTTATAGCCTGTGCCATTTGCCGACTTCCAGTCTCATTTTGAGAGTAGAGGAAGCGTGCCTCGGTGGTAAGTAAGGACGGACTTATGCATGAATGGTGCTCCACGGGTAGTTGGCGAATGTCACGCGTTATAGCCTGTGCCATTTGCCGACTTCGTGTGTCTGTTTTGCAAACAGGATTGGGCTGGTGCTCTTACGAACACCAGCCCTATCTTGTTAAAAAGTGTTTGAGCGATCAGTGCGCGTTGAAACCGTGCTCTTCTGCGCGCTGGTAGGAACGACGAATTTCTTCTTCGGCCTCTTCGCGTCCAACCCAGTGTGCGCCCTCAACGCTCTTGCCGGGCTCCAGGTCCTTGTAGACCTCGAAGAAGTGCTGGATTTCAAGACGGTGGAATTCAGAGACGTCTTCGATCTCGGTGCGCCATGCTGCACGCTGGTCGGATGCGGGAACGCACAGGACCTTATCGTCACCGCCCTTTTCGTCGCGCATACGGAACATGCCCAGTGCGCGGCAGCGGATCACGCAGCCCGGGAAGGTCGGTTCTTCAAGCAGAACCAGTGCATCCAAGGGGTCGCCGTCTTCGCCCAAGGTATCGTCGATGAAGCCGTAGTCATCGGGATAGCGAGTCGAGGTGAAGAGCATACGATCCAAACGGATGCGTCCCGTTTCGTGGTCGATCTCGTACTTGTTTCGGTTTCCCTTAGGAATCTCGATGGTTACGTCGAATTCCATTAGAGCCTCTCCTGACTGGTTGAGTCGTTGATCCACCACGTGGATGTCGATTACGTATTACTACCCCTCGAAGCATTAGGGTTGTTCCTAGACCATTGATGGAAGGACAATCCCCACATGCGACGCGGGACTACTGCTGCGATTGTAGGCGCTACTAGCGCCGCGGTGCTGATCGCAGCCTATTTTGTGGCAGATGTGCATGATATCGCACCTGGCATCTTCACACTTTCTCAAGTATCTGCGCCATCTGCAGCCCCCACAGCCTCTGCTGTGCCCGCTCCTACATTGAATGTTTCACAGTCGCTCGGTGATAGTCAAGCTCCCACCACCCAACAACTCCAAGAGGCGTGGGCTCCCGCGGCCTCGGCAGCCGAAGAAGGCGGTTGGAACGCCTGGGCGCTAGTTGTTGACGCGAACAATGGCCAGACGCTCTTCCAAAGTAATGCGGAAAGTGCCCACACCCCGGCTTCAATCACCAAGATCCTCACGGCCTATACCGCTCTCAGCCACCTGGACCCCAATGCGCACCTGACGACCTCGGTTGCGCAAAGTGATGATGATATCTACCTCGAAGGAGAAGGTGACCTTCTCTTAGGTGAGGGAACCAACTCCCTTGATGTCAGTGGACGTGCAGGACTTGAAACCCTTGCGAAAGACACGGCAAATGCCCTGACTTCTAAGGGAATCTCTCACGTCGAACTTCACGCGGCTCCCGCGCTCTTTGCCGACACCAAGCGCCCCGCCTCGTGGAGCGAGCAGCAGGTTGCCGGCTACGAAGGCCAGCTTGCTCCCTATGCGATCGATGCGGGCCGTACCTACCCGAAATCCAATGAGTTCTACCCCGACTCAATCTCCAATGTCGCGGAGGTTTTCGCGCAAAAGCTCAGTGAACAGGGGATCTCCGTTGACTTTGGCGTCCGAGGCGCGGCCCCGCAGGGCGCGAACCGCATCGCATCCGTTCAGTCCGCAAGCCTCGATGAGCAGATTCGTTGGATGCTCTACCACTCAGATAACACGCTCGCAGACCAGTACTGTCACTTTGCAGCGCGCCAGGCTGGGGCTGAAGTGACATTCGATGGCGCGGTCAAGAACCTTGAAAAGACCTTGGCGGATCGCGGAATTCCCACGGATCAGCTCTCGCTGGAAGATTGCTCGGGCCTGTCCTCGAATGACCGGATTGCGCCAAAGACCTTGGCGGCAATTCTTTCCCAGGGTTTTGAGGCCTCGCAGCCCGTTGCGCCACGAGTGGTCCGAAACCTGCCCTGGGCGGGCGTGCAGGGAACCCTCGCACATCGCTTGCATGACGAGGTCGTGGCTGGCAATGCGCAAGCAAAGACGGGTTCTCTTTCTGAGGTCTCTTCACTTGCCGGCGTGGTGTCGACTTCGAAGGGACACCAAGTGATTTTCATTGTCGGTTTCGACAAAGTTCCCAATGACGGCGCATATTCAACTCGCAGCTATCTGGATGATTTCGTCACCGCCATTGCGAAGATGTGAGCGCTGCCAAGCATTCGCTGAGCAGCGCTGGTGGAGCCGTGGCTTCAGTCGAAAAGGCTGCATACAAGCGCAGAGCAATTCGATAGCATAGAGACATGCCGTTGTATCCCTCACTCACACAGATCGCGCGCCTGAGCGCGATGGGCATGTTCTCTGGACCTCAGGCTTCAGCCTCATCAGCGCAGGCGATCGTCTCGCGGCTTCGTCGCGGGCAAGAATGGGCCTCTGGGCGTCTGCCTTCGCTGATCACTCGCTTCGCTGAGTTTTCCGCTTCTGATGTGCAGGATGGCGTGCACGTGGATCTGCCGATCATTGAGCGTCGCAGCGCAATGATTCAGTGGGCGGATTTCGCCGATGAATGGGGTGTGCGTGCACGTAGCCTTCCCAGCGCAGCCACCCTGTGCACGGCATTAGGAGTGCTGGCAAAACATTCCCTGAGCGTGAGTGGACCCAGCGGCGCTGCTGCCTATCTTGTCGCCCCGAATGTTTTAGAGGCGGGGGTGCGCGCCAAGTTCGATCTGGGAGATTGGGCAAAGTGGGTGTCTTTGCGCGCGGGGGTTGATACCTGGCTGTCCATGCGAACGCCTTTTTATCGGGAGTATTGCCGCGAACTTGTCACCGCCGCGCCGATTGATGCAATTGATGCTGAAGAGCTTGCCCGTCAGCTGCTTCTTCGCGAGTGCATCATCGATGTTTTTATGGATTCATTGACTCCGAAGGATCTGTCTTCGGTCAATTGGATTACTGCGCATCGGCCTGCAGATTTTATGGTCGATGGGGCTCTGATAAGCCTGCTCGGGGGAGTGGCTCCCGCAGGACTCGCTCAGCTTCGCCGTGAGATGGCCAATGAAGTTCATCAGATCGTGACCGGCCCCGGTCTTGAATCGATTCTTAACAACCGGATGTGGCCGAGCTTCCAGTGATCACAATTCCCGCTAATCCCAAGGGAGATGTACGTACACTCTCGCTGGAAGTGCGTCCGCACGTTCAGTGGGCCATCCAGCACTGCGATGCCCTACTTATCGCTGTGTCCGGAGGGGCAGATTCAACTGCGCTCGCGGCAGTCATCATTGATCACTGCCTCCGCGCGGGGTGCACTCCACACACCCTGACTGTTGACCACGGGATTCGAGCTGGATCGGATATCGAGGCGCGCGAGGTGAGTGAGCGTATGGCTTCGCTTGGTGCCCGTGCCGAATGGGTGAGCGTCGCGCTTGCGGCAGAAGGGGGTCCCGAGGCCTCGGCTCGCGATGCACGTCGGCGCGCTCTTGTGGACCATGCCAGATCTTTGGGAGGGCGCGTTGCGGTCTTCCTTGGGCACACGATGGATGATCAGGCTGAAACCGTGCTTTTGCGTTTGGCGCGCGGCTCTGGAGTTGGGTCATTGAAAGCGATGAGCTCGCGTGATGACGCGGGAGAGATCGTCTGGATTCGACCAATTATAAAATGTCGACGTATTGAAACGATTGGTGTATGTCGCCAGCTCGGTCTTCCCTGGATTGATGATCCTTCGAACGCAATGGATGGCCCTTGGAGAGCCTCTGATGGAAGCGCGCTACGTCGGAGCGCAATCCGAGAATGCGCACTTCCCAGTTTGCGCAGCAGCTTGGGGATTGACCCCGTTCCCGCCCTTGCGCGCACTGCGGAGCTTTCCGCAGCCGATGACGAGGCCTTGGATCAGTGGGCGAATCAGGTGTGGACATACGCATGGGAAGCGATGCCGCCACAGGAGGGTATGGCCTTGGGAATGGGAATCCTCAAAATCGAGCACCTGCAGCAGATTCCCCAGGCGGTGCAGATGCGCGTCCTTCACCGCTACCTGAGCGCACTTGGCGCACCGAGCTACGTGCATCTGCAAGAGGCGCGCGCACTTATCGACCACTGGACGGGACAAGGGCCCATCTCGGTTCCAGGGGGAACTCTCTTACGCAAGGGGAAAGGGAAGCAGGCGTATCTCATTGCCATGACAGCTGCAGACTCTTCCTTGTTGCGCCAAGAGCGAGAAACTCTGCCATGCTGAGCGCCTCTTCGCGCACATGTGGCACTCTTATAAAGTCGGGACCCGCACAGGAAAGGACATGGAACTGTGGACGCACAGGACATGGGAAACGCACTCGAACGCATTCTGGTTACGGAAGACGAGCTGGCACGCCGAATGGCTGAGCTTGCCGCTGAAATTGATGCCGATTACCAGGGCAAAGAAATTCTTCTTGTCGGTGTCCTCAAGGGCGCGGTCATGGTTGTCGCCGACCTTTCACGCCACCTCCACACTCCTCTCTCGATGGACTGGATGGCTGTTTCCTCCTACGGTGCGGGCACTAAGTCAACCGGCGTTGTCCGTATCCTCAAAGACCTCGATGCAGACGTCACCGGGCGTGATGTCCTGATTGTCGAAGACATCATTGACTCTGGACTGACTCTGTCGTGGCTTCGCGAAAACCTTCTGGCTCGAGGAGCGGCCTCTGTGGAAATTGCCACTGCCCTGCGCAAGCCCGAAGCCCTCAAGGTCCAGGTCGAGGTCAAGTACGTCGGTTTCGATATCCCGAATGAATTCGTTGTGGGCTACGGACTGGACTACGCAGAGCACTACCGTCAACTTCCCTTCGTTGGGACCCTGGCACCGCACGTATACGGCGGCTGAAAGGTAAATCCATGGCAGATAACACTCAGAACAAGAAGAAGAGGAATACCTGGGGGCTCGTTGCAATCCCATTGCTTCCCCTGGTGATCGCCCTGTTCTTCCTGTGGACGTGGTTCCAGCCGCAATCGGTGGATACTTCCGAAGGTCTTCAGATCCTGAAGGAAGCTCAGATTGAACGCATCGTCGTTAACGATGGAACTCAGCAGGTCAACCTGGTGTTGAAGGACCCGTGGACCCACAAGTCCACCGGTGTTAACGACCGCGAACGGAGCCTAGGCCGGACCATTAGCTTCACCTATGCACGCACTCAATCGCAGTCAATTGTTGAGTCGGTTGAGAAGGTCAATCCCGGTAAAGGCTGGGATGCGTACTACCCGCAGTCCTCGTTCCTGAGCTCAACTCTTGCCGCGATCATTCCCTTGGCGCTGGTCATGGGGCTTTTCTGGTTCTTTATGAGCCGTATGGGTGGATCCCAGATGATGGGTCCCTTTGGCCAGAGTCGCACCAAGGAATTTAACCAGGAACGCCCGAACGTCACCTTTGCAGACGTGGCCGGTGAAGACGAGGCCGTTGAGGAACTCGAAGAAGTTCGTGAGTTCCTGATTGCCCCCGAGAAGTTCCGAAAGGTCGGTGCGCGCATTCCTCGCGGTGTGCTGCTCTACGGTCCTCCCGGAACCGGTAAGACCCTGCTGGCGAAGGCTGTGGCGGGTGAAGCTGAGGCACCCTTCTTCTCCATCGCTGGTTCGGAATTCCTTGAGATGTATGTCGGTGTTGGCGCTTCGCGTGTGCGTGATCTTGTATCCCGCGCAAAGAAAGTTGCTCCCGCGATTATCTTCGTCGATGAGATCGATTCGATCGGTCGTCACCGCGGTTCTGGTTATGGTGGCGGTTCTGATGAACGCGACCAGACCCTCAACCAGCTGCTGGTTGAGATGGACGGCTTTGACGACTCCTCTAACCTGATCTTCATCGCGGCGACAAACCGTCCCGATATTCTTGATCCCGCCCTGCTGCGTCCGGGCCGTTTTGACCGACAGATTGCGGTTGAAGCCCCCGATCTGAAGGGACGCGAGGCAATCCTGCGCGTGCACTCCGCGGGCAAGCCCCTGACCGATGATGTCGATCTGCACATGATTGCAAAGCGCACTCCCGGCTTCACCGGTGCGGATCTGGCAAATGTCTTGAACGAGGCCGCTTTGCTGACGGCTCGTTCAAACGCTGACTTGATCGATAACCGTGCGATTGACGAGGCCATTGACCGTGTGATCGCCGGCCCGCAGAAGCGCACTCGCGTCATGAATGACCACGACAAGCTGGTGACTGCTTATCACGAAGGCGGCCACGCCCTGTGTGCAGCGGCATTGCGCTACACGGATCCGGTCACGAAGGTCACCATTCTTCCGCGTGGACGCGCGCTGGGTTACACCATGGTACTGCCCACCGAAGACCGCTACTCCAAGACTAGGAATCAGATTCTTGACGATCTGGTCTATGCCATGGGTGGCCGCGTTGCCGAAGAAATCGTCTTCCGTGATCCTTCAACCGGTGCGTCGAATGACATCCAGAAGGCAAGCTCTCAAGCTCGCGCGCTCGTTACTGAATACGGCATGTCCGATCGCGTAGGTAACGTCCGTTTGAGTGCGGATGATTCGGACCCAATGACCGGTTACGGTACCGGTCGAGGCGCTGAGCGTGCCTATTCTGATGAGCTTGCTTCTGTCGTTGACCAGGAAGTGCGTGCACTCTTGGACAACGCGACCCGTGAGGCTTGGGAGATTTTGACTAAGAACCGTGCGGTTCTGGACCGCTTGGCCCAGCGTCTTTTGGAAGAGGAAACTCTGGACGAAGCGCAGCTCGCCGAGATCTTCAACGACGTCATCAAACAAGATGAGCGTCCGGTGTGGAATTACGGTGCGGAAGGCGCGGTTCAGGGCGCGGTTATGGGAAATCCCATCGCCATGCCCCTGAGTGACCGTGCGCAGTCCGAATCTGCTGATGAACCATCGGCTGACCCGTCTGCTCCCGCAGAGGTGCTGGATGACCCCGATGGTGGTATCGCGCCCGAGGAGAATGCCCAGTGAGCTACGATCAACAAGGCGTTGAAGACGCCTCGCGCGCGCTTCTTGAAGCCGTCGGCGAAGACATTAACCGCGAGGGACTTCGCAATACCCCCGCGCGGATGGGTCGTGCGTGGCGCGAACTTCTCAGCGGCCTCGAAGAAGATCCCCGTGACCATCTCAAGACCACCTTCGAAGTGGGCACTGATGAGATTGTCATGGTCCGTGATATTCCCTTCTACTCCGTGTGCGAGCATCACTTACTGCCTTTCTACGGGCATGCGCACGTGGGGTACATCCCCAAGGGCGGCCGCGTTACGGGACTGTCAAAGCTTGCGCGCGTCGTCGAAGGGTATGCGCGTCGCCCGCAGGTTCAAGAACGTCTGACAGCTCAGATCGCCGATGCTATCGATGAGGTTCTTGCACCTCAGGGTGTCATTGTCGTTGTTGAGGCCGAGCACATGTGCATGACGATGCGAGGTATTTCCAAGCCGGGGTCCTCGACCGTGACCTCTGCTCTTCGTGGAATCGTCAAGCGTGACGCCACTCGCGCGGAAATGATGTCCCTGGCATTGGGTGGGGTCCGCCGATGACTTCTGTTGAGGCCTCTTCCTCTTGGGCGCTCGCGGGAGGTGCACAACCGCCTCGTCTTCCCGAAGGCGTCGATCTGCCACGGGATCGAATGCTCGTCATGGGCATTTTGAATGTCACCCCAGATTCCTTCTCGGATGGGGGCCGTTTTCTGGATCCGGGAGCGGCGCTCGACCACGCTCAGGAAATGCTCGACGAAGGTGCGGACCTGGTCGACTTGGGCGGTGAATCAACACGTCCGAACTCCACGCGAATCAGCGAGGACGAAGAATGGGAGCGAATTGGCTCGATCATTCAGCGCCTTGCCGCATCGGGGGTTGTTGTTTCTGTTGATACCCTGCATGCGCTAACAGCGCGTCGTGCGGCAGATGCGGGTGCTGCCATCATCAATGATGTCAGTGGAGGACGCTGGGATCCGCAGATGAATGCGGCCGTTGCATCGACCTCCTGTGCCTATGTTATTCAGCACTATCGTGCGCTTCCGGGGATGCCCGAAGAGTCTTTCGACTACGGCGATCAGTCCATCGCAGTTGCCTTGAGAGAGCGGGTTTCCCAACAGGTTCGTGATGCTCTCGAGGCCGGGGTTGAGCCCGAGCGCATCATTGTTGACCCGGGATTGGGTTTTTCACTGAATAACGAACAATGCTGGTCTCTCGTCGCGTCGCTGCCGATTTTTGCTGAGCTTGGGTACCCTGTTCTTATAGGTGCGTCCCGGAAACGCTTCTTCGGTCAGTCCCCCCTTTCGGACCGAGATGAAGCAACTCTCGATATATCTCGGCGCGCGCTTTCAGACGGAATATGGGCCGTCAGGGTCCATGCCATAAGCCAACAAGCAAAGCTTGTTCGTGCAGGGAGGTGAGGGCACGGTGGGACAACTCGATGTGATCGCGTTACGCGGTATTACAGCTGAGGCTGTCCACGGAGTTCTCGAAAAGGAGTGGAACGCTCCTCAAACCTTCACTGTTGACCTGCTTCTGTGGGTTGATACCGATCGCGCTGCACTCAGTGATGACATTGCCGATACGGTTTCTTACGCCGAGATTGCAGAGAAAGCTCACGCGATCCTTGCGGGCCCCTCGGTTCGTCTGATTGAAACACTTGGCCACAAGATCGCTGATGCGGCCCTTGAAGATTCGCGTGTTCGTGGCGTTGAGGTTATTGTCCATAAGCCTGAAGCGCCCATCGACGTTCCCTTTACCGATGTTTCGGTCACCATTCGCAAGGGCGAAATCCCGCTTCCTTTCGTCGCGGCATCGAATGTTGTTCCCCCCAGTGCTCCCGATGCTGATGAGGATGTACCCGCTGCTCCCTCTGCGCCCAGCACACCATCAGATGCCGTAGCTTCCCAGGAAGAAGAATCCCCGGCCTCTGATTCAGATAAGCCCGTTCAGCTGCACTCTCCCGCGGCACCGCAGCAGCCCGCGACGGCCTCGGAGCTTGTGATGGACGCGGCTGAGGAAAGCGAAGCAGCACAGGTCGAAGAGCCTGCCCAGGACGAACTTGACGCACCTTTGGCTCCGCGCGCAGTAGTGCTCGCAATTGGTGGAAATCTGGGCAATGTTCCCGTCACCCTCAAGCGAGCAATTGACGAAATGTCCAGCTGGGATGGCTTGGAAATTACGCAAGTTTCGCCCCTGGTTCGTACGCGCGCTGTATTGCGTCCCGACCAAAAGCCTCAGCCTGATTATTGGAATGCCGTCGTTTTGGGAACGCTGTCCATGGCGCCCCTTCAGCTCTTGGATCGTATCCACGAGCTTGAAGCACGCTTGGGTCGTGTGCGTCATGAAGTCTGGGGCTCGCGCACCATCGATATCGACATCATTCAAATTGACGGCGTGAGCTCGGATGACTCACGTTTAACGCTTCCACATCCGCGTGCACATCAGCGTGCTTTTGTGCTCTCTCCGTGGCTGATGGCCCAGCCCAAGGCTGAGCTTTCCGGCCTCGGTGCCGCATCGGAGCTTATCGCACAGGCTCCGGATCGTGGTGGAATTCTTGATGCAGTGAGGGACTGGCTCGAAGATCCCGAAACGGTGATCGCTGATTCGGATGAACTTCTTCACCGGATGCGCCTTCCTCGCCTCGATCATGCTGAGCAGCTGCGTCCTCTCAAGCTTGAGACAAATTCCCAATCCTCGCGTCCGAGTCGCCTGGACATGCTTCCCGAAGCATCGCGTTCCGGCCTCGCTCCCAGCGATGAAGGCACCGATGTGACCTGGCATCGCCTGTGGGATCGCTGGGGAGCTCCGGTCGAATCCGTTGAATCGCGCCATGTTGAGCTTTCGAAGCCTTCGGCCTCAGCAGTTTCTACCGCTCACCCCACGCCTGCACCCAAAGAAACTTCCGTGTCCTCTCCTGCTAAGACTTCCGGTGAGGTACCCGCGCAGCTAGCGAGCCGCCAGGTTCCTGCACCTTCTCCGGTGAGCGCACCTCCGCTTCGTCGACTGCACCTGTCGGCCACCCCGTCTCCAGCAGATACGACTGCGGCTTCCGCCAACCTTGCTCAGGGCATGGTCTCTTTGGAGCCTCGTCGCCCTGTCCCTTCTGCTGAGCCCGTTCCCCCCGTCGTCGAGCGCCCTGTCGTCGAGCACCCCGTCGTCGAGCGCCAGTCGCTCCTCGAACGTCTGCAGGGCAGCGCTCTTCCTCACGCCATTCCCGAGGCCGCACCGCAGTCTTCCGATACCCAGAGCGCGCAAGAGCCGACGCAGAGTTCTCCCTCGACTTCACCGATTACCGCTGAGGTCCCCGTTGGGCGCCGGACTCGTCGCCCGCGTTGGCGTCCGGTAACCGAAGAAGGAACGGGTATCTCGACGGCTAATTCGCCGCGTCCATTCCGTGCGCGTACCGATCGTCTTGCTGCGCAGTCTCATCGTGCAAAGCTCTCGCACCGTGCACCTGCTCCTCAAGAGCAACAGACGCCCGGAGTGGAAGCGGCCCAGCCAAGGCGTAGCTCGCTCTTTGCTCGCCGTCCCGAGCCGGCCTCGTCAGCGGGAAGTCAGGCCTCGGCTCCCACACAGGGACACACGCGTACAGAGAATGCTGCACCTGCACAAAACACTCCGGGGGCAAAGCCTTCGGCTGGCTCAGCCCAGCGGAAGTCCGGTCCACAGGCTCGCGCCTCGCGTGCGCTGCCGGGTTGGAACTTCTCTGAGGACGTCCGTGTTGTGGATGATTCCAGTGCGCTGAGTCCGCGTGAGGAAGTGGATCGTCCTTCGCCGAGCTTGCCGCCCCGCTACAGTCATGTTCTTGATCCCAAGCTCGATGACTCCATTGATCAGGGGCCAATGACTCCCGGCTCGCGGACCCCCTCCTCTGTCAACCGCGACGTGACAATCCGTCCAAGCATTACCGGTCAGATTCCAGTCTTCCGTCGTCGTCCTGAGGATTCATGAAGCCGCTGAGTCTTGTGCTGTTGATCGCCGGGGCAGCCGCTGCTTCGGCGCTTGCCGCAGCCGCAACCGCCTTTGCAATTCGTCAGGGTGCGGGGCCGTGGATTATTCATCCCGCCCTGGCCCTGGTTTTTGTTGTTGTTGCTGGCGTACTTCTCTGGATGGGAATCCAGGTTCGGCGCTTTCGAGCACATAAGGCTACTTGGGTTGACGCCGTATCAGCCTTCCGAATTGCAATGTTCGCTCGTGCCAGTGCGCTTGGTGGTGTGATCAGCGCTGGACTTTTAGCAGGTATGTCATTGGCCTTCCTCGCTCGCTGGGAAGCGCAGACCAGTGTTTACGCTGGAATTTGCGGACTGATGTGTGCACTCGGTGCTGGTTTGTGGGGCATTGTCGGAGTGATCGTTGAACGCTGGTGCGTCATCGACCCAAAGGATGATGATACTGAGGTGATGAAGTCGCGCGCTCGGCGTGACAAGGGCACTCTTGGGGCGCAACGGAATGTTCGTAAGAGCGATGTATCTGAGGGGAGAAGGTAGTCTCATGCCCAATAGACCACGGTCTTCTTCGGCCTCAGCATCACGTTCACGGGTTCCTCGCGCAGGACGTCCGGGTGCTCGTCCCACAGTTCGTTCGGGTGGGACTCCTCCAAGGAAACCGGGTGGGGGACAGGTGCCCCCTTCCCTGTGGGTCCGGCGTATTGTCACCGGACTTGGATTGCTTGTGATCATCGCGCTTGTTGTGTGGGGGATTGCAAAGGCCGTTTCAGCGGTCACCAAATCTTCCGCGCCCGAGGCCACTCCAAGCGCCTCTGCAACTCCTTCGCCGACGCCCACCGCGACAGTTACGCGTTCTGGAACCGCAGCGCTTCAAGATGGTGAGCAGGCCACAGCCGATGGAATTGTCGATGCGGAAGGGCGAGTTCGCATTCCCGCCTGCGCTTCAGCGGATCTGACGGTTCGACCGACCATTTCTGGTGGTGAGGTCGGCCAAGCACAGAACATTTCGGTCGCCATTGAAAACCGTGCGGGAGTCGCCTGTTCGTTTGAGTTCGGGCACATTGATTTTAAGATCTCTAGCGGCGACGAAACGGTATATGACGGTTCGAAGTGCCAGCGTGATCGCGAGAGCGCGACGTTGCTCTTGATTCCCGGAGATACTTGGAATGGCGGTCTGACATGGGATGGCGGGCTCTACTCGGGGTGCGATGCGAAGGACCGGAATTCCGATGGTGCGACCGATCCTGCTCCAGCTGGAACCTATCGTTTACAACTGCTGTTGAATGGCCAGACGCTCGGAGATGAACGGGTATTCACTCTGACTCAGCCGGTTCGGCCAACGACTGAAGCAACGCCGGGACCTTCGCAATCCAGCACTTCTGAAGCGACTAGCGCTCCGCAGGGTCAAGAAGGCCATTAGAATTCTTCCCCACTGGGCTTAGAGGCAATGAGGGATGTCCAAACGTAGGGCTAGCTGAGGTGAGCTTGTAGCCGTCTGACCAGCTGACTACCAGCCGACAATTCCCGTGGCAGCCATTGAGAATTGGTTCTCAAGCGTTTCGCGGATGAGCTTTGCGCGGTAGGGGCCAATGCCTTCGATTTGCTGCAGATCCTCAACTGATGCCTCACGCAGGTCCGCAAGGTTCTCCCAATGGCTGGTGATGTCTTTGATGACATTCCACGGAAGACGAGGAACCAAGGAGAGAGCTCGCACGCCACGAGGTTGGATGGTGCGATCCAGATCAGTGGGATCATAGACGCCCAAGCCCAGCACGTTAGCGATAGCCGCGAGATCAACCAGACGATCGCTGGCAAGCTCCGAGAGGGCAGCTTCTGCGGTTGAGACCGCGGAAGCATCACGGGTGTAGTCGCGAAGAACCAACGCGCGTTCGGACCCTGAACCGCGAACCAGATCATCGACCTGCAGAGCCAAAAGGCGTCCTTCTGAACCGAGTTCTTCAAGGTATTCGTTGATTTCAGAGGTGATGCGTCGGATCATCTCCATGCGCTGCATGACGGTCGCGACATCACGGACCGTTGCAGAATCGCGCATTTCCAAGATCGTCAGCGTCTGAAGGACCTCATCCAGACGCTGGCTGTAGCGGTCTAGGGTGTCGACGGCCAGATTAGCGCGAGACAGCAGTGCTTCGGGTTCTTCAACGATGTGATGGTACTTGCCGACGTAGATGGAAATAAGGCGCATTGACGCCGAAACTGAGAGCACCGGAAGGTGGGTTTGGTAGGCAGTGCGTTGTGCAGTGCGGTGACGCATACCCGATTCATCGGTAGGGATGCTCTGATCGGGGAAAAGCTGGACATTTGCCTTGCGGATTCGCCAATCGGTGGGGTCGATGATGACCGCGCCGTCCATCTTGCACAATTCGCGCAGACGCGAGGCCGTGAATTCGATATCGAGATCGAAACCACCCGAGCACATTTCCTCAAGCTGAGGAGAGACACCAAGAACAATCAAGCCGCCGGTATGGGAGCGCTGGATGCGTTCCAATCCTTCGCGAAGGGGCGTGCCCGGTGCGATATCTTGAAGTGCGCTGCGCAGAAGAGCGGCATCTGATGTCATGAATCCTGCCTTTCGATGCGTGATTCCTGCTCTAAGTGTATTCGAGTATCCGCACAATGAAGGAAGAGACTCAGTGAATAGCGGCACGTAGCGCGCCGGCAAGGTCCGAGATTGGCAGAACCGTAATTCCGTCGATCCCCATGGCTTCTTCACTTCCCTGAGCGGGAATGATGGCAACCTTGAATCCAAGGCGTGCAGCCTCTTGAATTCTGCGACGTACGCCAGTACATGCCCGGACTTCCCCTGTGAGTCCCACTTCGCCGAAAGCAATCAGAGCGCTGCGTGTTGGAGTTCCCCGGATGGCCGAGACAATTCCGATTGCCGTTGCCAAGTCGGCAGCCGGCTCACTGATGCGGGCCCCTCCGACAGTTGAGGCGTAAACATCGCAATCCGAGGTATCGATACCTAGGCGTGCCTGAAGGACCGCCAAAATCATTGCTACGCGTGAGTGGTCGACTCCGACGGTGGTTCGACGAGGGGAACCAGCAGAAGTGTGAGCAACAAGAGCTTGGATCTCAGTGGGGAGGGGACGACGTCCCTCAAGAGTGACGGTGACGCACGAGCCTGGAACCGCAGACTGGGACTGAGAAAGGAACAAACCCGAAGGATCTGTCAACCCAACAATTCCGGTGTCACTGAGTTCAAAGCAACCCACTTCATCGGTGGGTCCATAACGATTTTTGACAGCTCTGAGCAAGCGAAGCCGCGTGTGTCGATCGCCTTCGAATTGGCAGACGACATCCACCAAGTGCTCGAGTAGGCGAGGTCCGGCAATGCCGCCATCTTTAGTCACATGGCCAACAAGGAGAATCGGGATTGACCGTTCCTTTGCAACGCGGATCAGCGCTGTTGCAACGGCGCGAACCTGTGCAACGCTACCAGCACTGCCGTCGAGCTGGTCGGATTGAAGAGTTTGAACCGAGTCGATGATGACCAAAGAAGGGTTGGTTGCATCAATTTGGCCAAGAGCCGTAGAAAGCGATGTCTCATCTGCAAGGAAAAGCTGTGGGTGCAGGGCGCCAATACGTTCTGCGCGCCCCCTGACCTGAGAGGCAGACTCTTCGCCGGTGATGTACAAGACCGGCGCTTCTGCGGCGCAGGTCGAAGCAACATCCAGAAGAAGAGTGGACTTTCCGACCCCGGGTTCACCGGCAAGAAGGATGACAGCTCCGGGAACAATACCCCCACCAAGAACACGGTCGAACTCGCTGATTCCCGTCGGCTTGGACCGTGCGCGCTCCGCGCTGATGTCGTTGATGGGCTGAGCAGGCTGACGAGGCGTGAGTGCGACAGCGGCCCCCGGAACGGAAGCAGAGGGGCCGGACTCTTCCATGGAGTTCCATTGGTGGCACTCTCTGCACTGACCAACCCATTTGGGTGAGGTCCAACCGCATTCACTGCAGCGGTACACACTTTTTTCTTTCGCCATATCCCTACGCTAAACCACACCACCGGCATCTGCGTCCAGTTTGGCCTCGTGCACACATAGAATTCCTATCCGTGTGGGTTAACAGCACGGTGCATGCACAGAACAGGAAAAGTGAAGCCGCCACTTAGGGCCGGTTTGCGAAATACTCCAAAAGCCGCGTATCGCCCGAAACCACAATGGTGTCTTCGCGGTTAATTCGAGTCGTTGCGTCGGCGTACTCAAAGGGCGCCCCCGGACGAAGAATCCCCAACACATTGACGCCGTAACGGCCTCGAAGATCGAGCTCGCTGAGGGTAAAACCGCACACTTCTTTCGGCGGACGGAGCTTCATGATGGCAAAGCCGTCCTTGTCCATTTCGATGTAGTCGATCATGCGTCCACCAACGAGGTGGGCTGTACGCTGACCGGCATCAAATTCGGGAGCAACAACGTGCTGGGCGCCGATGCGTCGAAGAATACGACTGTGTTCGCGTGAGATGGCTTTCGCCCAAATATTTGTCATTCCAATGTCGACAAGGTTTGCAGTGATCAGCACCGAGGCTTCCAAGGAGGAACCAATCCCCACGACTGCGGAGTAGAAATCCCTTGCCCCCAACTGGTTCAGTGCTTCCATGGAGGAGGCATCGGCCTCGACAACGGGAATACGACCCGAGAACTGCTGGACGCGGCGGCTGTCTTTTTCGACGGCCAGCACTTCGTAGCCAAGCTTGTCCAGAGTGAGGGCAACGGCGGAACCGAAACGTCCCAATCCGATGACCAGGGTTCCCGATGCAAGGGTCTTTTCTTCTGCCATAGTCGTATTCTCCCACGAGTGCGGGTTTTTGCTCGTGGGGCGACGCGGCTCTTAGCCGATCAGCGGAGACTCGGCTGGTTGGCGAATTGCTCGAGGCCGATCGCGCAGAGCGAGCGCTGCTGCGAGGGTCATGGTTCCGGTACGTCCCGCGAACATTAGGGCTGCAAGAACGTATTTTGCAAGAGCTGGGAGATCGGGAGTAATACCCGTTGAAAGCCCAACGGTCGCGAATGCGGAAATCGATTCGAAGAGAACGACATCAAGACTGTAGCCGGTCAAAGTCAGCAAAACAACGGTCGAAAGAGCAACTAAAAGCGATCCCAAAAGGGTCACTGCAACGGCCAGGCGAAGTACCGAGTGGGGGATGCGTCGGCTGAAGATTTCGATGTCGCGGTCGCCTCGGGCTTCGGCGGCAGCAGCCAACAAAAGAACGGCGAAGGTCGTGACCTTGATACCGCCTGCGGTTGATACGGAACCGCCACCGATCATCATCATGATGTCTTGAATGAAGTGGGTTTGGGGACGCATATTCGCCACGTCCAAAGAGGACAGACCCGAGGAGCGGGTGTTGACCCCAGCCAAGAGCGAGTTCAACAGTCGTGAGGAAATATCAAGATCGCCAAGGGTTGCCGAATTCGTCCATTCGGTGAAGGCAAAAGTGATGGTGCCAAAGAAAACCAGAAGAATGTATGTCGAAAGCGTGAGCTTCGTATGCAGGGCCCATCTGGAGGGAGTGCGCCAGTGCTGTGAGAGGTCGGAGATGACAGGAAATCCGATTGCCCCGACAAAGGTTCCCAAAATAATGGGACTGAGCATCCACCAGTCGGTGTGGTAGGGGACCAAGCCGCCGCTCAAGATCACGAAACCGCCATTATTGAACACCGAGATTGCCATGAAAGCCGCATGGAAGAGCGATTCCCATACGGTCTCATGGCCCAGGGTGAGGAAGCGGGGAACGAAGGCAATGGTGAGCAAAATCTGAGCGGTCAATGAGGTTCCGATAACCGCTTTCAGCAGAGCGGTCAGCCGCCCCATACCGCTGGATTTCGTCTCTACAGTTGCCAGCATTCGCTGTGTCAGCCCAAGCTGCCGGGAAACGGCGTAGCTCAAAATCGTTGCCAAAGTGACGACACCCAGACCACCGATGAAGATGCCCATAGCAATGACGGTTTGGCCAAAAACCGACCAATATGTCGCGGTATCAACAACGGTCAGGCCGGTCACGCAAACCGCGGAAATTGCAGTGAAGAGGATGTCGACGAAAGGTGCGCGTTCATCAGATGCTGTTGAAATCGGGAGTGCAAGAAGACAGGTGATGAATGCAATAAGCATGACGAAGACGATGAGCACCAGTCGCGCGGGTGAAAAACGAGCTTCGTGTGCAAACCAGACGCGGAAGCGGGTGAGAATTCCAGAATCTTCAAGGGCGTAGGGCTTGACTCCGGCGGGATAGACAACGGTAGGCGAAGGTCGATCTTCGGGGATGCCTGTCGGTCCGTAGCCTCGGCTTGAGTGAGCGAGTGCGCGACGATGCGACGCAGAGGAATGCTGATCGGATGCCCGACCGGGCGCGCTAGGGCGCCGATTTCTACGAGCCATGTCACCTCCAGAATCACTCGCAAGCTTCATCCTAATGCCCTAAAAGTCTATTGGCTGAAACATATGTGAATAACGTGACACAGGGGACAGCAGTGATTGAAGAAAATTGAAGTGGAGAAAGTTGCCAAATGGGGGGATCTTTCCAGTATCATGAGACGGAATTAATCTTTGCACGTCTGGGAGTCATCAATGGATCAGCACTCTGCCCCGCGTTTTATGACGGTATCTGAGGTGGCGGATATTATGCGCGTCTCGAAGATGACTGTTTATCGTTTGATTCACAGCGGAGAGATGCCGGCGATTCGCGTCGGTAAGAGCTTCCGAGTTCCCGAGTCTGCGGTCGGCCAGCTGATCCGCGCCGGTCTGACTGATCACATCGATGAACGCGTTGCGGGGATTAACGGGTAATATAAACCTGCTGTGCCTTTTGGCACCTGACGTCAGGCGGTAGTCACCTCTGCCGCACCTACACACTCGAGGGAGGAACCCCATGGGCTCCGTCATTAAGAAGCGCCGCAAGCGCATGGCGAAGAAGAAGCACCGCAAGCTGCTGCGCAAGACGCGTCACCAGCGTCGCAACAAGAAGTGATCTTCTTGAAGGGTCCCTCCACTGGTGGGGCCCTTCGGCATATCTCCCGCAACGCATGCGCTGAATACTTCGCAGTATTGCCTCAGCGCAGTGGTACCTCCAGAAAGGCACTGTCATGAAGACTGTTATTCACGTGATGCGCCACGGTGAAGTTGATAATCCCGATGGTATTTTGTACGGCCGCCTTCCCGGTTATGGCTTAACTGACCTTGGTATTGAGATGGCCGAGGCCGTCGCTGAGTATTTCGTCGACAACGGCGCCGATATTACCCACGTCGTTGCCTCGCCCCTGTTGCGTGCCCAGATGAGTGCAGCGCCGACCGCCCTTGCCTATGAGCTTGAGATCGAACATGATCACAATCTCATTGAGGCGGAGTCAGTTTTTGAGGGCGTAGCAGTCAATGCGAATCCTTGGGTTCTTGCACGCCCCGAATACTGGCGTTACTACGTGAACCCTTTGCGCCCCTCTTGGGGAGAGTCCTACGCCCATGCTGCCCAGCGCATGACCCGTGCGGTCGCTCGCACATTGCGTGAGGCGCGCGGCCACGAGGCGCTGCTGGTTTCGCACCAAATGCCCATCGTTTCGCTTCAGCGTCTGATCCGTCACCAGCCCCTGGGACACTCACCGCTGTCACGGCAGTGCTCCCTTGCTTCGCTGACCTCGCTCATTTTTGATGATGACGTGCTGGTTGGAATGACCTATAACGAGCCGGCTGCGCACCTGCTGTCTAAGGCCTCGGATATGGTTCCCGGGGTCTCTGAAGCCCAGCTCAAGCGCTAGGCGTTGGGTCTTCGTCCTTACCTGGATCAGAATCCTCTCCATCGTCTGCGGTGGAGGGGTTTTCTTTATTCTTCCGTTCTTCTTCACGCTTACGCTTCATCTGAAGATCTCGCTCTAAACGGAAGAGGAATTCGGGATCATCGTCTGGGGCGGTGGGGGCTTTGGGAGCGGATTGTGCCTGACGGTCCTCGGCATTTGCGACCATCTTGAGGACGATCCACGCAATTGCTCCAAGAGAAACGAATGGCACTGTCACGACCAAGATGATCAGCCAGGTCATTCGAGAAAGCTTCATAGGCATTCTGTCGGCAGGCGTTGTTGCCCAATCTGAAATTGCATAAATCGATGCGGCGAACCACGCGACGATGAACAGAATGCGTACCATGTTTTGAGTTTAGAGCAGTTGTTCAGGCAAATGTACTTGAGATCAAGAGCGCACTCACGAAAAGTGCCCACCCCAAGGTTAAAAAGCCGGTGTGCTTGAGGACGATGATGAGGTCCCTTCCCTTCACGCCACTCAACACCAAATAGACCGGCTGGAAGATCGCCAGAATCCACGCGAGCGACGCCAAAATGCAGATGATGACATGGGTGCCGATCGCTGCGGGAAGCGCAAAGAAGACGGAGATTGGTGCCAGTAGGCACAGGGAAAAGAGGATTCGAGAAGCTCGCTGTCCCAAGCGAACAGCCACGGTTTTCTTCCCGGTGACGCTATCGGTAGGAATGTCGCGGATGTTGTTGACCATGAGCATTGCCACCGACATCAGACCTAAGCACGAGGCCATTAGCCACAGCCACCAAGGTGCTGAAGGGATATGCGTCCATGTTGTTCCAACGGTCGCCATCAGTCCGAAGAAAACGAAGACAAAGAGTTCCGATAGGCCGATTCCCATATAGCCGTAGGGGTGTTTCCCACCCGTGTAGAACCAGGCTGCTGCAACCGCGGCAATACCCGCGGCGATCAGAGGCCAAGTTCCACTGATTGCAACAAGGATCAAGCCAAGGACACCAGCTGCAGCAAAGCACCCCAGTGCTGCTTTCAAAACAGTACGAGGCCGCGCAAGCCCAGAACCCGTCAAACGTTGGGGACCGCTTCGCTGGTCATCCGTTCCGCGGATGCCGTCGGAGTAGTCGTTGGAGTAGTTCACGCCAACTTGAAGCAATAGAGCGACAAGAAGCGCCAAGACTGAGCGTTCTGGATGAACAGCGCCCAAGGCGAAAGCAGCGGCAATGCCGACGAGGACTGGGGCTGCAGCAGCAGGAAGGGTGCGTAGCCTGGCACCTTCAACCCAGTCGCCAAGGCTTGCTTGTCGCCTATCTTCAGTGCTCATCGGCGCCACTCAGACTCTGTCCCGGTGAGCGATTCAGCGAGCTGGCGTGCGGCAATGCGATCGACCTTGCCGGAAGAAAGCTGCGGAATCGAAGAAACGAAGATCACGCGACGCGGTGCCTGTGGGCGACCGATCTGGGAAGAAACGGCCTCGCGAATGCGATGCCCCTGTTCCTCAACAAATTCAGGTGGGGGAGGGAAGGAAGGAGCGTCCTCGGGGACAACAAGACAGGACAGGGCCTGTCCCCATTTGTCATCGTCTAAGCCCAGCGCCCACGCGTCCTTGATGCCGGCCACGTTCTTCAGGGCGTCCTCGACTCGGATTGGCGGAATGTTCAGCCCTCCGGAGATGATCATGTCATCGGCGCGCCCCAGAACTTTCAGACGCCCACCGGCGTCGATCATGCCGGTATCTCCGCTGATAAACCACCGGGTGCCGGCCTCGTCGTGGAATGGGGTGTCGCCGATAAGGTAGCGGGTCAGTAAGACTGGGCCGGCGATAGCGATACGGGTGGCGCCATCCCAATCGAGGGTGCGCACCATGACCCCGGGAAGCGGAACGCCGTCGTACACGCAGCCGCCGCAGGTTTCGGTCATTCCATAGGATTCGACGATGGTGAGTCCTGCATCTTCGGCGCGTTGGCGCAACGCGGGATCAAGACGAGTCCCGCCGATCAAGATGGTGTGGAGGCGTGCCAAGGCGCTCACGACTTCGTCGCCAGCGTTCAGACAATTAACCAATTGGGTGGGGACTAGTGACAGATAGCCCGGCAGAGAGGGATCGGAGGTTGCCCCCGCAATCGCGGGAAGCAGATCCTTTGGATTGAAACCATGGGAACAATCAACGATCTGAGGTGAAATTTCGGTCGCGGCAGCGCGCATGAGTACCTGAGCGCCCGCGATATGGTGGGAACTCAGGGCCAAGATCCAACGCCCCGGTCCCCCTAGAACGGAATGCGTCGCCTTGACCGAGGCCATCAATGCATCGATGGAGAGGCCAACTAGTCGAGGCTCGCCAGATGAACCAGAGGAGGCCAAAACCAGATCGATATTGTCAAAAAGAGCGGGGTCGTCAATGCGGTCGGCAAGCTCTGGGTAGAGCTCGGGCGGGAAGGCCTCACGTGGTGTGGTCGCAGCTGTGCGCAAACTCGATGGGGGGACGAGCTCTGGGTCTCGAATAACAACAACGGTGTGCGGCGCGGGATGATCGGGGGCTGTCTGATGCTCTTCATACAGCTCTGCGAGCTTGTGTAGCGAGGCATGAGCCATCGCTACAGATGCCGGGGAAGTGCCCCCCGGAACGACAAGAAGACGAAGGTCACTCACGTTTATCCCTCCTGGGGTCCGCCTGCTTTAACAGTACCCCTGACCAGTTGGAATAGGGTAACAGGAAACGATCTGGACTGTCTGAAGATATACGGGTTACATAGGTGTGTACAATCTGAGAATTTCAAGCAAAAATGATGTGAAATCAGTAGGATGGAAGGGATGTCTGAACATAAATCTTTACGGTCGCGTAAGCCGCTTGTGATCGGTGGGGTGCTTGGATGCGTCCTGGTTGCTCTGTGTGCGGCTGGGGTTGCTTATGCCCTGCACTATTCGACGCGTGCACTGCCCAACGTCAGCGTGGCAGGTCAGTCGGTATCGGGAATGACCCGGGACGAAATCGCACAGATGGTTGATCAACGCGCGAAGACGATGCAGGTCAATGTTGTAGTTGAGGGGCATTCGACGCCCCTGACGCTTTCTGATATGGGAATAACCGTTGATCCGCAGGGGAGCGCGGACCAGGCGCTTGCCGCGAATTCGAACCTGTTTAATCGGTTCAAGGCGATTTTCGTTCACAATGATGTACCAGCTGCAATCAGTGTCAACGACCTGAAGATGAAAGATCTATCGAACTCGATCGCCTCCTCACTGGGAACTCCGGTGGTTGACGCTACTGTTCGTCCATCCGAGGATCAAGAGTCCTTTGTTTCAACCAAATCCCAGGCTGGGCGTGGTGTTCCCTATGATGCCCTGCGTAATTCCTTGGACGAGGCCGCGCGGATGCTCCGTGGGGGAGAAGTGCAGTTGACTGCAACCAACCTTCTTCCCGTGGTTGACGATGCGAGCGCGAAGACTATCGCCGAGGCCGCAAATAAGCTTGCGCAGATTCCCGTTGAGATCTCCGATGGTAAAGAGACGATCGAGGCCAGCTCGAAGGATCGAGTTGGATGGGTGAAGATTGCTCTGGCCGATGATGGTTCCTTGAAACAGCCCGCGGTTGATGAAGAGCGCGTCCGCGAGTGGGTACGTTCTCAGGGTGAAGAAACAAACCGGGATCCTGTCAATGGTCGCCACAATGTCAACTCTGCTGGCGATATCGTTCAGACTCCGAAGAAGGCTGTTGATGGTCGCAAGGTCAAGGATCTTGATGCGCTCGCTACCTCGGTGATTACTTCGCTCAAGGACAACAAGAAGTTCGAGGGAAACTTCAGCTACGACGTCACTCCGGCTACCTATGAACGCAAGCTCATTGCTGACGGAGCTGAAAACCTGGTTTATCAGGCCGCCCCGGGTGAGAAGTGGCTTGAGATCAATCTTGGAAACAATTCCGTTACCGCTTATGAGGGTGCCACCGTTGTCCACGGTCCGGTCGCGATTGTTCCCGGTTCACCTGGTCATGAGACTGTCACGGGACTCTACAACGTATACCTCAAGTATCAGGCGCAGGATATGGGGTGTACTCCAGATTGGCCTTACTGTGCGAAGGGAGTGCCGTGGGTGACTTACTGGACTGGCTCCTACGCATTCCATGGTGCCCCTTGGCAGAGATCGTTCGGCTGGAGTGGACCCGGTGGTTCACACGGCTGTATCAATATGCCAGTTGAAGAGGCGCATTGGGTGTATCAGTGGTCGGAGATTGGCACTCCGGTCATGTCGCACTACTAAATCGCTAGAGTTTTTAGTTTAGAGTCCAGCCTCGGCAAGGAGTGCAGAGACGCTCATACCGAGCGCCTGTGCAATGCCGCTGAGTGTTGTCATGCGTGGATTGGAGGCGCGGGCTTCGCCTTTGCGTCCCGAAGCGCGTCCGGATTCCAGTAGTTGAATTTGGTTTTTCGTTACGCCAGAACGGTAGGCCAAGGTTTCTTGTGAGAGTTCGTGTTCCTCACGAAGTCTGCGGAGAGTGAAGCCAAATTCGCGCGCGTTTGAATCGTTCCAAAAAACCATCCACCTATATTGAGAAAAGGGACAAGAAGAGTACACCCTATATAGAAGGCGTATTTTAGTAGGTCTAAAACTGCTCTCTGATCAGCGTCGAGTAGGGGGAATGATACCTTGCTCAAACTACTTCGATCTGAGGGCCAATAGTCCAGTGTTGTTCTTCTGCAAATGTGGGACAATATGAAGCGACAGATGTTGTCATCAATTAGGAGGCTCCTGTGCCCATCGCAACCCCTGAGGTTTACAACGAAATGCTCAACCGTGCGCGTGACGGAAAGTTCGCGTATCCGGCAATTAACGTGACCTCTTCTCAGACTCTGAGCGCTGCACTTCGCGGTTTCGCTGATGCCGAATCCGATGGCATCATCCAGGTTTCCGTGGGTGGCGCTGAATACTGGTCAGGTTCCACCGTCAAGGACCGTATCGCCGGCTCGCTGGCAATGGCTGCCTACGCGCGTGAGGTCGCAAAGAACTACGACGTGACCATCGCTCTGCACACCGACCACTGCGCAAAGCAGAACCTGGATTCCTGGACCGAGCAGCTCATGCACATGGAGGCCGAGGAAGTTAAGGCAGGTCGTCTGCCCTGGTTCCAGTCCCACATGTGGGATGGCTCCGCCATCGCCCTCGATGAGAACCTGGAAATCGCCAAGCGCCTGCTGCAGCTGGCCGTTGACTCTCACACCGTCCTCGAGATCGAGGTCGGCGCTGTGGGTGGCGAAGAAGACGGCGTCGTTGGCGAAATCAACGAGAAGCTCTACACCTCGACCGCCGATGCCATCAAGACCGTTGAGGCCCTAGGCCTTGGTGAAAAGGGCCGTTACATCACCGCTCTGACCTTCGGTAACGTGCACGGTGCGTACAAGCCCGGTCACGTTAAGCTGCGTCCTGAGCTCCTGGGCACCATCCAGGAAGAGGTCGCTGCTCACTACGGTCTGGATCACCGCCCCTTCGACCTGGTGATGCACGGCGGCTCCGGCTCGACCGACGAAGAGATCGCACTGGCAGTCGCCAACGGCGTCATCAAGATGAACGTTGACACCGACACCCAGTACGCCTTCACTCGCCCCGTGGTCAACTGGATGATGACCAACTACGAAGGCGTCCTCAAGATTGACGGCGAGGTTGGCAACAAGAAGAAGTACGATCCTCGCGCTTGGGGCAAGGAAGCTGAAGCCGGTATGGCTGCACGCGTTGTTGAGGCTGCTGAGCGTCTGGGCTCGGTCGGCACCAAGATGCGCTGATCGCTTCTGAAACCGCTTCATTAGCACTGAAAGGTGAGGGCACCCAAATGGGTGCCCTCACCTTTTCTGTTGTGATGTGCCTATCGATCGGAAGGACAGGCTAAACTTGTAGCTAGTCGAAGGACGATTCTCAGGGTCTTCGGAAGGATGACAATGATGACTGATGCGACATGGACCCGCGTTGAGGGAATGATGATTGCCTCCCAGCTTGATCCCGATCAAGTTGCGCGCGTGCTCCGCGAAAGTTCCGTTTTGGCCCAATTGGAGTGGTTTGAGGCAACTCCTCAGCTTCTGGGCCTCAATATTGCGGTTGAGAACGGGCGGGTTGCGATACTTGCTGAAGGCGCCCAAGATGCACAAGCAGGAATTACGGTCAGCGAGCTTGCTTCTCAGTTAGCTTCGCACTTCAAAGCAGAAGTGCGTCTGGGTGGAGAACATATTGATGCTCTTCCTCAGGGTGATAGCCCTCTGGCTGATTTCCTTCCTGAAGAGGTCGAAGAGTCAGAATCAGGTGTTCGTGTCGTTGAGATCGGTCGTACCCCCGCGTCCTCAGTCCCGCTGTTGGCCGCACTTGAGGGTGTTGATGTCGCAGATGTCGAGCTGGACAATGGTTATCGCGCACTGTTGGCAGAAATTCCGGAAGACAAGTCAGGGTGGAACTTCGGTGATCTTCCGCTGGTTTCCTTGGCGATGACCGATGGTGATTTGCATCTGTACTTGGTGACAGATGACCATCTCGAGCATGTGGTGACCCATAACTGGGGAATGACAACGCGTATCGTGACCGGTTCCGCTTCTGCCGAGTCCGTGGATCCTTCCGTGGTCGACTTAGTGGGGGATCGCCCCGCCCTGCGCGAAATTGCGGCACATGTCCCGGGCGCTGATGTCGAGGCGTTGCTGGCCGCTCAGGACCTTCACGGAGTTCACGCAATTACTGCCGTTGTGAAGGCGCTTGCGCTGCCTCACGGCGTTTCAGAGTTCCTACAGGGCACAATTGAAGCCGGGGAAGTCGAAGGTGCGGTTCTCCACAATGCGCGCGGTATCTCGAATGCCATCGGTCGTAGCGTTGACATCATGATGACCGGGAACAAGGAAGAAGATCCCAGCGCTATTCAGAAGGCCTACATGGCGGTCGTTTCTGACCGTCCATGGATTCTTTCAGCTCTTGCTTCTATCGAAGCGGCGGCTGGTGCGGCGCTACTGGTATCCGCGGTGAAGGCTGCGAAGCCGCGCTCGGGGTGGAAGATCTTCTCGGGTGTTTTCGGTGGTGCTCTTCTGGTGGATGCCTTCGCTGAACTTGCCTTGGCGCGCGTGATGCGTGCGAAGTTTGGACGCCGCTAGGTCATTCGAAACGACACAAGCGCTGGGCTGTGTACGGTCAGCCCAGCGCTTCTTTATCCTCTCTCCATGGGCAGCATTTGCTTGTGCACCCCGGAGGAGCGTAAAGAGCTCTTTCGAAGAGAAAAGGAAAACTGGTATCTATCGAGTGATAGATACCAGCGAAAATCACAGAGAGTGTTTCACTTGCCCTTGTGGAAGGTCGCCAGTGCGCCGGCGCCGGCAGTGACGAGCAGTGCAGCAACTGCAACCGCGCTATTGGCTTCAACATCACTCATCAAGCCACCGCGGCGACCGTTCGCGTTGAAACCATAGCTGGAATCAGCCAGCTGCGAGTTGTCTTGGTTCTCAACATGAGCTTGGGAAGCGGCGGGAGTGGCATCGCTGCTCGAGTGCGTCGGAGCGGCGGGTGCAGCATTATTGCGTTGGGGCGCAGCATTTGTGTTGTGCTGCTGGCGGACAGCTGACTGAGCCTGTCGAGCAGTAGCAGTGCGACGCGCTGCTTCCTGTGCGGTCGGACGGTTCGGTGAACCGGGAGCGAAGACTTGTACTCGACGAGCCGGGGCAGGCGCAGGGCGGGCCTCGTTCTGCCTGGGCCGGGGCTGAACGCTCGACTGGCTCTCATGGGCGTGTCGGGTCGGAGTCGCCGTCGGTAGGGGCTTCGCAGTCGCAGAATGCGTCTGATCATCACTTGAAGGCGCAGTAGGCGTCGAAGTGGCGGACGGAGTCACTGAAGGTGTTGCCGTCGGTGTGGGAGTTGCACTTGCGCAGGCAATCTTTGTAGTGAGTTCAAGATCGGTCTGCTTTGATTTGTCAGCACCCAAACGCTTCCAGATGAAACGAGTAGTTGTTTCGCTGACGGCATCGGGGGTGCACTGGCTGATTGTTTGACGTATCTGAGCAGTGATCGTGATGGTGGAGCCCTTTGGCATGTTGATCACGGAATGGAAGGGAGAGAACTCAGGCTTGTCCTGGGTAAGCGTAAGTGATTCTGCATACCCATCGGCGCGCTCGGGGCAGGTTGCTCCGCCTTTAACTGCGCACTGGAGGCTCCAAATGACATTACTGCTGCCGGCGACCTCGCTGGAGAAAACGCCTTCAATCTCGATGTCCTTTGCATCCTTGCCGACATTGGTCAGCTCGAATGTCAGGGTACGAATTTCTCCGTTTTCGACGAGGATCTCAGGAGTTGCAAGCGAAGAATCGATGGCGGGAATACCCTTTTCCTGCAACTCATCGAGAGTCCTCGCATCCTGCTCATCGCCTTGCAATTGAGCAATTGAGGTGGCGTTGGCGGAAGGTGTCGCGTTGCTCCCAGCCCAAACCGCGCCTTCGTGACCCTTCAGGTCATTCAGAACGGGCGTACCGTCGCTGGATGCCGGCTTGGGTTCAAGTTGATCGAAGGTGCCCGCAGGAGTCTGATTGGACAGTGTCGTTTCGGGCGCAAACTCGGCACCTTCAACAATTACCTCTGCCTTTTCATAAGGTGTGTGGACAAATTTCTTCGCCAGCGGGGAATCGCTTTCAAGAACAAGGCGATTTGGGGTCGACTGAAGATCCTTGACGCTGAGAGTTGGATCTGCGCTGGGGGCTTCAGCCGTAGCATGTACATCTAGGCTGCCGCCGACATCGTCTAGATGATCAAGAGGATCAGTGGAAACAGTCGTAACGGGCGCTGTGTCCGGATGCGCAGATGCGGAAGACCAAGGCAGAGCTAAAAGTGTAAAGGATCCGCCAATTGCAGCAGTTGAGAGAAGAATTAGGGTGCGCGAAAACTTGGAGCCCTGTCGATACGACAGTGCCCTTTGGGAGTTTCGCGATCCTAAGCGAATTCTCACATAGGCCCCTTCTTTGAACTCAACTTGTGTGATGGGAACAGATACTGCTGGAAAGTTCCTGCAGCCTGCACTGCTAATAGTCTAAAGGTTTTGTCAAGCTAATGGGATACAGAAGTGTATCCTATGACTACTTTCCCTGATATTTCCGCAGAAATGTCATACAAAGTAACCATGACTTGAGCTGTGGCAAAGCTGGTTGGCTCCTGAAAGCCAAATTATTATTTAGAAATAATAAGGGAAGGAAGACCAGTCTGGCGAGCGATGTTCGATGAAGGCATCGCGACCTTCCTGAGCCTCATTCGTCATGTACGCCATGCGCGTGGCTTCGCCGGCAAAAACCTGCTGGCCAGCTAAGCCGTCATCGGCCAAGTTGAAAGCAAATTTCAGCATGCGGATAGCCTGTGGAGACTTCGTTGCAATGATCCGAGCCCATTCCAACGCGGTTTCCTCGAGCTGAGCATGGGGAACGGCCTCGTTAATGACGCCCCAGCGCTCCGCAGTATCGGCGTCATAGCGTCTGGCAAGGAAGAAAATCTCACGTGCACGCTTATCACCCGCTTGACGCGCGAGCAGTGCAGAGCCGTAACCGGCATCAAAAGAGCCAACATTCGCATCGGTTTGCATAAATGCGGCGTGCTCACGAGAAGCAATCGATAGATCGCACACAACATTCAAGCTGTGACCACCACCGGCCGCCCAACCGGGAACCGCCGCAATAACGACCTTCGGCATGGTGCGGATCAGGCGCTGAACCTCCAAAATATGAAGGCGTCCCGCGCGTGCGGGGTCAATTTGCTCGCGTCGCTGTTCCACTCCCGCCGAGGCCTCGCTGCCCTCAAGTTCGTAGTGGTAGCCATCTTTTCCTCGGATCCTCTGGTCGCCACCCGAACAGAAGGAATAGCCACCATCGCGAGGGGACGGCCCGTTTCCCGTCAAAATAACCGCAGCGACATCGCTGGTCATTCGTGCATGGTCCAGGCAACGATAGAGCTCATCAACGGTATGTGGGCGGAACGCATTGCGAATTTCTGGACGATCGAAAGCAATACGGACCACGGGCAAGTCGGCGCCCTTCTCAGTTCCGTCGGCGGGGCCTCGGGAAATCCCACGGTGGTAGGTCATATCGGTTAGCTCGAAACCCTCAACCTCACGCCAGCGCGAAGGATCAAAGGTATCGGAGACGAAATTCAGTGCGCTCATAGCCCCAACAATAGCGGCCGATGACCACTTGATGCCTAGAGGGTTAGGATAGGGACGTTCATACAGCTGATGACTAAGTAAAGGAGCTCGTCGATGTCCTCCTCTCTGTCCGCGATTCCCGGACTTCTTCCACTTCCGGTCTTCATTGAAGAGGCCGATGCGCATCCGGAAGAGGCCACTTGGGCAGATATTAGCCCCTCTGTTGTGCTGAAGACTCCTGAGGCATTTTCGGCGGCAATTGCACCCCTGACAATCCCCGAGGAATGGCAGTTCGCAGAGGCCTACATTTTGACGATTTCCGCTGGAAGTGCGCAGGTAACTGCTGCTACAGAATTGGGGCTGTCGCGAGGCCTGCGTCGCCTCAACACATTGGCCATCGCGAATCACAGCCGGGCCCCCATTGCAGTGAAGATCATCGACTTTCCCGCTTATAGGCACCGCGGCTTGCACATCGATGTTGCCCGCCATTTCTTCAGCGTTCCCACGATCCTTCGCGTCATGGATGCGATGAGTGAAGTGGGTTTGAACATCTTGCATCTGCACCTGAGTGATGATCAGGGATGGCGCATTGAAATCCCGCAATTCCCCGAACTTATTGAACGCTCGTCCGATTGTGCAGTCGGCGGGGAAGAAGGTGGCTACTACACTCTTGATGACTATCAGACCCTGGTCGAGGGAGCGCGCTCGCGGATGATCGCGATCATCCCCGAAATTGATATCCCCGGACACGTCAATGCTGCTCTCCACGCGATTGAAGGACTCAATCCCGATGGGGTCTGTCCGCCCCTTTACGAAGGAACGGAAGTCGGCTTCTCGACTCTCTCAACCAAGGCGCCTGCGACCCAAGCCTTCCTCGAGGCCGTCGTCGAAACCCTTGCCCCCTTCTCTCCTGCGGGAATCCACATCGGTGGGGATGAATCCTTCTCGACTGCAGAAGGTGACTACCCGATCATCGTTGGCAGCCAGGTCGAACGTATCCATGCACTGGGCAAGCGCGCTGTTGCGTGGGAAGAAGCAGCGGATCTGCTGGGCGAAGGAGACCTCGTTCAGGTCTGGCATGATGACCTCGAGGGCGACTCTATCGCTCGTGCAGTCGCGCGTGGCGTGCGTGCAGTCATGTCTCCGGGCCCGAATGCCTACTTCGATATGAAGGAATACCCAGAACAGAAGCTTGGGATCACGTGGGCCGGAATCCTTCCTTTGAAGAAAGCCTGGGATTGGGATCCTGAGAGCATCTGTGAGGGCGTGGACCGCAAGGGAATTGAAGGCGTCGAGGCATGCCTGTGGAGTGAAACCTTGTGTCGAGAAAAGGATGTCTGGGAGATGCTGCTTCCGCGCCTAGCGGGTCTTGCTGAGGTCGCCTGGGCGGGAGGTCCCCGTGGAAGCTGGGAAGACTTCCAAGAACGTTTAGCGGGCCTCGAAGGCCTGTGGCGAGGCCGTGGCTGGTACGTCAAATAAATAGAGCGCAGATGAAAAGCCCTCCCCCGCGGAAGCGGGGGAGGGCTGCGTGCTACCGCATCGCATGAAACACGATCGGCAGCGAATTGCGTTCGTTGAGTTTTAAGCCTGTGCGTACAGGCGCATCAGACGTTCAACTTCTTCTTGAACCACATGAGTTGCGGGGCCGACATACTTTCGCGGATCAACAATCTTCGGGTTTTCATCAAGAATCTGACGAACACCCTGGGTGAAGACGACATTCAGGTGTGTCGATACGTTGATCTTGGTCATTCCGGCTTGAATTGCCGCGACCATGCCCTCGTCGGGAACGCCGGAAGAGCCGTGCAAAACCAGTGGGACAGGGACGAGTTCGTGGATTGCAGCAATCAGCTGATAGTCCAAAACCGCCTCGCGAGTTGCCATCGCGTGAGAAGAACCGACAGCAACAGCAAGTAGATCAACGCCGGTATCTGCAACAAACTGGGCCGCGTCTTCAGGATTGGTACGTGCCGAAGGGTCGTGGACGCCGTTCTTTCCGCCAACTTCACCCAGCTCGGCCTCGACACTGACACCGTGCTCATGAGCGAAAGCGGTGATCTCAGCGGTAGTCTCACGATTCTGCGCATCAGGGAGCTTTGAACCGTCGTACATGATTGAGGTAAAACCGATCTCGACAGCCTCGCGGCACAAATCGGTGGATTCAGCGTGATCAAGGTGAACAGAAACGGGAACGGTGGAGGCCTCGGCAAGCTCGAGAAGCGCGCGCCCCAGGGGACGCAGACGACCACCGTGGTACTTCACGGCATTTTGGGACAGCTGGAGAACCAAAGGCAAACCGGTGTTTTCAGCGGCATTGACAAATGCTTCAGCGTGATCAAGGAGGACCACGTTAAAAGCCGCAAGGCCAACCTTGCGGGCGGCACAATCGCGTGCAAGTGCAGCGGTGTCAGCAAGCATAGCGACCTACTTTCTTGACAAATTAGGACAGGCGAATAGGAGAAATGCGGGAAAGAAGCTCCTCGCGAAGCGGAAGATCAATCTCCCCAGCGACGGGCATCGTCACCGCGGCGGCAGAGGTTGCGACGGCCTCGGCAATAGCAGTAGGAATCTCTGACTCAAGCTCGTCCCCAGCCTGGGCAAGTGAACGAGCTAGGGATGCGACGCAGGCATCGCCGGCACCGGTGGGATTGCCCTGAAGGACAACTCCGGCCTCGGCGTGCCAATGGCTCTCGCGAGAAAAGAGGTCCATTCCCTCTTCGCCTCGCGATACGCACACCCAGTTTGGGCCCTGCTCGATAAGGGCACGTGCGCCCTCTTCGATGGAGGAGGCGCCCGTAGCGTCGAGGAGCTCCAAGTGATTGGGCTTGAGGACATCGGCCCACGCTGCGCACTCAACCAAGGATGGCCCTGAGGTATCCAGTATGATGCGGCAACCGTTTTGACGGACACGGCGCAACACCGGCTCGAGAACCTCAAAAGTGCTGCTTCCGGGAAGAGAACCAGAAACCACTAAGAGGTCATCGTCGCTCAGGCGGCTTCCCAAAAGATCAACCATCTGCTTCCAGGAATCAGGATCTAGAGCATGACCGGACTCGTTGTATACCGTGGCGGTGTTGTCAATCATGGCGATTGAGCGTCGCGTTTGGAAGGGGACCTCGACCCACTCCGGTGTGACCAGAGAAGTCATTTCCTCCATGAGCGAGGCGATCACATCGCCGGTTGCGCCCCCCAAGAAACCTGTTGCATGGTTGGGGACTTTGAGCTGGTCCAAGACACGAGAGACATTCAGTCCCTTCCCTCCCGGACGCTGGGAATAGTCCGTAATGCGGTGAACCTGACCGCGGGTTTGGTCAGGAGCCTGCCACGTAATATCCAGAGCCGGATTGGGAGTGAAGGTCCAGATCATGATTCAACCTCGATTCCATGGCTCTGGAATGCCAAAGCTGCGGCGCCCAAAGCCTGCGATGAGGAACCTAAAGCAGCGGAGAGCAGTGTGGGCGCGGGCATGACCGTGCACCCCGATTCCAAGCCTTTACGAAGGGGATCGTAAACAAGCGACCCACCTTTGCAGAGGCCACCTCCCAGAACGACGGGAAGTGAACCAACCTGGTGGCAAACCGTTGCAAGAATGCTGCCCAGTAGACTCATCGAGGTCGCGAGGATCTCGCGTGCCTTTCGAGCGTTTTCGCTGGATAAAAGGGCAAGTTCTTCAACTTCGCGGGCCCCCGATCCTTCGGGGACGATCCCGGCTTCGACTGCCCGGCGTGCAATACCGCTGGCCGAGGCAACCTGCTCCAGCGGAACAACCTTATAGGGACGATCGGGGTGTGGAACGGGAACCTGTCCGATTTCACCAGCCCACGGCGGTGCCGGTGCGAGGTGTGAATTGATCACAACGCCCGAGGCGATCCCGGTCCCTACTGCCACATACAGGCAGGAGGGACGGCGAACACCCCACAGGGCCTCGGCAAGAGCTCCCGAGCGCACATCGTGTCCCAAGGGGACGAAAGAATCCAGTGCCTCGGAAAGTTTTTCGGTTAAAGGAGCGTCTTTCCAGCCCAGATTGGCGGAGAAAATACCAATTCCATGTTCTTCGTCAATAATTCCAGGAACGCATACACCGACGGGCGCATCGACAGAAGCCTCGCGAAGAGTTCGGGCTAGACGCGCGACCGCAGAAACAACATCATCAGCGCCGGTCTGGGGGGTGGCGACGGCCTCAGAAGAGGTAATCACAGTGCCGTGGGTGTCAGCGAGCACCCCCTTGATGGTGGTGCCGCCGACATCGATCCCGATGGCGAGCTTCTGTTCCGAGTTGTTCACTTGAGGATCACCGAGCGGGTCAGATGGCGCGGGGTATCGGGGTTGAGACCGCGAGCTTCAGCGCGAGCAACGGCCAAACGCTGTGCAACAACAAGGTGAGCCATGGGGTCACCGTGGAAAGTCACCAATTCGGCGCCGGTTGCGGCAACCTGATCGGCCATACCCTCGGGAACCGGGCCGAAAACCCAGGTCAGGCGACCGGGCTGAGCGATAGAGATCGGGCCGTGGCGGTATTCCATTGCCGGATAGACCTCAGTCCATGACTGAGATGCTTCACGAAGCTTCAGGCCCGCTTCGTTCGCCAGACCAATGGTCCATGCGGTGCCAAGGAAGGTAATCTGCTCGGCATCAACCCAACACTGGGGGATTTCGAGCTCGAGTGCGCGCTGTGCGTCATCCGCAGCTGCAGCGATATCGTCACCCAAGCTGTGACGGAAGTATGCAAGAGCGGTGGTTGCAAAACGTGTCTGGACAACGGATTCTTCATCGGCGAAGTCCAGAACAACCTCAACATCTGCGTAGGGGGTTGCGGGGCCATTGCCCACAGCGGTGATCAAGACGTTGGGGACGCCGCGGTCCTTCAGACCGTGCAGGATGTCAATAATTTCAGTTGTCGTGCCCGAGCGTGACAGACATACGACGCGGTCGTAGTGGCGATCCCAGGGGAATTCGGTGGCGGTGAAGGCATCAGAGAGACCCTTGCCCTGGCGCTCGCGGGCAACGGTGTATGCCTGCGCGATAAACCACGATGTTCCACACCCGATGACGGCAATGGCCTCACCATCTTTGGGAAGTGCATCAGTGGGAACGTCAAGAACTCGACGCCACAGCTCAGGTTGGCTGTTAATTTCTTCAGAAGTAAGGGACATCGGTGTCTCCATTGTTATCGGGAATGCATCACCACCTCGGTGTGCTTGTACTATCGTACCAAGAAGGAAATAACTTAGGACTAGCTGGATCAGTGCCCGAAGTTGTCTACCTCTTTGCAATGACGCTGAAATCAACACATCGGAGTGACAATGACTGACAAATTGATCAAGCCAGGTCGTCTTACCCTGCCCATTGAGCGTGGAATTGATGCCGAAGTGCGCGCTCTTGTTGAGCGCCTTGGTGCGGACGCAGTGCGAAATTCCGATGGAACAGAACTTCCTGAGTGGGTCGACCGAGCATTTGCCAAGGTGTACTCCACGTATTTCCCTGCGCGTGGTGATGAAGAGTGGGCCGATCAGAGCGAGGGCGAGCGCATCCACCAATACCTTTCCTCAAACCCTCATACGGCGCCAGAAAGCGGGCCTTTGAGTATCAATGTGATGGAGGGGTGGTTCCAGGCGCAATTCCGCCCCGATACTCAATGCGATACCTCCCGCTGGTGGCAGGTCATTGATCGGACCAGTGGGCAGGCTTTGGATCCCTCGGAATGGAGCGTTCAGGAGGTTGAGCCCTCACCCGTCGTTGACCCCGTGCCGATTGTTGGAGAGCTGCCGCCCACTGCATCGAGCGCGGTGGTGACAATTCACAAGCCCATTCCCTTCCACGTGTACACCGTGAATTTCTTTGCCGTACAGATGTGGGATTCCACCCAGATGTACAACTATTTGACGAACGACTGGGCGCTTGAAGAAGGCCGCGTGAAGGAGCGCCCCTTCGATGTGGCATTCCCGCGGACCTGGGAGCACGTCAAGGATGCCTTGGCCGCATGGCTGAAAGCGAACCCTCAAGTGGATGTGGTTCGTTTTACGACTTTCTTCTACCACTTCACTTTGGCTTTTGATTCCCGAGGCCGTGAACGCTACGTCGATTGGTTTGGATACTCGGCCTCGGTGTCGATCCCGGCGATGGAAGAGTTTGAAAAGGAATACGGCTATGCGCTGACTCCCGAGGACTTCGTGGATGGCGGCTGGTATAACTGCCCCTTCCGTACGCCAACACGTGTGTTCCGGGATTGGATTGACTTCACCTCCAAGCGAGTCGCCCAAAAGGCGGGAGAACTGGTTCGCAAGGTCCATGATGAAGGCCGCGAAGCCATGATGTTCCTTGGCGACAACTGGATCGGTATGGAACCCTACGGACCCTACTTCCCTTCGATCAAGATGGATGCGGTTGTTGGATCCGTCGGTTCGGCAGCAACCTGCCGCATGATCTCCGATATTCCCGGTGTGCGCTACACCGAGGGGCGCTTCCTTCCCTACTTCTTCCCCGATGTCTTCCGTGAGGGCGGAGATCCCCTGGGAGAAGCGAACGGGTCGTGGCGCACCGCTCGTCGCGCAATCGTTCGTAGTCCCCTGGACCGTATGGGCTATGGCGGCTACCTTTCCCTGGCGCTCAAGTTCCCCGAGTTCATTGACCGCGTGGAGGAGATTCTTGCGGAGTTCCGTTCCCTTCACGAGGCCACGGGCGGGGAAAAGCCAGCGTGTGCACCCGTACGTGTTGCCGTTTTGAATGCGTGGGGAAAGTTGCGCACGTGGCAGACCCATATGGTTGCCCATGCCCTGTGGTACAAGCAGATCCATACCTACTTGGGGGTTATTGAAGCCCTTGCAGGACTTCCTTTTGACGTGCGTTTCGTATCTTTCGATGAGGTCATCGATGGGGGAGATTCCTCTTTGAAGGATGTCGACGTGGTTATCAACGCAGGCGCTGCGAATACGGCCTTCTCCGGAGGGGAAGTCTGGGAGGACTTGCGACTGCAAGATACCCTGCGTCGCTTTGTCGCCCGCGGCGGCGGTTTTATTGGGGTCGGCCAGCCCACGGCCTCGTTGGGAACTCAAGGGCAAGCGGACAGAGGAGGCATCTGCCGCGGAAGCATCTTTGCGCTCGCGGACGTCTTGGGTGTGGATCAAGAAATCTCATGGTCTCTGTCTAAGGATCGCTATGACGAGATTGTGCCAGAACATTTCATTACTGCTGACCTGGATGGAGACTTTGTTTTCGGTGAAGACCCCGGAGATGTCGTAGTGACAGATCCTGACACTTCTGTGCTTGTGATGGAGCGGGGGAGCGTGCGTGCCTCTGCACATGATTTCTGCTCAGGTAGGGGTGTTTACCTTGCTGGACTGACCTGGTCGACTGTCAATAGCCGGCTTCTGCACCGCGCGATTATGTGGGCAGCGCACCGAGAAGATCAGTGGGATTGTGTCCTTGCGTCATCCAATCCTGATGTTGAGGTTGCTTGGTATCCAAAATCGCAACTTGCTTTTATTTACAATGATTCTGATGCTCCGTCTTCGAGCGTCATTACTGGCTTTAGTCTGGAACGCACCGTGGATCTGGCTCCCGGCGAAGGACGTTGGACTCAGTGGAAGAAAGAAGATTAAGGCTAGTTATTAAATCGTGACCATATAATTGCATTCTCACATGTCAATCTGTGATCAGATACCATCACCGTGATAGCATAAGAAAGCAATAGGTAAAGCTGACAAGAGGTGTCAACTTTATAGATATCCCACAACGGAGAGGGAATAACATGCACATGTCACGCCGCTCCATGAGCGTTGTTGCGCTCATGTCAGTTGCTGCGATGGGTCTGACTGCGTGCTCGGGTTCGGGCGCGAAGACTGACAGCGCCGCAAGCTCTTCGGCATCTGCTGATAAGGGCGCAACCATCACATACATGCACCGTCTGCCCGATGGTGAAGGAATGACAAAGGTCTCGTCGCTGGTTGAGCAGTGGAACAAGGAGCACCCTGACACTCAGGTCCAGGCGGTCAAGTTTGATGGCAAGGCCAACGAAATGATCAAGAAGCTCGAGACCGACGTCAAGGCCGGTTCCGGACCTTGCTTGGCACAGCTGGGCTATGCAGAAATCCCCGAGATGTTCACCAAGGGCCTGCTGGAGGATGTGACACAGTACGCGACCCAGTACAAGGCCAACTACTCCGCTGGCGCCTTCTCGCAGGTTGGCGTGGGTGGCAAGTACTACGGCCTGCCCCAGGACACCGGCCCGCTTGTTTACTACTACAACAAGGCTGAGTTCGAGAAGCTGGGAATCAAGGTTCCCACCAACCTCGAAGAGTTCAAGGCCGCTGCCAAGACCGCAGCTGCAAAAGGCAAGTACATCTCTGCTTTCGAGGCTGACGAGTCGCGCTATAGCCTGTCCGCTCAGGCAGCTGCAGCAGGCGGTGTTTGGTACAAGGCTGAAAACGATAAGTGGACCGTCAAGATCGACGATGCGTCCGCCAAGACCGTGGCAGACTTCTGGCAGTCGATGCTCGACGACAAGACCACTCTCGTCGCCGAGCGCTGGGGAGATTCCTTCACTAAGGCTCTGACCGACAAGACCCTGATCGGCAGCATCGGTGCCGCATGGGAAGCACCGCTCATCTCCGCTGATCTGGAGAAGACCGACAACAAGGGTCAATGGGCAGTTGCTCAGCTCCCTGACTTCGGCAAGGGCGCGTTGACCGGCCCCAACGGCGGTTCCGGCGTTGCAGTCATGAAGGGATGCGCGAACCCCAAGGGCGCCATGGAGTTCAACAACTGGCTGAACACCCAGGTTGACGCTTTGGTCTCGCAGGGTTTGGTCGTCGCAACCACCACCGGCACCATGAAGACCCCGGATTCGGTCAAGGAATTCTATGGTGGACAGGATGTCTTCGCTGAACTGTCGAAGGCAAACGCCAACCTGGCCCCCGACTTCCCGTACATCCCCTACTTCTCGACCCTCACCGATCCCATGACCAAGGCTGCAACCGCAGCTGGTGATGGCTCCGGCAAGGTGATCGACATCTTCAAGGCTGCTCAGACGCAGTCCGTGAAGGCGCTCAAGGACGGAAACCTTCCCGTCGCTGAGTAAGCGCTAATCGCGGAGGGGGTGTGGTTTCTCCGCTGAGGAACCACACCCCTACCGTGTTTAAAGTCCACAATCTGCCAGCAATCGAGGGTGATTGATACATGCAGTCAGACATTCAAAACCGGCGCATCAGAGAACGGCACGATGCGCGTACCGGATGGGCCTTCATGGCCCCATTCTTCATTATGTTCCTCTTGGTTTTTGCCGTTCCGATTTGTGTGGCAATCTACCAGTCCTTCTTCCGTCAGGTCGCAAGTGGCGGAGGCCTGTACGGCGGCGGCGAACTCACCAACCAGTTTGTTGGCCTCGACAACTTCGCTATGGTCATTGCTTCGGGTGATTTCTGGTCCGGCATGGGGCGAGTCGTTGTTTACGCGGCCTTCCAGATCCCGATCATGATTATCTCGGCTCTTGTTCTGGCTCTTGTTTTGGACTCATTCCTGATTCGTCGGGTCGGTTTCTTCCGACTGAGCTACTTCCTGCCATTTGCAATCCCCGGCATCGTTGCCGCAATGGTCTGGCTCTACATCTACACCCCTGAGCTTTCCCCGATCGTTAAGTTCTTTGATTCCCTTGGAATCCATGTCGACTTCATGGCTCCTGGAGCACCAATCCTGGCCTCGATGGCAAATATGACGACGTGGACCTACACCGGTTACAACATGCTGATCTTCCTGGCAGCGCTGCAAGCAGTGCCCCATGAGCTGTACGAGGCCGCACGTCTCGACGGCGCTTCCTCGTGGCAGATTGTGCGCCAAATTAAGATCCCCATGGTCTCCGGAGCTGCCCTCCTGGCGGTTCTTCTTTCCATCATCGGCACAATTCAGCTCTTCAATGAACCCGCAGTTATGCAGTCTGCAAATGGGTGGATGGGCTATGCCTACACGCCGATGATGATGGCCTACAGCACCATGTTCGGAACTATCTCGCCCGGTGGCGATGGCCCGGCCTCGGCAATCTCAATCGTGATGGCACTGGTTGCTGGCGGACTTGCCGTGATCTACGCGCTCTTGCAAAGGAAGACCGTCCGATGAGTACCACTATGCGCACGCTGCCCGATGGACGCCAGTACACACCCTCTCTCGAGGGAATGCCTCCGCGTTCACTCGCACCCTCGAAGGTCGCTCGAATCGTCACTATCGTTGCTCTGACCTTCACCATGCTTTACTTCATCCTGCCGATCATCTGGGTGATGTTCTCGGCAACGAAGTCGAACGCAGATCTCGTTTCTACTAATGGCTTCTGGTTTGGTCACTTTGAGCTGGCGGACAACTACACGAAGCTTATGGGCTGGACTCAAGGCCTCTTCTGGCGCTGGGTGCTCAACTCCCTCTTCTACTCAACGACTGCTGGCGTCATTGGAACCCTGATCTCGGTTGCCGCTGGATACGCGATGGCAAAGTTTGTTTTCCCGGGACGTAATGTCTCTATGGCTTTGATTATGGCCGGACTGCTGATGCCCGTCGCTCTGCTCACCATCCCGCTTTACGTTGTCTTCCATAACCTTGGGTTGACAGACACTGTGTGGGCAATCCTGATCCCTAGCTGTGTCTCTCCCTTCGGTGTCTTCCTCGGCCGTGTCTACGCAGAATCTTCTGTCCCGACAGAACTCATCGAGGCTGCCCGCATCGACGGAGCATCCGAAGCGCGCGTGTTCTTCACGATTGTTCTTCGCCTGCTCGCCCCGGCAATGGTGACAATCTTCCTCTTCATCTTCGTGGCAACCTGGAATAACTTCCTGCTTCCCTTGATGATGGTCTCGACGCCTGAACTCAAGCCTGTCACTTTGGGCTTGTATGGCATGATGAGCTACTTCGCTCCCCAAAAGGGCGCAGTAATGCTGGGCGCACTCTTGGGTGTTTTGCCGCTCATCGTACTATTCCTTGGCCTGCAGAAGTACTGGCAATCAGGTCTGGCTGCCGGTTCTGTGAAGGGATAGTTAGCCCGCTGTTGAGCCACCACGAGGTGCTGGGAAGGATAGGTTAATGGAGACGATTGCCTACGGTGGCGATTGGAACCCCGAACAGTGGGATAAGGAAACTAACCGAGACGATATCGAACGCATGGTCCGTGCCGGCGTCAATCTGATCTCCCTTGGGATCTTTTCCTGGGCATCTCTTGAACCCGAAGAAGGCCACTACGATCTGGAGTGGTTGGCGGATCTCATTGATCAGCTCCACAGCGCTGGAATTGGCGTGGACCTGGCCAATGGGACCGCTTCCCCTCCGGTGTGGATGGCTCAACGCTACCCCCAAACCCTTCCCGTTGACTCTCGAGGCGTGCGTTTAGGATTTGGCTCGCGCCAGCAGTACAACCCCTCAAGCGAGCTTTTTTGCCGCAAAGCTTGTGAGTTGACCGAGGCCATGGCGCGCCGTTTTAGCGACCATCCCGGCGTGGTCATGTGGCACATTTCGAACGAATACGCCTGTCACACGGCAGAGAGTTTCGACGATGAGTCCGCTGCGGCATTTCGACGCTGGCTAGTGGAGAAATACGGGGATATTCAGGCGATCAATCAAGCCTGGGGAACTGCATTTTGGTCCCAAACCTATAGGGACATCCAAGAAATCCAGCCTCCCCGTGCAATGCCCACCTTCTACAACCCCGGGCAGATGCTGGATTGGCGTCGCTTTAGTGACTACGCTCTGCGTTCCCAGATGGAACGTGAACGAGAGGTGATTCGTCGCTATTCGGACCGTCCTATTACGACGAATTTTATGGGGGCCTTCCCGCTTCTTGATTACCGCAAGTGGGCACCGCTGTGTGACATCATCGCCGATGATTCTTACCCAGACCCCGCAGATCCTCAGGCTGCACACGACATTGCTTGGCAGGGCGATGTCATGCGCGGCCTCGGCAACGGCGCTCCCTGGCTCTTGATGGAACAGAGCCCCGGTGCGGTGCAGTGGCGACCCCAAAACTCTCCCAAGCGCCCGGGACAGTTCCTTTTGTGGACGATCGCAAGGCTCGCTCACGGAGCGGATGGAATCCTCCAATTCCAGTGGCGGCAATCCGCTAGGGGATCGGAAACCTTCCATGCAGGGATGGTGCCGCACTCTGGCGAAGATTCACCAATTTGGACGGATGTTGTGAGCACCGGCCAAGCTCTAAAGTCTCTGGCGCCCATTACGGGGACTCGCATGAGCTCACGCGCTGCAGTTGTCATTGACTGGGAGAGCGAATGGGCGCGGCGCTATGCGATCGGTCCGATTAGTTCTGAAAATCCCGCAGATTCGTGGGGGAACTTCGCGCCCGCTAAGTCTTGGCATCAAAGCTTGTGGGAAGCGGGAATCGCTACTGATGTTGTGGGTGTCGACAATGATTTCAGCTCTTACGATCTCATCATTCTTCCCGCGCTTTTCGTTGACTACCCGCAGATGACTCAGGCTTTGCACGCGGCAGCTGAACGCGGAGCACACATTGTCATTACCGCGCCAAGCGGTGTTGTTGATTCCCAGCTTGGGGCAATTCTCGGCGGATACCTCGGCTCCCTTTCTGATCTTGCAGGGGTGCGGGTTCTGGAGCATTCAACACTCACCGGTCCCAGCCAGGGGCGTGTGTATGATGCGCGCGAGAAGGCCGCGAACCGGATTTCTTCCGCAGTAAGTACCCCGGCGGCCTGTGATTGGTGTGGGATCGATACCGATAACGAGGCCCTCAAACGAACCGCAGACCTTCTTGGGGGAGCGGCGTCGGATCTGCGCAGTGGCCGCTGGGCTGAAATGCTTGCCCCAGCTTTCGGTTTGCAGTGGCAGATTCCCGGGGATTCGTCCTCGGAGGGTGGGCCTGAGTGCGTTGCATACTTTGATGGCCGAGGCGGCGGCCTCGACCTTGCGGGGCTTCCTGCGCTCACCCGCAGGAAAGTTGGCTGCGGAAGTGTCTGGTATGCAGCTGCGGACTTTGATGCCTTGACTCGCTCGGTCCTGCTGCGCTTGTGGACGACCTACACGCGAATTCGTCCTGTGTGTCCAGACCTTCCTGAGGGTGTGGAAGCTCAAGAACGTGAAGACTTCCTCTTCATTCTCAACCACTCTGATCGTGCGGTTGAACTCGCTGGGATTGTGGGTCAAGATCTTCTCAGCGGAGCTGAGTGTACGGGACACGTTCTTCTTGCTCCGCGATCAGCGGTGGTTATTGAACGATAGGAGAAAGCCCGTGGAGGATACTGGCAGCGCGTCTTCAGCTGTTCGCCTCCACGAACTTTCTGTAGATTCGCTTCCCACCAAGACTCGAATGGTCTTAGAAGGCATCGATCGTTTACTGGTCTACTCAATTCCAATGCGCGTGCGTTTTCGCAATATTGAGGTCCGCGAAGGTCTTCTTCTACACGGCGGATACGGGTGGGGAGAATGCGCACCTTTCTGGGATTACGACCCGGGTGAATCCTCTACGTGGCTTGCTAGCGCATTGGAAGCTGCCCGAGTAGCTTCGCCGAGGCCTCGGCGCAAAAAAGTGCCGCTCAACGTGACAATTCCGGTGATTTCGGCTGAAGATGCGCGCAGACGAGTATTTGATAATCCGGGTTGTGCGACTGCAAAAGTCAAGGTTGCCGATACGCGTTCTGACCTTGAGCGCGATTGTCAACGTGTCGAGGCCGTCGCGGAGGCTCTGGTTGAATTGCATGGGTCGTCTGCGAAGGTGCGTGTTGATGCCAACGGTGCGTGGGACAGGGAAACTGCTCTGACATGGATCGCGCGCCTGAACCGTGCAGCCCACGCTGCGGGTGGTCTGGAGTACGTTGAACAGCCGTGCATGGCCGTTGAAGACCTTGCGTGGCTGCGGCGCAAACAAGAGGTTCCTCTTGCAGCTGATGAATCGATTCGCCGCGCGGAAGACCCGCTCAAGGTTGCTCGGCTTGAAGCGGCTGACGTAGCCGTTATCAAAGTTGAACCTCTGGGAGGGGCGGGTGCAGTTCTCCAGTTGGCCGAGGAACTGCCCATGCCTTTGGTGATCTCTTCGGCCTTGGAAACCAGTTTTGGTTTGGATTACGCGGCTCGGGTGGCCTGCGCTCTAGATCAGGAACCACGCGCATGCGGTCTGGGCACGGCCTCGCTATTGAGCGGCGATACGGCGGTTTCCCCAGTGCGTATAGTTGATGGACATATGATTCCAACTGATCTAGCCGTGAAGGAAAGCCTGATCACGCCCTCAGCACCCGATTCTCAGCTCTGTGAATCCTGGGTGAATCGGCTAAATGCAATGGCATCCCACCGTTAAAGATCAAGAATAGAAGTAGGAGTATGTACCCCTCACAAGCTTTGGCTGAGTGCATCATTGATTCCCTGATTGCCGGTGGAATTCACGATTTTGTGTACTGTCCCGGATCGCGAAATGCGCCCTTTGCCTATGCGCTTGCGCGGTATGACTCGTTGAATGAGAACCCAATCCGTGTGCACATTCGCCTCGATGAACGTTCGGCTGCGTTTTTTGCCCTTGGACTCACGCTCGGGGAAGGCAGTGGTTCCCCCGCCGCACGTGCCTGCGTGATTACCACCTCGGGAAGTGCCGTCACGCATCTTTATCCTGCGATGAGCGAGGCGTTTTATTCTCATCTTCCTCTCGTTGCTATTAGCGCGGACCGTCCCGCTGAATTGCATGGCGTTGGAGCATCCCAAACCATGACTCAGCAGGGAATTTTTTCCGACCAAGTCGTGGACGAATGGGATTTTTCGTCGGACACCGCTGAATTGGCCAGTGTTCCTGGCCGTGTTGCGCGTGCACTTGCAGCTGCCGCTGGTCGTCCCTCCGGCACTCCAGGTCCAATCCACTTTAACTGCGCCTTCCGTGATCCGCTTACGCCCTGCGACGAGGCCGAGGCTCTTCAAAGCGCTCAGCTGAGGGAGAATTGCGGCGGGGGAGTCGAGGTCTACCCGTCCCAGATTGTGCGTGAACCGAGTGCGGAGAATGCCCTCAAGCCCGATCTTGCAACGGTTGTGATTGCCGGTCATGGCGCACAGGACTCGGTGCTGCACTGGGCTGAGCGCTCGCGGGTGCCGGTTTTTGCCGAGCCCATGGTTACCGGTGTGAGCACTGAAGTCCTCATCCCCTTCCAGCAGACTCTGTGCGCGGATTCAGATGTTGTCGCACGAATCGGTCAAATTGTTGTCACCGGACGTCCAACATTGTCGCGTCCGATCCAGAAGCTCTTGGCTTCCAATAAGCGTGTCATCATCGTCTCTCCCCATGCGGCGTGGACGGATCTGCATGGCAAGGCAAGCTGTGTTGTTTCGTCTCTCACCGGATCTGATCGCGTGAATGCAGCCATCCAAAATTCTTTGTGTCAAGACTTATCTGCGCGTGCTCAATCGGTGGCACGTGGGGTTGATGAACTGATCAATTCCTATGGTGATGAGCTTAGTGAAATTGGTGTTCTTGATGCCGTATGGCAAGAGTGCTCTCATATTTTCCTTGGCGCATCGAATCCCATCAGAGTTGCGGATCTTATTGCCGGCCGTCAAGGTTACGATCCGCAGGGGAATTCTGAAAGCGATCACCGTTGTCCCCAGCAGGTGTGGTCGAGCCGAGGCCTTGCGGGAATTGATGGAAATGTGTCGACTGCTCTTGGTTGGGCGCGCCTATTGGAAGAAACATCTGAATGCCCGCCAACGGTTCATGCCGTAATGGGGGACTTAACTTTCTTGCATGATGCCTCTGGGATGGGAATGCCTCTTGGAGAGGAATTTCCTCGCTGTCGGATCATTGTCCTGGATGATCAGGGCGGCTCGATATTTAAGAGTTTGGAGCATGGTCAGCGCGCTTCTCAGACGGTGTATGAACGCTATTTCGGAGTCGCTCAGCGTACTGATATCAGTGCGCTTGCCGCGGCATATGGAGCGAAGATTCGTCGCGTGAGTTCAATGTCCGAGCTTCGAGCGATTTTGAATACGGAGACTGAAGGATTAGAAGTGCTGCACCTCTCTATCCCTCGGCCGACCGAAGATATTGCATTTTTGCGGTCGTTGTAGGATGCTAATGTAACGATTTGATAACGAAATGAGATGGGTTGGTCATGAATCCGGAAGAAACCACTCCTCAAGGTGATGCGCGCTTTCAACCTGACGCGCAAGAACCCGCCCAGCAATCGGCCTCGCAAGAGGGCGGCGCGTCTGTGCCGATGCAGCACGAAACTGTGCCGCTGCCTGCAGTAACTCCCGCCACTTCTGAAAGTGAAGCAGCATATACTCCTGCTTCTGCTCAGCCCCCTGCATCCGAGGGCTCGGCAGAAGGTGAAACCCCAACTGGAGTTCCGGCAGGCCCGGTCCCCACTCTTCTTGAGACGCATAGCCCGAGGCGCGGACCCGGCTGGGGAGCGCTTGTGCTGGCGATGGCCTGCACGGCAGGCCTGGCCATTGGAGGCACCCTAGTCATTGGACAAAACCTGCATTCTTCGGTGACAACCCCTCTGGTCAGTCAGACCTCCGCACCGGCTCAGACTAATTCCGCTGGAACTGCAGTCGATTGGGAGAACGTCGCGCAAACCGTGTCTCCCGCTGTCGTCACTATTTCTGTTTCGGCTCAGAACTCCTCGGGAATTGGCTCGGGTGCGATCGTCGATTCCTCTGGAAATATCGTCACCAACTACCATGTCATTTCCTCGGTTGCTGATGGAAGCGGACGGATTCAAGTCACACTCACTGATGGCAGGATCTACGAAGCAAAGATTGTTGGTACAGATAAGAGCACTGACCTTGCGGTGATCCGTTTGGTAAATCCGCCTTCGGATCTTGTTGCTGCACAGTTCGGGCAGTCCTCTGATCTAAAGGTTGGCCAGCCCGTAATGGCCATAGGTTCGCCGCTTGGGCTCTCGAATACGGTGACAACGGGTATTGTCTCTGCTCTCAATCGTCCTGTTCAGGTGCAGGCCTCGGAATCCCAAAACCAGGACAACTCAAAGGATCCCTTCGGTCAGCTTCAGCAGCAGGGTAACCAGAGTCAATCGATCACAACGAATGCCATCCAGGTTGACGCCTCGATCAACCCCGGTAACTCCGGTGGACCGCTATTTAATGAACACGGCCAAGTGATCGGCATCAACTCGTCTATTGCATCGCTCTCCTCATCGTCGAACTCTGAAGCGGGATCGATCGGTCTGGGATTCGCGATTCCTTCTGACTTGGTCGTTTCGGTTGTTAATCAGCTCATTCAAAACGGAACAGTTGATCATGCTCGATTGGGCGTTACGGTCAGTACCGGTGCCGCGCGAGTAGGCAACGACACCCGTGCGGGTGCGCAGATTTCCGGTGTGAGCCAGGGGTCTGGAGCTGAAGTTGCAGGGTTGAAAGCCGGGGATGTCATTACCAAGATTGATGGGAACACTGTCACCTCGGCGCAGTCCTTGGTCGGTTATGTCCGTCGCTACACGGGCGGCCAAGAGGTGAGCGTCACTTACGTGCGTGATGGCGTAGAAAACACTGCAAAAGTCACGCTTCAGTCAGAACACTGAGTTAAAGGTTTAAAACCTCGAGCAACGGCCGCATCTTGGTCTGGGTCTCCTCCAATTCTCTGCGGGATGATGAATCTGGCATGATTCCGCAGCCGGCGAAGATTCTCAAGGTGCGGTCGTTGTTCTCTAATTGGCCACAACGTAGGGCAATGCCGAATTCCCCATTTCCCGCACCGTCAATCCAGCCAACCGGGCCCGAATAACGCTCGCGCTCCGTGCGTTCGTAGGCGTGGATGAGATCCAGCGCATCATCAGTTGGAGTTCCACACACTGCGGCAGTGGGATGCAGTTGTGCCACCGCATCAAGAACGCTTCCCTGCGGGAAAGTTGCGTATACATCAGAACTGAGGTGGGCAATATTGGGAAGAATCAGCACATTAGGACGTGCAGGTGCTTGCACATCCTGCGCCGCAGAAAGGAGTGCGGCCACGACGGACTCGACTGCAAAGAGATGTTCAGAACGATCTTTTAACGACAGCGGGAGCGAATCCGCATCCTCGGGTTTGCTGCTTCCTGCAAGGACGCGCGAATGGAGCTTTCCCTGGTGAAGGGAGACCAGCATTTCTGGAGTTGCACCAATTAATCCTGCAACGGCGAAGGTCCAGGTTTGGGGGTAGCGCTGATGCAGATGCTCAACCAAAGCAGCCTGATCGAAAGGAAAGTCGGAGATGATCGTCATGTCGCGAGCCATGACAACTTTTCCGACCTCTTCGTTGCGAAGGGCATTAATGATTTCATCAACCGCGCCGCACCAAGCTTCCTCGCTCATGGCACCTGGGCCAATATTGAGCGTTTCGGCAGGCGGGAGTTGGTGATCGATAATCTCGGCATGAAAAACAGGCTTGTCACGCGAATCGATTGAGCTCGTCACCAAGAAACGTGTCGAACCGTGGGTGATGATGAGGAAAGTGGGCACAACTAAAACACGTTCCCCGTCGTCCTCAAAAGCGCAGGATGCAAAAGCAATCGGAAGGACGGGTGAATCAGAACCCCACGCATCGCGCGTGCCTTCAGCCCAGTGGATCTGTGCTTTCTCTCGAACTAAATCCCACACTCGCGCCGCTTCGGTAATTGCAGCGTTCTCCCCGGCCTCGACAAGGGGAGGGCGGTCCTTCCCTCGCTGCCAACGCCACGCCTGCCCCCAGCCGACCATGGCCTCGTCGCGAATCCAGGCGCAAAGTCCAGAGGTGGGGAGGAAAGAAGTCAATGGAAGATGCCCCTGGGGGGAGGAAGGATCGATGCGCTCAACCCAGCAGTACAGGGTGGGGATCGACGAAAAGTGTCCGGAGGGCATGTTTCCATGCTAGTGCCTTGTGTGCGCTTCCACTTAAGCGTGCCGATGTGGCGTGTAAATGGGAAAATATGCATATGAGTGAACAGACCGCCTCCCAGCAGCGTCGAGCAGACCTTGGTAAGTCTCAAGATCAAGTGGCCGCAATGTTTGATGATGTCTCTTCGCGTTACGACGTGATGAATGCGCTGCTCAGCGGCGGGATGAATTTTATCTGGCTGAAGGCTTTAACGAAGGCGCTGGCACCGAAGCCCTCGGATCGGATTTTGGACCTTGCGGCTGGTACGGGTGCCTCATCCGCGCAAATCGCGCGCAGCGGTGCGCGCGTTGTCGCCTGTGATCTTTCTGCAGGCATGATTGAGGTGGGACGCAATCGTCACCCCGATATCGAATTCATCCAAGGCGATGCGATGGATCTTCCTTTTGAAGATCAGTCTTTCGATGCGGTGACCATTTCCTACGGTCTGCGAAATGTTCCAGATCCCAAGCGTGCGCTGGAGGAGATGGCTCGCGTTGTGCGCCCGGGCGGGCGACTGGTTGTCTGCGAATTTTCGACGCCGACCTCTGCGCCGCTGCGTGCGGGTTATTCATTGCACCTCCAGTATGTGATGCCGCTGGTTGCGCGCCTGGCTTCTTCCGATGACGTTGCCTATGACTACTTGGCGGAGTCGATTCGCGAGTGGCCCGATGCTCCCGAAGTTGCAAGCTTGATTGCCGAGGCCGGGTGGAGTGACGTCCAATACCGTTACCTGACGGGTGGGATCGTGGCTCTTCATCGCGCTGTGAAGCACTGAAGTTTCGCTGGTTTTTGCTCAAGTGAGGAGCTGGAGCTTCATACTTGGGGACTTTGTCAAGACCTTTGCATAAGTGGGGGTAGAGGGCGCATAATAGGGGTGTCAAAGATGACCCCTGAATGGAGCTAAAAATGTCTGCACCCCTACGTGTTGGCGTGATTGGTTTGGGCGCACGGTGCGTCATTGCCGAAAATTGCCACAAAGCCACGATTCCTGCAGAACTGGTTGGAGGATGCGATCCCAATCCTGCGATGCGCCAGCGCGCGACAGAAGTTTTGGGTGATTACCCGTGGTTTGAGACCCTCGATGAACTGCTGGAACTGGGTATTGATTGCGCAATTGTTACCAGCCCTGATGACACTCACGAAGACATCACCTGTGCGCTCTTGGAAGCTGGGGTTGCGGTTTATCTGGAAAAGCCGATTGCGATCACTATTGAGGGTGCTGATCGCGTTCTTGAAACCGCGTATAGGACCAAGACTGCCCTCTATGTTGGGCACAACATGCGACACATGGCGGTTGTGCGCATTCTGCGTCAAGTTGTCCAAGATGGTCTGATCGGTGAGGTCCGAGCAATTTGGTGCCGTCACTTCGTGGGCAATGGTGGTGACTATTACTTCAAGGATTGGCATGCAGATCGCAGTCGAACAACTGGGCTGCTGCTCCAGAAAGCCGCCCATGACATTGATGTCATGAACTGGCTGTCTGATTCCGTCCCCGAGCGTGTTGTTGGCATGGGGGATCTCATGCTCTACGGAAAGCTCACTGATCGCAGTGGACAGAAGTCTGATGCAGTCATGAGTGACTGGTTCTCTTTCGATAACTGGCCACCTGCGTCTCTCACCGGTCTTAATCCCGTGATTGATGTTGAGGACGTGTCTATGCTCATGATGAGACAGACTTCTGGCACTCTGATTTCTTACGAACAGTGCCACTTCACCCCCGATTACTGGCGTAACTACACCGTGATTGGAACCGAAGGACGAGCGGAAAACTTTGGTGATGGTGAAGGCGGGGTTGTGCGCGTATGGAAACATCGCAGCGGATGGGAACCCACTGGCGATGTTGAGATCCCCATTAAGGGAGATGCTGGCGGACACGATGATGCCGATGTCGCAACGATGGATGAGTTCCTGCGCTTTGTTGCCAAAGGTGATCGGACCGATACAACGCCACTGGGGGCTCGCGAGGCCGTCGCTGCGGGGGTGTTGGCTACCAAGTCGCTGCGTGAGGGTTCTGTTCCTTTTGACGTCCCGCGAGTCAGTCCTGAATTGAGCAGCTACTTCGAGAATAACCAGGATCGAGGAGCCTGAGAGTGAGACGAAGAGTGGGGGTGGCTACGGCCACCCCCACTCTTGTAGGATGCGATCTGTTTAGGACACGATCTGAATAACTTCTGATGCGGGGAGTAATTGCTCTCCGCACGCATGGGCGGTAATTTGGTCGATTCCGCGGCACACAGCACCTTGAACTACCCCGCGTCCGCCCAGCTGAGAGACGCGGATTTCAGGCATATGGATCGTGAGTTCTTCCAGGTGTGAAGAAAACTCTTCCTTCCACAGATCGGCGGATGCTGAAATACCTCCACCAAGGATGAGAATTTCTGGGTCAATCGTCAGAATCAACGCAGCTGCTCCAAGGGCAAGGTCTCGTGCGAATTTTTTGACAATTCGCGTTGCTTCTGCGTCGCCATCCCTCATCCGATCGCACACCCACCGCGCTGCTGCGCGATGAGCGAGGTCAACAGGAAGCTGAGAGTGCGTAAAGAAATGTGCGGGTGCCTTGTACCAATTGAGGTGACGGAGTGCGCCGATTTCTCCGGCTGCACCGGCTGAGCCGCGGCAGACCTTCCCATCGATCATGAAGGATGCGCCAATTCGTGCGCCGGCCATGATGTAGACGGCAGAAGAAACTTCTTGCGCCTGACCGAGGTGCGACTCTGCATCCAGAGCGCACTTACAGTCATTTTCAACGGTAACTGGGCGTTTGTAACGTGCCTGGAGCTCTTGAACCATGGACACGCTCTCCCAACCGGGAAGAGGGCCGCCGAAAGGCATTCTTCCGGCCTCGTCAACGGGGCCGGTAACCGCGACGGAAATCAGTGCCAGACCGTCGCGGTAGGACGGGTTTTTCTCAAGGGTCTGGGAAATCGTGTGTTGAACAGCTTTCATTCGCCGTGGTGCGGCCGAAGAAGGGGCCAGTTCAGTTTCTTCTGCGCGCTTTTCTTCACCGCGCAGGTCGGTCAAGGAAGTTGCGATTCGATTTGCCCCAATATCGATACCCAAGACAAAAGCCGACTCTGAGCGGAAACGGTAGCGCTTTGCAGGGCGCCCAGTGGGGGGTGAAGCCGGTGGCAGGGATTGGACCCATCCCAAACGCTCAAGATCTGTGATCGTTGCATTGACCGAAGTGCGTGAGAGGCCCGTTGCGGCAGCAATTTGAGAGGAAGTTGTGTCCTCAATAGTGCGCAGGTATGCGAGTACCGCGAGGGAATTCATTTCCCTGATGTGGTCTGGGCCGTAGGTCTGAGTCATGGCTCTCTCTTCGTTGGGATGAGACCAATTCAGCGTAGGCTCAGGAAGGAAATCCTGAGCCTACGCTGATAGGCGAGTCGAATAATTCTGAATACTCGACAGTGTGGCAGCGCCTATCAGGCGCGCGTGCGGCGAATCAGAAGGGCTCCAAGCCCAAGTGCGCCCGCTGTGAGTGCGAGGACAGAGCCGCCGATGGCGCCGGTACGTGCCAGCTTCGTCTTGGGGGCTTGTGCACTCTGCTTTTCAGTAGAGACAGCAGCTGCCTTGGCTTCAGTGGAACCGCCGGGTGTGCTCGCTTCATTGCCCTTCGGCGTGGAAGGCTGAGCTGGAAGTGAGGTTCCCACAGATACCGTTCCCAAGGTCAGGTAGCCGGGAAGGGTTGTGCCCATTGCTTCGTTTGCAAAGGCCACAGGTGCACCATTAGGCAGCGGATTGACAACCCTGAGGACTGCGCTGAGATCTCCGCTGACGGGGGCGGTAGCTGCCTCAGTGCTACGTTCTCCAGCGCCGCTGCTCAGGTCTAGCGTGGCCTCGACAGTTGTTGACGATCCGGGCTCAACGGAGGGAAGCGGGGACTCAATGGTCTTGGAAACGACCTTCTCACCCTTGCTGTTGACCAAGGCGATCTCAATCGGCCAATTCGCATAGAAGGGGGCGAGGCCAGTGTTGGCAATCTCAGCTTCGACGGTGACGGAGGAATCCTTTACGGTCGTCCGGGCTTTCTTCGCGCTCAGGGTGTAGCCCATCAGAGCGTTTGCTTCCTTTGCTCGCTCCAGGTCTGCGCCCTTGTATCCGACAAGGAAAGCCTTGTGGTTGATGAGCCAGGTGGCGTGAGTAGCTTTGATGGACTCAACCATGTCGAAATTACGACCCTGCGCTTTTTCTGCTTCCGCACCTGGGCAGTTCAAAGGCTGGGAGAAAATGCAGGTCTGCAGTGGCGGGTAGACCTCGCCACCGATCGGAACGTTCTGCCATGCCTTGTCTTCGCCCTGATTCTTCATGTGCGCCATGAAATGCCAGTCAACATTGTCGAGGGTTGAGTAGGCGAAAGAGTCATCGTGGTAGCCCATGTGGTGGGCCTTCGTTGCCTCGGTGGGTAGGCGGTAAAGAATGTGAGTGTCATTGAATGCGCTGTCCCATGCGGCGACCAACTTGGCGCGGAATTCGTCGCTGGGCATCCAGTTTTCGCCCTTGGGGTTGTCGGCGCTCACTTCACCGTTCATTGGCCAGGTGTGGTCTTCTCCCCAGAAACCGATGAGGCCAGCGGTCAGATAGCCCACGCGCGCATCACCGTCGTACTTTTTACCCAGTGCCTTGACGAAGTCAAGCATCATTTCCTGAATACGGGGATCGTTGTAGTCAGGCGAGAATGATACGCGATTGTTATCAAAGACCGTGTAGGTACGGGAAGTGTCGATTCCTTCATCGATGAGATACTGCGGAACTCCGGACTTCCTGGTGGGGTAGTCAAGGTAGAAACGGAACACTGCCTGGTGGCCGCGGGAGGCAATGGCGTCTAGCATCTTGTCGACCTTGCTCCAGTCGTAGACGCCCTTTGCGGTGACGACATCACTAACGGGGAAGTAGGTCCATTCCATCGTGTAGGGGAGTGAGCCTTCTGCAGCAGGCAACTCACTTCCGTCGTCGGGTGCGAAGGGGAGGAAACCCTTGAGAGGGTTTGAAATTGGGGCTGGGGCGCTCTTGAGTTGCGTCCATTCCCCATTTCCTGCGTCCGAGGCCGTGGCCGGCAGAGCGGCAATCGTCAGTGCCGTTACGAGTGCGCCAGAGAGAAGAAAAGCTGGTGTTTTTCTCATCGTTGAGAGTCCTTTCGGGCGATTGAGCTCTGTCATTGAGCTCGTGACAAGTAGTGAAGCAGAGTAGGAGCAACTTTGTCAATGGTCTTGACAAACTTTGTTCAAGGTGTTTAATTAGTGCCTGTCACAGCAATGGAGGTGTACTCAATGAAGAGCCCCACACTTGCGGAAGAACGGTCAGGAACCGGTTCTGATTCGCAGAAAACCAGCGCGCAACAGGGAGCGCAGCTGGCAGACAAGAAGCGGAGTCTGCGCTCACGTGCAGATGCCGCTGGAACTCGTACGCTCAAGCGTCGTGATGATCGCCGGGCAGCTGCGATCTTTCTCATTCCGACCTTCATCGGTTTCTTCATCTTCTACGTCTACCCCGCACTTCGCGGCCTGTGGTATTCGTTTACAGACTTCAATCTGATCGGTGAGGCCAACTGGGTGGGCTTGGACAACTACAGCAAGGCAATTGCCGATAAAGAAGTCTGGAACGCCTTTAAAGTCACCATTGCTTACGCGCTGTACAACATCGTGGGACAGACTTTCCTTGGATTGCTTCTTGCGGCGCTCATGCAGCGATTTGCTCGCGCAACCTGGGTTCGCTCGCTCTTGCTCTTGCCGTGGCTGGTTCCCAATGTCGCCATCGCGCTGATCTGGGGATGGCTCCTCGATTCAAATATCGGTTTTGTTACTCACCTACTTTCAATGGTTGGTGTTGATGGCGTGACTTTCTACAACGCCAACGCAGCAATGCCGATCGTCGCTGGAATTAATATCTGGGCCTACACCGGATACACCGCACTGCTTTTATACGCAGGCATGCTGCAGATCCCCGGTGAACTCTATGAAAGTGCGTCTCTAGATGGCGCTGGTGAGACGCGAATGTTCTTCGGAATTACGCTTCCGCTTCTGCGTCCTGTTCTGGTTCTGGTCCTCGTCATGGGTCTGATTGGATCCTTCCAGATCTTCGATACGGTTCAGATCGGTTACGCCGGACACCCAATTCCCGCAGTTCGCGTCATTTACTACTACATCTACCAGCAGGGTTTCACCTTCCTGAAGATGGGCTATGCATCCGCCGTCGCAATGCTCTTGGTTGTCGTCCTGGCAATCTTTACCGCAGTCCAATTGCGCCTCATGCGCGCCGGCTCATCGGATCTGGCCTAAGGGGACCAATCATGCTCAAGAAATTCCAACCTTCCAAAGTTATCGCGTGGGTAATCATTGCGATCGCAGTTCTTGTGACGGTTTTCCCCTTCTATTGGATGATCCGCACCGCGATCACTCCGCAGGCCGATCTCATTGCCGAATCAACGAGGCTGTGGCCATCACACCCGACGATGATCAATTTCAAGCGAATTCTTGGAATAGTCTCCGTTGAAGAAGCCATGGCAGCCGGTGGTAGTGGAGCAACGATCAACTTCGCTATTGCAACAACGAACTCGCTCATTTACGCGGGCGGTATTGCCATCATTCAGACCTTCTTCGCTTCATGCGCGGCCTACGCTTTCGCCCGTTTGAAGTTCCCCTTCAAAAATGCGCTCTTTGCGTGCGTCATCGGTGCGCTCATGATCCCCGGGATCTTCTCGCTCCTGCCGAACTACGTGTTGATTAAGCAACTTGGCTGGCTGAACACGATGCAGGGCATGATGCTTCCCGCGCTTTTCATGGCACCCTTCTCAATCTTCTTCCTGAGGCAGTTCTTCCTCTCTCTGCCTCGGGAAGTAGAGGAAGCGGCAATGCTTGACGGATTGGGACCCGTCCGCCGTTTCTTCAAAGTAACCATCCCCATGTCTGCAGGACCAATCATGACGATGACCCTCATTACGATCATCGGCATGTGGAAAGACTTCCTCTGGCCGCTGCTGACCGGGCGCGAAGGCGCTCAGCTCCTCACCGTTGCTCTGGGAATTTTCCAGCAGCAATCGCCCAATAGGGCACCCGACTGGACCGGACTCATGGCAGGGTCAACGCTCAGCGTCATCCCGGTCCTGATCCTCCTGATTCTCATGGGACGCAAGCTGGTTGAGTCCCTGAACTTCTCTGGAATCAAATAGCACGAAAGTGCCTGAAGAGAAAGAACCACACATGAAAACTCGTACCGTAGTCTCAGCGGGGATTGTCGCAGCAATGGCGCTGTCCCTGGGCGCGTGCAACGCCAACTCCTCGAGCACCTCGAGTTCCTCGGCATCGGGCGACGGTGTCACCATCAGCTACTGGCTGTGGGATGACCGTCAAGCCCCTCTGTACCAGAAGTGCGCTGACGACTTCCACGCAGAAAACCCGAACATCACCGTCAAGATCACCCAGACCGCATGGGGTCAATACTGGGATACGCTGACCACGCAGCTGGCAGCATCGAACGCCCCCGACACCTTCGTCGATCACTCCACGCGTCTGCTCCAGTTCATTGATTCCAAGCAGATTCTGGATCTCACTGACAAGGCAAAGGAAGCTGGAATCGATGATTCCATCTACCAGCCCGGACTTGCTGATCTGTCGAAGTTTGAGGGCAAGCGTTACGGCCTGCCCAAGGACTGGGACACCATGGGTCTGCTCTACGACACCGAGGTTGCAAAGGAAGCTGGCTACACCAAGGAAGACATGGCCAAGCTGACCTGGAACCCCACCGATGGTGGTACCTTCCAGGAATTCGTCGCAAAGACAACCGTCGATGCTAATGGCCACAACGGACTTGACCCGGCCTTCGATAAGAACAACGTCAAGCGTTACGGCTACTACCCCGAGTGGGCAGACGGCGCAATCGGCCAGAACGGTTGGGGCGAATTCGCCGCTTCCAACGGCTTCACCTACGGCGACAAGACCGTGAACCCGACCAAGTTCAACTTCGCGGATAAGAGCCTGGTCGACACCCTCGCTTGGGAACGTCAGCTCATCGAGAAGGGCTACGCCCCCAAGTTCGATAAGCAGTCCTCGCTGGGCACCGACGCAACGATGAACGCAGGTATTGCCGCATCGACCATCGCCGGTTCCTTCACCGTCTCTTCCTACCTGGGTGCAGATGCGCAGAAGAAGTTCGCATACGCGCCTCTTCCGATCGGCCCCGTCGGACGTCGTAGCGCCATGAACGGCCTGCACGATGTTGTGTGGAGCGGCACGAAGCACCCCGATGAGGCATTCAAGTGGATCGCTTACATGGCTTCCGACAAGTGCCAGGTCAAGGTCGGCGAGTCCGGCGTCATCTTCCCCGCCAGCATCAAGGGCACCGAAGCGTCCCTGAAGGCACGCGAGGCAAAGGGCCAGGACAACTCCGCATTCACCACCGTCGTTAAGAACAAGGAGACCTTCTCGGTTCCCGTCTTCTCGCACGGTGACGAGGTCAACGCTCTGATCCAGGACGCAATCCAGGAGATCGCTGGTGGTGCTGATCCTCAGGCGACTATGACCGCGGCCAACGAGAAGGCAAACGCCCTGCTCAAGTAAGCCACTGAGCGGGTCCCGCCCCCCGTGATTTCCCCAATCGCAGGTCAGCGGGACCCGCTTTCCACACCCAAACCCATAACTTTCCTTTCCTTCTGCGCCGCTTCCAGCGGCCTCGTCAATGAAAGAACGATCATGCAACGTCTGGTACTTTCCCTTCCTCACGCCACTTTGAGTGCGTCAGCCGATGCTCAGCTCGTCGAGCAGGGTGACAACTTCGCGATCATTGACGCTAGCCGTGTCGCGCTGCTCCACGGAATGGAAAATGGCCAGTACTACCGCAGTGGGCACAACTCATGGTCGCCCTCGGGCTGGAATTCGCTGAGCGATGCACCGCTGCGCGTTCCCTCTGATGAACGTAGGACAACCGCCGATGATCCGGGGGCAGATGACACCGTCCGCCACCACGGTTCATGGATGGGTGCGGTTGTCGAAGAAGAGGGTGGTGCGGGTTTCCTCATTGGTGCGCTCGCGGGTGGGCACCCGAAGGTACGCGCTGATGAAGACGTATTTGTTGGCTTCGATGAGATCCGCCCGGCGCGCTGGTTTGTGAGCTGGGGGAGTGAAGCGGAGATTTTCGAGGCCTATGTGGAGCAGTTGCGCCCTCGACGTCGCAGCCTCGGCCAGGCCCCGCGCGTGTGGTGTTCCTGGTATTCCTACTACGAAAATGTTTCCTGGGATGTTCTTGCAGGGCAGCTTCCCGGGCTTGCAAAACTTGGTTTTACCGCTTTGCAAATTGATGATGGTTGGCAGCTGAACGTGGGTGATTGGCGTCCGAATGCGAAGTTTGGACATGATCTTGCTGCCTGCGCTCGCTATATTTCTGACCTCGGTGTGACTCCCGGTCTGTGGATCGCACCCTTTATTGCTCGCGAAGGGACGCCTTTCCTTCAAGCGCATCCCGAAGCTTTCGTTCATGCGGAGGATGGGAAGCTGGCTATTGCCGGATATAACTGGGGTGGCCCCTACTACGCGCTCGATACGACGCATCCCTTAGCGCAGGAGTATCTGCGCAACACCATCGGATATCTGCTTGACGCGGGAATCCGCTACATCAAGACCGATTTTATTAACGCAGCCGCCATTGAAGGTGTGCGCTTTGATCGTGAAGCTAGCCCCGATGACGCATTTATTTTGGGTTCGCAGATTTTGCGCGAGGCGGCAGGGGAGGGCACCTACCTTCTGGGCTCTGGTGCTTTGATCATCCCCGCAGTCGGCTTCTACGATGGAATTCGAGTGGGCTGCGATGTCGCACCCATTTGGAAGAACTACGCGACTGATGATCGTTCCGACGCAGAAGCGCGCAATGCTTTTATGGGTTCCGTATCACGTCTGTGGCTGCGTGAGCTCATCGATGTTGATCCCGATGTCATCTTCTTCCGTCACATGAAAAACCTGCTCAATGATCAGCAGATCGGGTGGCTTCAAGACGTTGCCGCGGTCGCTGGTTTCAAGTCATCGTCCGATCCTCTGGTGTGGCTAACGGAGCAGGAGCAGGCGGAGCTGAGCCAATGGCTTGCTCGCCGCGAGGACGTTCAGCAGATTTCGCGAAATGTCTGGTCTTTGGACGGTCGCGAGGTTGACTTCGGTCCCGGTTTGGCCGAGCCTGAGCACTGCTACCCGGTTTCCTAAGGATTTCTGCGCCGATTAACGTAACAAGCATATGTGCAAATTGAATACGGGTGTGTGCTCGCTCACGCCCCTAAAGTGTTGTTCTCACGGACTTTTTGGCGTGCTTTCGCGGCTTCGTATACCGGTGACTATGGTCTGAACTGGACCCGATATAGGTTCGTCGTTGCGTGGAGCGTGAAGGAGGCGTGGTGAGCCAACAGGCCCAAGACATGAACGCTGATGTCGTTATTGTCGGCGCTGGCCCAGGTGGTGCATCTACCGCCTATCATTTGGCGACCCTTGGTATTGACGTCCTTCTTGTCGATAAAGCACGTTTCCCGCGCGACAAGATCTGCGGTGATGGTCTTACTCCCGCCGCCGTTCAAGAGCTCATCCTCATGGGCGTCGATACATCTGGTTGGGCACGAAACCGAGGTTTGACGGTCATCGGGGGCGGTCACACTATTCACATGGAGTGGCCCGATCAAGCTTCACTTCCGGGATACGGAATGACTCGCGCGCGCATGGATCTTGATCACGCACTGGTTCAGCGTGCACAGAGTGCGGGAGCTCGCCTCGAAGAAGAACTCACCGTTACCGAGGCCCTCCAGGACAGTGCACACCGCATCTGCGGTGTCCGCGCGCGCCGAGGCCGTGGCAAGAATGCCCAGGATGTGACGATCCACGCCAAGCTGGTTGTGGATGCCGGTGGCGTCTCCGCAAAGGTTTCTACCCGCCTCGGAATTGAAAAGAATCCCAAGCGTCCCATGGGCGTTGCGGCGCGCACCTACTTCCATTCCCCTCGTGGTAACGAAGAATGGATGGAATCGCACCTCGAGTTGTGGGCGGGCGAGTCCGGGCATTCAGATCTACTTCCCGGATACGGCTGGATTTTCCCCATGGGAGACGGCGTCGTCAACGTCGGACTGGGCTCTGTGGCCTCGACGGCAAGTGCGACGAACCTGCCCTATCGTCAGGTTTTCGAACAGTGGATGGCCAACCTCCCCGAGGAATGGGGATTTACCCCCGAGAACCAAATCGGCGAGCTTCGCAGCGCAGCTTTGCCGATGAGTTTGAATCGTCAGCCCCACTACACCAATGGATTCGTCATTGTCGGCGATGCCGGTGGAATGGTTTCTCCCTTTAACGGAGAAGGAATCGCACCCGCGATGAAGGCTGGACGCTACGCGGCCGAGGCTATGGCTCAGGCTCTTGCCCGCACGCACCGCGCTGGCATTGACCGAGCGATGAGCGCCTATCCCCAACGGATCCGCGACGAATACGGTGGCTACTACCAGTTGGGACGTATCTTTGTTCGTCTCATTGAAAATCCGCGAATCATGCGCCTGTGCACGACCTACGGTCTGCCTATCCCGCGCCTGATGACCCTGGTTCACAAACTTCTGTCGGATGGCTTTGAACGCCAAGGCGGCGACTTCGACGACCGACTGATTACGACCCTATCCAAGCTGGTGCCATCAGCATGATGGCCACGAAGGTACACCCGATGTGGGAGGAACGATGACAAATCCCTATGTTCCGCTGCTGATCATGGCTGCAGCCGCCATGGTCTTGGCGCTGGGCGGGCTGGGCGCATCCGCAATTCTGGGGCCAACGCGCAAGAACCGCACGAAGGCCGATAACTACGAATGCGGAATCGACCCCACGGAGCAGCACCTAGAGCGCGGGCGCTTCCCTGTGCGCTACTACCTGGTAGCCATGACCTTCATTGTCTTCGACATTGAAGTCGTGTTCATGTACCCGTGGGCCGTGAGCTTCAACCAGCTGGGACTTTTCGGATTGATTGCCATGCTGACCTTCATCGCGGTGATCACCGTCCCCTATATCTACGAATGGCGCCGCGGCGGACTGGACTACTGAGGTAAGAGGAAAACAATGGGAATTGAAGAGAGCCTGCCTGCAGGCATTGCCCTGGCAAGCATGGAGAAGATCCTCGGTCTTGCTCGAAAGCACAGTCAGTGGCCAGTCACCATGGGCTTGGCGTGCTGCGCAATTGAAATGATGGCAGCCGGAACTCCGCGTTTCGACATGTCGCGTTTTGGTTTGGAAGTTTTCCGCGCATCGCCGCGTCACTCCGACCTCATGATTGTCTCTGGACGTGTTTCCCACAAGATGGCTCCCATCGTGCGTCGCGTCTACGACTCAATGGCGGACCCCAAGTGGGTCATCTCCATGGGTGCCTGCGCCTCCTCGGGCGGTATGTTCAACAACTACGCCGTCGTCCAGGGATGCGACCACATTGTTCCCGTCGATGTGTACCTTCCCGGCTGCCCGCCTCGTCCCGAGGCCCTGATTCACGCGATCCTTACACTGCGTGAGCAGATCGGAAGCGAACCGCTGGGCGCACACCGTCGCGAAATTGCTCGCAAGGCTGAAGCAGCAGCACTTGCTGCGACCCCGACTCACGACCTGAAGGGATTGCTGGCATGAGCGAAGAAATTAATCGTTTCGGTGCCGAGCAGCCCGAGGTCATCAAAACCCGTCAGGGTCTGTTCGGGACTCAAGATCAAGGTGATACCACGGGCTTCTCGCAGCAAGTTACTGTTGCGCGTACTGCTCCCGCAGCGCTGCGCCCCTATGGTTCCTACTTCGATCAGATCGTTGACATCCTCGAGGAATTGATTGCCGCCGATGGACTGGCAGTTGCGGATGTTATTGAGAAGGTTGTTGTTGAACACGGCGAACTCAGTATCTTCATCCCGCGTGAGCACATCCGCCGCGTCGTGCGTTACCTGCGTGATGATCAGGATCTGCGTTTCGAGATGTGCCTGGGAACTAACGGCGTGAACTACCCCGAAGATCACGGCCGTGAGCTCCACGCGATCTACCCCTTCATGTCGATCACACACAATCGCATGATCCGCCTGGAAGTGACCTGCCCGGATTCGGATCCGCACATTCCCTCGATCGTCGATATTTACCCGGCGAACGACTGGCAGGAACGCGAAACATGGGACCTCATGGGAATTGTTTTTGATGGGCATCCCTCGCTGACACGAACTGCTATGCCTGATGACTGGGTAGGTCACCCGCAGCGTAAGGACTACCCCCTGGGTGGTATTCCCGTGGAATTCAAGGGTGCAGTCAACGCACCTGCCGACACTCGGAGGTCGTACAACTAATGACTACTCCTTCACTTCACGCTGCAGCCTCAAGTGCAGGTCTGGATATTGACGAGGTTCCCGAGGTTCTTGCCCAAGGCGGAGACTGGAACGACGTTATCGCTGAGATCGAGCGGATTAACCATGAGCGCGTCGTGCTCAACATGGGTCCCGTCCACCCCTCAACCCACGGCGTTCTTCGCCTGATCCTTGAACTGGACGGCGAAACCGTTCGCGAAACTCGCGTTGACACGGGGTACCTGCACACCGGTATCGAAAAGACCATGGAATACCGCACGTGGACACAGGGTGTCACGCTGTGCACTCGTATGGATTACGTGGCTCCCTTCTTCCAAGAAGTGGGTTACTGCCTGGCTGTTGAGAAGCTTCTGGGTATTACGAATGACGTGCCGGAACGCGCAAACCTCATTCGTATCCTGATGATGGAACTCAACCGCATCGCCTCTCACATCGTTGCCATTGGTACCGGCGGTAACGAGCTTGGCGCGACGACCATGATGACCATTGCCTTCAGGGGACGCGAAGAGATTCTGCGAATCTTCGAGCGCATTACCGGTCTGCGTATGAACCACGCATACATCCGTCCCGGCGGTGTGGTTCAGGACCTGCCCAGCGGTATGGTCCCTTACATCCGCGAAAAGCTCCCGAAGGTGCGAAACGATATCGGTGAGCTCCAGGACTTGGTTCTGGCAAACCCAATCTTTAAGCAGCGCTTCATTGGTGTTGGCTACATGCCTCTGTCAGCAATGATGGCCCTAGGCTTGACCGGTCCGTCCCTTCGAGCCGCGGGCTTGCCCCAAGACCTTCGTAAGGATCAGCCTTACTGCGGTTACGAGAATTTCGAATTCGATGTCCCAACCTATGACTCGAATGATGCGTACAACCGTGTTCGCGTGCGTTTCGATGAGTGCTACCAGTCGCTGCGTATCGTCGAGCAGGTCCTTCGCCGACTGGAGGCAACTGAAGGCCAGCCCGTTATGGTTGCCGACCCGCATATCAAGTGGCCCGCACAGCTTTCGGTTGCAACGGACGGCCAGGGTAACTCCGCCGAACACATTGCGAAGGTCATGGGAACTTCAATGGAATCCCTGATCCACCACTTCAAGCTGGTCACCGAAGGATTTAGAGTCCCCGCCGGCCAGGTCTACCAGACCGTTGAGCACGCGAAGGGCATCTTGGGTGTCCACCTGGTTTCAGACGGTGGGACTCGCCCCTTCCGCGCGCACTTCCGTGACCCTTCATTCGCAAATTTGCAGTCTCTGGCCATGATGACGGAAGGCGGCCAGTTGGCCGATGTCGTTGTCTCACTGGCCACTCTCGACCCCGTTCTGGGAGGCGTTGATCGATGAGCTATCCCGTGGAAACCTATGAGCGCCTTGCAGGTGAGGCGCGCGAAATCATCGCGCGCTACCCCGAGGGCCACGCTCGATCTGCACTGCTTCCCATGCTTCACCTCGTCCAGTCTGAAGACGGCTACGTGAGTGCAAACGGAATTGCACTGTGCGCTGAACTTCTGGGCATCACCCGTGCAGAAGTTTCAGCAGTTGCGACCTTCTACACCCAGTACAAGCGACACCCCACCGGCGAGTACCTCGTGGGCGTGTGCACCAATGCCCTGTGCGCTGTCATGGGTGGCGATGAAATCTGGGAGGCCGTTAGCGAAAAGGTCGGCGTCGGAACAGACGAAACCAATGAGGCCGGAACTATCACTCTTGAGCGCCTCGAATGCAATGCGGCCTGCGATTACGCTCCCGTTGTCATGGTGAACTGGGAGTTCTTCGACAACCAGACCCCTGAGTCTGCATGCGCCCTCATTGACGACATTGAGGCCGGTAAGCCCTTGCACCCCACTCGCGGAAGCGCAGTGCTGCCGACCTTCAAGGAAACCGAGCACGTCCTTGCCGGCTTCCTTGATGGACACGAGAACGAAGGACCCAGCGCCGGCGAGGCCTCGACACTGGGACTAAGGATCGCTGAAGAACGCGGCTGGCGCGCTCCGGCTGACGTTCCCGCGGAAGAAGGAAAGGAGAAGGACGGTGAGTGAAACAACCGTGGCCCTTACCCCGATTCTGACCCGCGGATGGGGGAGCGATCGCTCATGGACTTTGGAGTCCTACCTGAGCCGAGGAGGCTATGAGGGACTTAAAAAGGCCAACACCATGGAGCCCGCTGAGATCGTTGAGACCGTTAAGGCTTCTGGTTTGCGAGGCCGTGGTGGCGCTGGATTCCCCACGGGACTGAAGTGGTCCTTCCTTCCGCCAGATGATGGACTTCCTCGTTATCTGGTGGTGAATGCCGATGAATCGGAACCGGGAACCTGTAAAGATATCCCGACGATTATGGCAAATCCCCACGTGTTGATTGAAGGTATTGCGATCACCTCGCGCGCTATCAATTGCCACCACGCATTTGTCTACCTTCGCGGCGAAGTTGTTCACGTCTACCGCCGCCTGATGGCTGCAGTTAAGGAAGCAACCGAGGCCGGTCTGCTGGGTGATCTTCGCATCACCGCCCACGCGGGCGCAGGTGCCTACATCTGTGGTGAAGAAACTGCTCTTCTAGATTCTTTGGAAGGCTACCGAGGCCACCCGCGTCTGAAGCCCCCGTTCCCTGCTGTCGCAGGTTTGTATGCGCGTCCGACCGTTATTAATAACGTCGAGTCGATTAGCCAGGTGACGGGAATCTTCCAGCACTCCGCACAGTGGTACGCCTCGATGGGAACGGAAAAGTCCAAGGGACACGGCCTGTTCTCAATTTCAGGTCACGTGAAGAACCCGGGCCAATTCGAGGCTCCCTTCGGAATCACCATGCGTGAGCTCATTGAGCTTGCCGGTGGTATCCGCGAAGGACACCAGCTGAAGTTCTGGACTCCCGGTGGCTCTTCGACCCCGATCTTTACCGAAGCCGAGCTGGACACGCCTTTGGATTACGAATCCGTTGGCGCTGCCGGTTCGATGCTGGGTACCCGAGCCCTGCAGGTCTTCGACGAAACGACCTCTGTGGTTCGCGTGATTACCCGCTGGATTGAGTTCTACCAGCACGAATCTTGCGGTAAGTGCACACCCTGTCGTGAAGGGACCTACTGGCTTAAGCAGATCATGCTCCGCCTGGAAGCAGGTAAGGGCCAGGAAGGCGATATCGATCTGTTGGATGAGATCGCACACAACATTTTTGGCCGAAGCTTCTGTGCTCTGGGCGATGCGGCGACAACCCCGATCATGTCGGGAATTAAGAAGTTCCGCGAAGAATTCGAGGCCGGGCTGACCACGCCCGCACGCGAATTGTTCCCCTACGAGGCCTCGAGCAACTTTGCCAAGGGAGGAGTTCGATGAGCGAGAACCTAGTGAAGGTCACGATCGACGACGTCGAATTGGATGTTCCCGCAGGCACCCTGGTGATCCGTGCGGCCGAACAGGCCGGAATTCGCATCCCGCGTTTCTGTGATCACCCGCTGCTTGAGCCCGTCGCCGCATGCCGTCAGTGCCTTGTTGAGGTCGGAATGCCCGACCGTAACACCGGCGAGCTGCGTTTCATGCCCAAGCCTCAGCCTTCATGTGCTCAGACTGTCACCCCCGGCATGGTGGTCAAGACCCAGCACACCTCCGAGGTTGCCCGTCGCGCCCAGGAAGGCGTGATGGAATTCCTGCTGATCAACCACCCTCTGGATTGCCCAATCTGCGACAAGGGCGGCGAATGCCCCCTGCAGAACCAAGCAATGAGCGAAGGCCGCGAGAGCTCGCGCTTCATTGATGCGAAGCGCACGTATCGCAAGCCTTTGAAGCTCACCTCGCAGATTCTGCTGGACCGGGAGCGTTGCATCCTGTGCCAGCGCTGCGTGCGCTTCGGTAAGGAAATTGCGGGCGACCCCTTCCTTGATCTTCAGGGACGAGGCGGTGGCACCGCGCCGACCGAGCACCATCACTTCATGGGTGAGCAGGTTGGATCCTTTGATACCGCGGTCTTGGACTACTTCAACCCGCAGGCAAAGGACAATGTCAAGGCTGGTATTTCCGGACCTTATGGCCAAGAGGGCATTATTGGTTCCTTCAATGAAGGCGATCTTGCCCCCAACGATCGTGATGTTTCGGGTCGCGCATTCGCCTCGTACTTCTCGGGAAATATCATTCAGATCTGCCCGGTTGGTGCTCTGACCTCGAATGATTACCGCTTCCGCGCACGCCCCTTCGACTTGGTATCTACCGCTTCGGTGACCGAGCACGATGCTTCCGGTAGTGCGATCCGCGTCGATATTCGCCGCGGTGAGGTTCTGCGCCGCCTGGCTGGAAACGACCCCGAGGTCAACGAAGAGTGGATTACTGACAAGGACCGCTTCGCATTTAAGTGGTCCGGTGTTCAGCGCCTCAATACACCTTTCGTTCGCGAGAACGGCCAGCTTGTCCCGACCTCGTGGTCGGATGCCTTGGACCGTGTCCACCGTGCGCTTGCCGGCCTTTCCGGTGACCAGGTTGGTTTCCTTCCCGGTGGCCGCCTGAGCTTCGAAGATGCTTGGGCGTGGTCGAAGTTCGCGCGTTCGGTTGTTGGTTCCGATTCCATCGATATGCGTTCTCGCAGCCATAGTGAAGAAGAGCGTTCATTCCTTGCTGCTCACGTGGCAGGCAGTGGTTTGGGCGTCACTTACTCGCAGCTTGAGAGCGCCGGCCAGGTCCTCCTGGTTGGACTCGAGCCCGAGGATGAGTGCGGCGCGATCTTCTTGCGGATGCGCAAGGCCACTCGCAAGGGCAAGCTCCGCGTTGCTTCTTTGGCTCCCATGACTTCCCGAGGCCTCGCCAAGCTCTCTGGAGAGCTGCTGCGCTGCGCTCCCGGCACCGAGGTTGAGGTTGCCGCTGAGATCCGTGAGGGTGGTGAGTTCGCTGATCTCGCCTCGCGTCTTGACGGGGGAGTGATCCTGGTTGGCGAGCGCGCAAGCCGCACGCCGGGTTTGCTCAGTGAAGTTGTTCGACTGGCAGAACGCACTCACTGCCGTATTCAGTGGGTCCCCCGCCGCGCCGGTGAGCGCGGTGGAGTGGAAGCCGGCCTTCTTCCCGGTCTTCTGCCTTTCGGCCGTGCGCTTGCCTCTCAAGAGGCTCGCGAGTCTTTGGCATGGGGAGAGATTCCCTCTCAGCGCGGTCTTGATGCTTCACAGATGCTGGACGCCGCAGCTGATGGTCGCCTGAAGGCGCTTGTCGTCGGTGGCGTTGACCTTCGTGACTTCGATGATCCGGCTGCCGCGCGAAAGGCACTTGATCAGGTTGATTTCTTGGTGAGCCTTGAGGTTCGTCGCAGTGAGGTGACCGATCGTGCAGATGTGATCTTGCCGGTCGCACCTCCGCTGGAAAAGAACGGAACCTTCATCAACTGGGAAGGTCGTTTGCGCCCCTTCGGCCAGGCCATCGCCTCACGTTCACAGACCGATCGACTGGTTTTCGATGCGCTTGCCAGCGAGTTTGGCGTGGATCTCGGTCTGCACGACCTCGTGGGTCTGTATGACCAAGTGAATCCGCTCATGCAGTGGAACGGTCAGCGTGAAGAATTCCTTCCGGCGACGGCCTCGGAATTGGTTGAGGTCGGTCAGGGCGAGGCACTTCTTGCCACTCACAAGCCGATGCTCGACGCAGGTCGTCTGCAAGACGGCGCAACCATGCTGGCGGGAAGTGCACGACGTCCAGTCGTCTTCGCCTCGCGCGCAACTGTTGCGGGCCTCGGCATTGACGAGGGCGAGGAACTCACGCTCAGTACCCAGCGCGGAAGCATTACGCTTCCCCTGCAATTTGCTGATCTTCCCGACGGGGTTGTCTGGGTGCCCGAGTGCTCCCAGGGATCTATCGTCCACGAATCATTGGGGAACTTCGGTTCTTCTGTCACCTTGAGCGCAAAGGGGGAGGTGGCCCGATGAACCTGATCCCCCTAGATGTTCCCACGTACACCGCTGCGGACTTTACGCAGGAAACCTGGTGGTTGACAGTCCTCAAGGCCGTTTTCATCATCGTTTTCCTGATTCTCAACGTTCTGCTTGCCCTGTGGGTTGAGCGTCGAATGATTGGACGCATGCAGACTCGGCCCGGCCCGAATGTTGCCGGTCCCTTCGGCCTGTTCCAAGCAATCGCTGACGCCGTGAAGCTGCTCTTCAAGGAAGACATGTGGACGCGTAAGGCCGATAAGTTCATTTATCTGCTTGCACCCTCGATCTCGGCATTTGCAGCCTTCTCGATTTTCGCTGTGATCCCGATGGGACCGAATGTTTCGATCTTCGGGCACTCCACACCGCTGCAGCTAGCGGATATGCCGGTTGCGGCCCTGTATGTTCTGGCGATTTCTTCGCTGGGTCTGTACGGCATTGTGCTGGGTGGTTGGTCTGCGTCCTCGACGCTTCCGCTCTACGGTGCGGTTCGTTCGTCGGCCCAGGTGATCTCCTATGAGCTTTCCATGGGAATGTCGCTGGTTGCGGTCTTCTTGATGGCTGGCTCGATGTCGACCTCGCACATCGTGGCCTCTCAGGCGCAGACCTGGTGGTTCCTGCCCTTGGCGCCCGCCTTCGTGATCTACCTGATTTCCATGGTCGGTGAAGTCAACCGTCTTCCCTTCGACCTTCCCGAGGCCGAAGGCGAGTTGGTCGCCGGTCACATGACCGAGTACTCCTCAATGAAATTCGGTTGGTTCTACCTGTCTGAATACGTCAATATGTTCAACGTTTCAGCGGTGGCGACGACCATGTTCTTCGGCGGCTGGCACGCCCCCTGGCCCCTCTCGCACATTGAGTTTCTCAATGGTGGCTGGTTCGGAATACTGTGGTTCTTCCTCAAGATGTGGTTCTTCATGCTTCTCATGATCTGGACGCGAAGCACCCTGCTGCGTTTCCGCTACGACCAGTTCATGCAGCTGGGCTGGAAGCGACTCATCCCGATCTCACTGGCCTGGCTGGTCATGGTTGCCATTATTCGGGCAATCACCCAGTGGGTGTCTTTGACCTTGCCGCAGCTGATCGGTGGCGTTGCTGGAATCTTCGTTATTGCATTGATCGTCATGTGGTTCGCCGATTCGCGTGACGCTCGTAAGGAAGCCCTTGCGCAAGCTGAGAAGCAAGAACGCTTGGCGAACTTCGATCCCATGGCGGACGGCTTCCCGGTACCTCCGCTTCCGGGACAACAGCTACCGCCCTCGCCGCGCGCAAACCGCGTGGTCACTGCTGCCGCATTGGAGGAGACGAATGACTGATCACAACGACAGCCAGAATCTGCGTTACGAGCAGGATCCGAAGGGGCCGATCGGTCAGTTCTTCGCTCCCTTCGCGGGCTATGGAGTGACCCTGTCTTCCTTCTTCCGCCCGACCGTGACTGAGCAGTACCCCTTCGAGGGTCCCTTTGTCGAGCCTCGTTTCCACGGACGTCACCAGCTCAACCGCTACGCGGATGGCTTGGAAAAGTGCGTGGGTTGTGAACTTTGTGCGTGGGCATGCCCCGCGGACGCCATCTATGTCGAGGCCGCATCGAATACTCCCGAGGAACAGTACAGCCCCGGTGAGCGCTACGGTCGCGTCTATCAGATCAACTACCTGCGCTGCATTTTCTGCGGATTCTGCATCGAGGCCTGCCCGACTCGCGCCCTGACCATGGGGCACGATTTCGAGTTGGCTGAGTATCGCCGCGCTGATGACATCTATGAAAAGGACCAGCTTCTGGTTCCGCTCTCAGAGGGAATGCTTCAGCCTCCCCACCCGCAGGTGGAAGGCTTGAGCGATGGTGACTACTACCGCGGCGCTGTACAGGGCCCCACACAAACTCAGATTGATTGGGTACGCGAGCATCGTCCAGATGATCCCTCCCTTGCAACTGCCCGTCCCGTCAATGAGGAGGCGCGTCAGGCATGACCTTAATGAATTGGCCTGAAATGGCATCAACGGGGGAGGCGATCCTCTTTGGCTGCGTGGCGGTCTTCATGGTCGCATGCGCCCTGGGCGTTCTCTTTTTCAAGAAGGCCGTTTACTGTGCGATCTGCATGGTTGGAGTCATGCTCGGCCTTGCGATCTTGTACCTCATGCACGGGGCAGCATTCTTGGGCACGGTCCAAGTTGTCGTCTACACCGGCGCAATCATGGTCCTCTTCCTCTTTGTCATCATGATGATCGGCCTGAGTGCCTCTGATAACTACGCGCGTCAATCGCGTGGACGCATCCTTACCTCGGTGCTGATGGCCCTTGGTTTGGGTGCGATCCTCATCGGAGCAATTGCTCGCTCGCGCACCGCGGGAAGCTCGGCCTCGCTCAGTGATGATCCCTACTCGAACGCCCCAATCACCGACTTGGCGGCAACGCTGTTCTCGCGCTACTGGTTCTCAATGGAACTCGCGGGAATTCTGCTGATTACCGCAGCAATCGGCGCGATGCTTCTCACTCACTCTGATCAGCTTGGTCCGGTACTTACCCAGCGCACGACAGCAGAAGCGAAGATGCGCGCATTCAAGGCCTCTGGACGTCGAATTGGACAGCTCCCGGCCCCCGGTGTGTACGCCCACTCCAACGCGGTCGATGTCCCCGCACTTTCGGGCGAAACTCACGAACCCGTTGAAGAATCGGTTCCCAGGGTTCTGCGTGTGCGTGGTTTGGATCGTGTTGTTGGTCAGGTCGAACCCGAAGTTGCACAGTCTCTGGTACTGGCCAAGGGTGGCTCTCTCGACCACACGATCTTCGATCCGGCTCACCCCAGCACTCACGAGCGTTCTCAGGCATGGGGTATGCCGGGCGCAGCAGCTCCCACTGGTCTGAAGCAGCCGCAGGCGCCCCAGGCCGCTGAAGAAGGGAAGGAAGAAGAATGAGCCTTGCAGCCTACTTGGTGCTCTCGGGGATCCTCTTCGCGATCGGAGCAGCCATCGTTCTGGTCCGTCGCAGTGCGGTGATCTCCCTCATGGGAGTCGAGCTCATGCTCAACTCCGCCAACCTTGCCTTCGTGACCTTCGCACGAATCCACGGAAATGTGAGTGGCGAAATCATGGCCTTCTTCGTCATGGTCGTTGCTGCCGCGGAAGTTGTTGTCGGCCTGGCAATCGTCGTGTCCATCTTTAAGTCACGCGTCACTACAAACGTTGACGACCTCGATCTGCTGAAGAACTGAGGAGTAAGCCGGAATGACATTGACACTTTTCAGCACCGCGGCGCAGGTCGCAGCTCCTGGCCAGCCCACGGGAATTATTTCCTTGGCATGGCTCATGATTGCGATCCCTGCTGTTTCCAGTGCACTTCTCCTTGTATGCGGACGCCGCTCCGATCGCTGGGGTCACCTTCTGGCCACTCTGGCATCGTGGGCATCCTTCGCTGTTGGACTCGGCGTCATTATCGCCATGCTCTCCGCAGCCCCCGATACTCGCCGCTTTGAGCTTCCTCTGTTCTCGTGGATTCCCGCGGGCGAGTTCTCGGTGAACTTCGGCTTGATGATCGACCCCCTGTCGATGACCTTCGTCATGCTGGTCACCTTCGTCGGTTCGCTCATCCACGTCTACGCCATCGCCTACATGGCTCATGACGATGCGCGTCGCCGTTTCTTCGCCTACCTCAACCTCTTCATCGCAGCCATGCTCATCCTGGTGCTTGCGGACTCCTACGCGGGTCTCTTTGTCGGATGGGAAGGCGTGGGCTTGGCCTCGTACCTGCTCATCGGTTTCTGGAACTACGTTCCTGCCAATGCGGTTGCCGCGAAGAAGGCATTCGTCATGAACCGCGTCGGTGACATGGGTCTGCTTATTGCGATGATGGCGATGGTCGCTAACTTCTCAACCGTCAACATCGAGGAAGTGAACGCAGCGGCCGCGGCGGTTTCTCCCGTTCAAGCAACCATCATTGGTTTCTTCCTGCTGGTGGGCGCTTGCGGTAAGTCCGCGCAGTTCCCCCTGCAGGCTTGGTTGGGTGACGCAATGGCCGGTCCGACTCCGGTGTCCGCGCTCATTCACGCGGCAACGATGGTTACCGCCGGTGTCTACCTGATTGTTCGTTCGGGTGCGATCTTCCAGGCATCCCCGATTGCGGCCACTGCGGTTGTCATCGTTGGTGCGATTACGCTGCTCTTTGGTGCGATTGTCGGTTGCGCCAAGGACGATATGAAGAAGGTGCTTGCGGCCTCGACCATGAGCCAGATCGGTTACATGATGCTGGGTGCAGGTCTTGGACCCATCGGTTGGGTCTTCGCAATTTTCCACCTCTTTACTCACGGTTTCTTCAAGGCGCTCATGTTCCTTGGTGCAGGTTCTGTCATGCACGGAATGAATGACCAGGTCAATATGCGTCGCTTTGGTGCCCTGCGTACCGCCATGAAGGTCACCTGGCTGACCTTCGCCTGCGGCTGGTTGGCAATCCTTGGTATTCCTCCCTTCTCGGGATTCTTCTCCAAGGACAAGATCATCGAAGCAGCATTCGGTGCGACCTCCTTCGCCGGTCACGAGGCCGTCTGGGCAGGGTGGGTCTTCGGTATCGTCACCATGGTTGGCGCTGGTATTACCGCCTTCTACATGTCGCGACTGTTCTTCATGACCTTCCACGGCACCGCTCGTTGGACCACCGAGGCCGAAGGCAATGGTGTCCATCCGCATGAGTCAGGTCCGCTGATGACAATCCCGATGGTGATTTTGGCAATCTGCGCCGCTGTGGTCGGTGGCCTCCTCTCAATTGGTGATGTCTTCACTACCTGGCTTGAGCCTTCGCTTGGTGTTGCTGAGCACGCTCACCCGGTTGCTCCTGAAATTGCCATCCAGATTGTCACTTTGCTTCTGGTGCTTGCCGGCGCAGCAATTGCCTGGGTCATGTACGGTCGCCGTGAGGTTCCCACCGCCATCCCGGCAGGCAACGCGCTCACGCGTGCTGCTCGCGTCGACCTGTACCAAGACACCGTTAATGAAGCGCTCTTCATGACCCCGGGTATCGCCCTGGTGAAGACCGCCACCCTTGGTGATAACAAGGCGATCGACGGTGTTGTCCACTTGGTTGAAGCGGCATCCACCGGTACTGGCCGAGCGGTTGGATTCACTCAGTCCGGTCGCGTGCGTACCTACGCCTCTTACATTCTTGGCGGGGTCGTGTGTGCCCTTGCCGCTGTCCTGGCATTTTCGCTGTGAGGAAGTAAGGATCTATGCAGATGTCTCAAATGCTCAGCGCACCACTACCGTGGCTGTCGATTCTTGTTGCACTTCCCGCACTGGGTGCTGTGCTTCTTCTGGCGATTCCATCCCTGCGGCAAGCGGGGCGTGCCTTCGCGCTCATTCTTTCGTTGTGTGAGCTGGTCGTAGCCATCGTCGCTGCAGTTGCATTCGACTGGTCGCGTTCCTCCGCCTACCAGCTTTCCGAGGCCTATTCCTGGATTCCTCAGATTGGCCTGAGTTGGGCGCTGGCCGTGAACGCTCTTGGTTTGGTGATGATCCTTCTGGCCGTCGCCTTGGTTCCCCTGGTCGTTGTGGCCGGATGGAATGAGGACGAGGATCCGGCTCGTACGGGTGCTTACCTCGGTTGGGTTCTGTTCTTGGAATCCTTCATGGTATTGATCTTCGCCGCTTCCGATGTCCTGCTCTTCTACCTGGCATTCGAAGGAATGCTGGTTCCGCTCTTCGTGATGATCGGTCGTTACGGAGTTGGTGAGAAGAAGGCACGTCAGCGTGCAGCAATGAAGTTCTTGCTCTTCTCGCTGGCTGGCGGTCTGGTCATGCTCGGTGGCTTGGTAGCTATTTGGGCCCTTGCTGCTCGCCGTGGAGACACACTCTTTATGATCGATACTCTGTCGGCTGGAACCGTTGGTCTTCCGGTGGGCATCCAAGTCGGTCTTTTCGCGACCTTCTTCATTGCCTTTGCTATTAAGGCTCCAATGGTGCCCCTGCACACCTGGCTGCCTGACACCGCTGAAAATGCGCGTCCGGGAACTTCGGTGCTGCTTGTCGGCATACTGGATAAGGTCGGTACATTCGGCATGATCACCCTGTGTCTGCGTCTGTTCCCGCTGGGAGCCGCAAGCCTGCAGTGGTGGATCTGCGGATTCGCTGTCCTGTCAATCCTCTGGGGCGGTTTGGCTGCTATCGGCCAGAACGACATCATGCGCCTGGTTTCTTACACCTCGGTTTCGCACTTTGGCTTCATGGTTCTGGGTATTTTCATCGGCTCGCAGATTGCGCTGACCGGTGCCATGGTCTACATGGTGGCCCACGGTGTCTCAATCGCCGCGATGTTCCTACTGTCCGGCTGGCTATCAAGGCGAGGCAGCACCCAAGATATGCGCCAATACGGCGGTATGCAGCGCGTGAGCCCCGTCTTGGCTGGCCTGTGGCTCTTCTCTGGCTTGGCCTCGATCGCCCTTCCGGGACTCTCGGGCTTCGTCCCCGAATACCTGGTTCTGATGGGCACGTGGAAGGTTTCCACCCTTCTTGCACTCTTTGCAGTGCTGGGAGTGGTCCTGGCCGCGCTGTACATGCTCATGCCCTACCAGCGAGTCTTCACCGGTCCTCCGCGAGAGGATAAGAAGCATATTGCTGATCTGAACGGACGTGAAAAGACCGTGATGACCCCGCTGGTCATTGCAATGCTTGTTCTGGGTATTTGGGCGGCGCCTTTTGTTTCTGCTCTGGCACCCATCGCCGATGAGGGTTCACATCTCCTCACCGCAGCGACCGCAACTCTGAGTGAAGGGAGCGCACAGTGAATTCTGTTGCAACGGCCGTTAACTTTACGGTCCCCGAGATTTCGTGGGCCGCGCTTGCACCGGTTCTGTGCGTTCTTTGCGGCGGAATCCTTGCGGTACTGGCCGAGTCCTTCGTGCCGGTACGTGCGCGCCGTGCTTCGGTCTTCGGAATTGCCGTCGTCGCGCTGATCGCTTCCGCAGTCGCTCTGGTGATGCGTTGGGCTGCCGTTCTTGGATCTCCTCACTCCCTGGGGGAGTACATTGAAGATCCTTTGACGGTTGCAGCTCAAGGAATCCTGGTCCTGATCGCTTTCTTCGCCGTTCTGGTTATTGCCGATCGTTCCGAGGCCGGAGACGGTGCTTTCGCTGGACAGCCTTCGGATCGTCCCGGTTCCTCCGATGAGGAGCGTTCCGATTCAAAGGGCTACCAGCGTTCGGAAATGTTTGCTCTGGTGCTCTTCTCTACCGGTGGCATGATGATCTTCCCCGCGGCGAACTCCTATATCGCGCTCTTCGTGGCTCTGGAAGTCATGTCTTTGCCGCTGTACATCCTGGCCGCAACGGCACGCCGTCGCCGTCAGCTCTCGCAGGAAGCTGCCCTGAAGTACTTCATCTTGGGCGCCTTCTCCTCTGGCTTTATGCTCATGGGTTCTGCCTTCCTTTACGGGTACTCAGGTTCGCTGCTGATCTCCGATGCGGCGACTCCTACGGCACAGACCGCTGGAATGCAGATTCTTCTGCTCATGGGCACGGTCATGGTCATGGTCGGTCTGCTTTTCAAGGTCGGCGCTGCTCCCTTCCATGCATGGACTCCTGATGTCTACACAGGCGCGCCGACTCCGATCACCGGTTTCATGGCTGCTGCCGTGAAGCTTGCAGCTTTTGCTGCGATGCTTCGCTTCTTCCAGGTTGTCGCAGCACCCCTGCAGTGGAGCCTCATCCCGATCATGGTTGTCGTCATCATCTTGACCATGCTGGTGGGTACTTTCGCCGGTGTTGTCCAGATGGATGTCAAGCGCATGCTTGCCTACTCCTCGATCGCCCACGCGGGCTTCATCCTCATGGGTGTGATCTCGCTGCTCCGCTACTCCGCAGGACACGTTCTCTTCTACGTTCTTGCCTATGCGGTTGCAACCATCGGTGCTTTCGGGGTGATTACCCTGGTGCGTTCGCGCGACGATCAGGACATCATCGGTGGAGAAGTAACGGACCTGCGTCGCTGGGCGGGACTTGGAAAGACCAACCCGGCCCTGGCCTCGGCAATGCTGATCTTCCTGCTGTCTTTTGCGGGTATCCCCTTCACCGGCGGTTTCATTGCCAAGTTCGTCGTTTTCTCGGATGCTTTCGCGGCTGGAAATGCCTGGCTTGTTGCGCTTGCGCTGGCATGCTCGGCGGTCACGGCCTTCTACTACTTCCGTCTGGTTCGCGTGATGTTCTTCTCGGAGCCGCGTGAAGACGTTGCGGTTGTTCGCTCCGAAGGTTTCACAGGTGTTGCCATTACCGTGTGTGCTGTGGGTACGATTGCACTGGGACTCTTCCCGAGTCCGGTTCTGTCTCTACTCAATCAGGTGGTTGTGCTTCTCCCGTGAGCGCCGTAATCGACTTACACGTTCCTGATCTCGAGGCCCGAATTCTTCCGGGCCTCGAGGCCGTTGAGGACCGTTTGCACCAGGCCGTGTCCCACTCTCGGGACCTGGTTACAGAATTGACGTCTCACTTGGCCCAGGCCGGTGGCAAGCGTATGCGCCCCCTGCTGACCTTGGTTGCCGCGCAGTTTGGTGATCCCGAGCGTGCGCTGAGTAACGAAGTCCTCACAGCAGCAACGGGTATCGAATTGACGCACCTGGCCTCGCTTTACCATGACGATGTCATGGATTCTGCGCCCACCCGCAGGGGTGTTCCCTCGGCTCAACATCTGTGGGGGAATAACCGCGCGATTCTTGCAGGAGACATCCTCTTTGCGCGTGCCTCGGCCATGATTGCCACTTTGGGTGATGAAACGGTCCGTCAGCACGCCGTTACCTTCGAACGCCTGTGCATGGGGCAGCTTAATGAAACTTTCGGCCCCAAAGAGGGCGATGACCCGCTGAAGTTCTACATCCAGGTGCTGGCTGATAAGACCGGTTCTTTGGTGGCATCTGCCGCGGCATTCGGCGCGATGCATGCGGGTGCGGATCAGGCGACGATTAATGCTCTCACCCAGTTTGGTGAGCGTTTGGGAGTCGCTTTCCAGATCGCTGACGATGTCATTGATTTGGGGCCCGAGGCCGGCGCTTCGGGGAAGACCCCGGGAACGGATCTTCGCGAAGGCGTGGATACTCTTCCGGTGCTTCTTCTTCGCCGCGCGCAGTCAAATGGCAATCTGGACCCCGAGGGGCAAAAGATTTTGTCCATGCTGGGTGGGGATCTTTCCTCCGACCAGGCTTTGGCTGCCTTGGTTGAACGCCTGCGTGAACATGATGTTGTGTCGCAGACACGGGAGCTTGCGCGCCAGTGGTGCGATAGCTCTCTCGAATGCATTGCAGGCCTGCCCGATGGGGAGGCCAAGCACGCTTTGATCTCTTTTGCCCACCTGATGGTGGACCGCGTCGCCTGATTGCGGGCACCCCTCTTGAGGTGCGCCTCGACCTTCTCAGCTGCCCTGCAGGTCGTCTAATTGTAGGATTGGGACAGGATTAGGGTCGCCTTCCTTGGTGGCCAGAGAAGAGGATACGAGTGAGCACCTACAACGTGGCCGTTATCGGCGCTGGACCTGCTGGCATCTATGCATCGGATATCTTGTCCAAATCCGGTTTGGACGTAAATATCGACCTGTTTGAACGCCTTCCTGCCCCCTACGGCCTGGTCCGCTACGGTGTAGCTCCCGATCACCCGCGAATCAAGCAGATTATTGTCGCCTTGTACAAGATCCTTCAACGCGGTGATATTCGTCTTTTGGGCAATGTTGAGATTGGCCGCGACGTCACGATTGAAGATTTGCATGCGCACTACGATGCGATCATCATCGCAACCGGCGCTGACCGAGATGCCCCGCTCAATATCCCTGGTGTTGATCTGCCCCAGTCCTACGGTGCTGCCGACTTTGTCTCCTGGTACGACGGACATCCGGATTACCCCCGTACGTGGCCTCTTGAAGCCAAGTCCGTGGCCGTTTTGGGCGTGGGAAATGTTGCTTTGGATGTTTCCCGTGTTTTGGCCAAGCACGCGGAAGACATGCTCGTGACCGAGATCCCGGAAAACGTCGCAAAGGGTCTTGCTGAAAACCCCATTACTGACGTTCATGTCTTTGGTCGTCGTGGCCCCGCCCAGGTGAAGTTCACGCCGCTGGAACTGCGCGAGCTGGGGCATGTTCCCGATGTTGACATCATTGTTTCCGAGGATGACTTCGACTTCGATGAAGGTTCCGAAGAAGCCCTGCGCGCCTCGAACCAGCAGCGCCAGGTTGTCAAAACTCTGACGAACTACGCGATGGAGGATCCGGAGTCTCACACGGCTTCGCGTCGTATCCATATCCACCTTTTCCAATCTCCGGTCGAGATCCTCGCCGATGAAAATGGCAATGTCAGTGCGATCCGCACCGAGCGCACCGAGCTGACGGGCGATGGATCCGTACGTGGAACCGGTGTCATTACCACCTGGCCCGTCCAGGCCGTCTACCGAGCAATCGGTTACTACTCCTCGCCGGTCCCCGGTCTGCCCTTCGATAAGCGTGCCGGTGTTGTTCCCAACGTCGAGGGTCGCGTGATCGATTCTGATACGACGAAGAATGAAGATGCCCCGGTGATTCCGGGTATCTATGCAACCGGCTGGATTAAGCGCGGCCCCGTTGGCCTCATTGGCTCGACGAAGTCCGATGCTCAGCAGACGATTTCCCACCTGGTTGAGGACGCCGAGGCCGGTCGCCTGCATGCGACTTCTTCCGAGGTTGGTCACGAGGCCATGGTTGCGCTGCTGCGCGAGCGTGGCGTTGCGTTCACAACCTGGGAGGGCTGGGAGCTCCTTGATGCGTACGAGGCCGCGCTGGGCGAGCAATTCGGTGAGGTTCCCGGTGGTCGCGGAACACGCGAGCGCGTGAAGGTCGTGTCACGTCGCGCGATGACTGATATCTCCCAGGGCAAGGATGAGGTTCACGAGGACCTGATCGGTGAAATGGGGGAGATGGGTGTTCCTTCAGCCCCAGAGCGTTTTGAGGACTACTCGGGGCCGACCCGCGCCTGAGACGGTTGCTAAGGAGGCGTTATGCATATGCGTCACTATCACAATGGTCTGAAGACCACCGTGCTTTTGGGTGGAATGTGGGCTCTGCTCCTGGCAATTGGCTATGCCATTGCCCTTGGAACCAGACAGTCCATGTGGATTTTTATCTTCGCCGGGATCGGACTAATCCAAATTGTTTGGTCCTATTGGAACTCTGCGACTATGGCACTGCGTTCAATGAATGCCTATCAGGTGACCGAAGCGCAGCAGCCTGCGATGTATCGGATTGTTCGCGAGCTGTCACAAAAAGCAGGTCAGCCAATGCCGACGCTGTGGGTGGCACCCACAATGACGCCGAATGCTTTTGCAACCGGTCGTAACCCATCGCACGCGGCGGTGTGCTGCACCGAGGGTATTTTGCACCTGCTCAATGAGCGTGAACTTCGCGGAGTTCTTGGTCACGAGCTCATGCACGTCTACAACCGCGATATCCTGACGTCCTCCGTTGCTGCGGCAATGGCGAGTATCGTGACCTCGGTTGCCCAGTTCATCCTGTTCTTTGGTGGTGGAAGTCGTGATAATCGCGAGGGCGGAGTTCTATCGGCGATTGGCGGTATCCTGCTGGCGCTCCTCGCTCCTTTTGCGGCCACACTGATCCAGTTCTCTCTTTCGAGGACCCGCGAATATGATGCGGACGAGGATGGTGCCTACTTGACTGAAGATCCGCTCGCCTTGGCCTCGGCACTGAAAAAGCTCGAGTCGGGAAATGCGCAGGATCCTCTTCCGGTGACACCGCAGACGCAGAATGTCTCCGCGATGATGATTGCAAATCCCTTCAGGGGACAGGGCTTGCGGAACCTCTTCTCGACTCACCCTCCGATGGATCAGCGGATTGCACGCCTCGAACACATTGCGGGCTACTAGGAAGAGGCTGACTTTTATGGGCAGTGACCTGTGAAAGCCTCGAAGCAAAACGCGATCATCGTAAAGTCATGAATAACCTGTGGGGGCATCTAGCAGCGCTAGATGCCCCCCACAGTGTTGCTGTCAGTTGATCTCTATCAGCGGTAGTTCACATACTGAAGTGCGACCTCGAGTTTTTCTCCCGAGGGGCCCTTGAGCAGTGCGATGACTGCCTGGAGATCATCACGAGACTTTGAAGAGACGCGAATTTCATCACCCTGGATCTGGGCTTTGACCCCCTTGGGTCCTTCATCACGGATCAGTTTTGTGATTTTCTTCGCAACGTCCTGTTCGATTCCTTCGCGTAGGGGTGCAACCAGGCGGTAGATCTTGCCCGATGCCTTCGGCTCGCGATCCTTGAGATCAAGAGCTTTCAGGGACACTCCTCGGCGAATGAGCTTGGTCTGGAGAACATCGACGATGGCCATGACGCGTTCGGGAGTATTGGCTTCCATCTCGATTGCGTCTCCGCTCAGGCGGATCGAGGCATCAACGCCGCGGAAGTCGTAGCGCGTTGATACTTCTTTTGCGGCTTGATTGACCGCATTGTCGACTTCTTGGCGGTCTAATTTGGAAACAATGTCAAATGATGAATCGGCCATGACCATCCTCTCTTTGTGCTCTATGGCGCACTTGGGTCGCTCTGATTGGCGCGCGACCCGTTCATTCTGCTATTCTTCCACAGCACCGATTTTTTCGACGCATGGCAGGTTTCCAGAGCGGCCAAATGGATCTGACTGTAAATCAGACGCTTCGTGCTTCGGGGGTTCGAATCCCTCACCTGCCACAGTCTCGTAGAGACTCGTTGTGATGTCATTCTCACTGACAGGAATTGCTTCGCAGTTCGGTTATGGGTTAGGCTTCTCGGCGTTGCCCCGATAGCTCAGTCGGCAGAGCGTCTCCATGGTAAGGAGAAGGTCAAGGGTTCGATTCCCTTTCGGGGCTCAGGTCGCGGTTTCGACCGCAGCCGCTGCGGCGGGGTAGCTCAGCTGGTCAGAGCGCACGACTCATAATCGTGAGGTCGCGGGTTCGAGCCCCGCCCCCGCTACCAGACCAACAGAGTCGCACGCCGACATAAGCAATAGCAAAAGGGGAATCACCGTGGCAAGCAAGTCTCAGGACGTTCGCCCCAAGATCACTCTGGCATGCTCGGAGTGCAAGGAGCGCAACTACATCACCAAGAAGAACCGTCGTAACACGCCGGATCGTCTTGAACTGCAGAAGTACTGCCCGCGTTGCCGCAAGTCTACGCTTCACCGCGAGACCCGCTGACGGCGTCGCGCTAAACCCCGAGGAACGCAAGGTCCTCGGGGATTTTTGTTATCTGTATCTACTTTTCCGGTAGGGTTGTCCCCATGAATGCCCGCACGGATTGTCGTCAGATTGTCGCGCCGCTTGAAAGGGGCGAGGCTCGTATTCCCGCCCTCACGCTGCTTCCCAACGGACGCATGCTTCTCTTTTATGACGAGCGGCCAGCCCCGGCCTCGGGAAAAGGATCGGACTTTAATGGGCTGACGATGGCCTCGGACCTTCCCAACCCGAATCGAATTCGTTGGGTGGAGCGCACGTTCCCAGCCGAAGGTGACAATGCGTCAAGGTGGAGTGCTCCGCGCGATCTTCCTCTTACCCTTCCTGCGATTACCTCTGATGCATGTGTGGGGATCGATGGTGACGGTCTTCTACACTTGGCCTGCGCTTCGACTCGTGGTCGAGTGGGATACATGGATTCGCGTGCCGATGCTGAGCATCTCCAAGCGATCCTTGCGTGGGGGAGTGGTCCGGAGGACCTGCAAGTGCGCGATCTGGCGGATGAGCTCTACTCTCGCACGGGCGCTGATGCGCTCTTTGCGACTTCTGGTTCGACTGTGACGTGGCAGGGAGCAGTTCTTCTTCCCTACGTTGTACGAGTGGGTAATCGCACTCATGTGCAGGTCGTTGCCGTTCGTGGCGGGGAGATTCAGTGGCTTTCTGATCCCCTGGTTGGTCCTCAAGGCGTTCTTCTTGATGAGACGACGCTGGCGCTTTGGGATGGGCGGCTTGTTGCCAATTGTCGTCTGCAAGGATTTGAAGGTCGAGGCTCGGGAGCTCGTTATCTTGCATGGGGGGATGGGCATAGCTGGAACGGCGGGCAATTGTGGGATTGCGAGGACCCGGGGTGCAATGCGAAACAGCTTGCGGATTTCTTTATTCACCCGCATTCGCTCAGTTCGCGTCGTGCGGGTAGCGTTTTGCGCTTGACCCCTCCTTGGGAGGGGAGTGTGCGCGCCGAGGCCCTTGCTGCCTTGGGTGGGGGAGAGTTTGGGTATAGCGACGTCTGCGTTCGTGGTGACGAGGTTGTTGTTGTGTTTGAACGGGACCGTAGCCTGTGGGACGTAGTGCTTTCTATGACTGAGCTCGTGTCCTAGAGTTTCTGTGCTCTGTGGGGCAGATTGCAAGGGGTGTATGAAATTGTTATCTGAATATCTTGCGGACATTTGTCAGACAACATATGCTTGCTTCAGCGGACGTGATAAACGGCCCGCACATCCCATTTCTCGAAGATGAGGAGCGAGAATATGCGTATGCGCAAGCACTTCACAACCGGTGCTGCAATGGCAGCAGCGGCTACCATGGTCCTGACCGCATGCGGTGGCGGATCGTCCACTTCAACATCAACCAGCAGCAGTAGTTCAGATTCAGGTGCACCCAAGGGCACCATCACCGTTGGTTCCGCCTACGAGACGACTGACTACAGCCCGATCACCACTTCGGCACTCGGCATGGGCGCAAACTGGCAGGTCCTCGAAGGCCTGTACCGCTTCGACATGTCCGACTACTCGGTCAGTCCCGCGCTGGCTGCCGGTGACCCCGTGAAGGTCTCCGACACCGAGTACGAGATCGCCCTGCGCGACGGAGCCAAGTTCTCTGACGGCACGGATGTCAAGGCAGCAGATGTCGTGAGCTCCTACGAGCGCACCACTGGCGACAAGTCCATCTTCCGTCAGTTCTTCACCTTCGTGGATTCCGTTTCCGCGAAGGATGACAAGACCATCACTGTTAAGCTCAAGTACCCCTTCTCCAACCTGAAGGAGCGCTTCGTCAACGTTCACGTCGTTCCCTCGACCATGAGCGAAGACGCACTCAAGGCCAAGCCCGTTGGCACCGGCCCCTACAAGTACGACAACATCTCGGCCACTGAGGTCACCGCTGTTCCCAACGAACACTACAACGGCAAGACCCCTGCGAAGGCAGCCACCCTCAAGTGGAGCGCCCTCAAGGACGACGCAGCACGCCTCTCCGCTGCTCTCGGTGGCAGCATTGACATCATGGAAGCCGTTCCCGCCGCAGCGCAGGATCAGCTCAAGGCAGCAGGCTGGAACGTCGAATCCAAGCCCGGCTACGGCAATCCCTTCATGATGTTCAACACCCAGAAGGCTCCTTTCAACAAGCCTGAGGTGCGTCGCGCATTCCTCAAGGCCATCGACAAGCAGAAGCTGATCTCTTCGGCTCTGAACGGTCAGGCTGTGGAAGCTAAGTCCTTCCTGCCCGAAGCAAACCCGTCCTACAAGAAGCCCGCAACCGACCTGTCCTACGACAAGGATGCAGCCAAGAAGCTGCTCGCCGATGCCGGTGCTTCCGGTCTAACGGTCAACCTGGTGACGACCGACCACCCGTGGGTTCTCTCCCTGGTTCCCCAGATCAAGTCCGATCTCGAGGCACTGGGCCTGAAGGTCAACCACCAGCAGATGGCTTCCTCGGCTCTCTACTCGACCGTGACCGACGTTGACAACCCGACCTACGATGTCGTCCTGGCTCCCGGTGACCCCTCGGTCTTCGGTGTCGACCCCGGCATCATCGTTTCTTGGTGGAACGGCGACAACGTGTGGACCAAGAAACGCGACGGCTGGCAGGTTTCGGATCCCGATTCCTTCAAGAAGCTGCAGGGCCTAATGGACGAGGCTGTTCAGCTTGACGGTGACGCTGCCAAGGCTAAGTGGGGCGAGGTTCAGGATCTGCTCGCCGAGCAGAGCGTGATCTACCCGCTGGTCTTCCGCAACATGATTACCGCATCTAACCCCAAGAAGGTCGATGGCTTCAAGGCAATTTCCGCCACCAGCCTGCAGCTGCTTGGAGTAAGCGCAAAGTAAGCCCTTCGAGGCTTCACAGAAAGGAGGGGTGGGATGCTCGCCCTGAGGCTCTAGCCACAGTGGGACCCCACCCCTCCTTTATTTTGCTCAATTCCGCTTGACATGGAGGTCTAGCAGTGAATAACCTTCTGCGCCTTATCGCGCGACGACTGGTGGCGCTGCCGATCATGGTGGTCGGCGTGTCATTCCTCGTCTTCTTCATCATGTCGCTGTCTCCCATTGACCCCGCCTACTCGGCACTGGGTGAGACAGCCACTCCCGAAGCTCTCGAAGCGTACCGCGTTGAACGCGGACTCAACGAGCCCTTCTTCATCCAATACGGAACGTATCTGTGGAACATGCTTCACGGTGACCTCGGTCTGTATGCAACTGGCACGGAGTACCACGTGAGTGATCTGGTCGCACAGGCGCTGCCTGTCACTCTTCAGCTCACCTTCTTGGGTCTGTTGTTCGCAGTCGTTATCGCTTTCCCCCTCGGAGTCATCGCCGCGCTCTACCGCGATCGCTGGCCTGATCAGCTGATCCGCGTGATCTCGGTTATCTGCATTGGTACCCCTTCCTTCTGGCTGGCAGCGCTGCTGGTCTTGGCTTTCGTCGGTGGTTCCATCCCGGTTTCCGGTCCTATTCCTGCATTCAGCGTCGATCCCTTGGGTTGGTTCCTTCGATTACTTCTTCCCGCCATCGCATTGGCTGTTCCTGTGATCGGCCAAATGACCCGCGTCGTGCGTACCTCGATGGTTGAGGAACTCGACCGCGACTACGTTCGTACCGCAATTGGCGCAGGCATTCCCAAGCATGTCGTCGTTGCCCGCAACGTCTTGCGCAACGCCCTCATCACTCCTGTGACTGTTCTGGGTCTGCGTATCGGCTACCTCATGGGTGGTGCCGTCGTCATTGAAATCATCTTTGCCATTGATGGCATGGGTAAGCTCGTGCTCCTCCAGGGCATCCAACAGAACTGGGTGACCCTGGTGCAGGGTGGCGCCTTGGTCGTCGCAATCACCTTCATCATCGTCAACATCCTTGTTGACATGCTCTACCTGCTCATCAACCCGCGTATTAGGTCGGTGTGAGTCATGAACCAAAAAGCAAAACTCGCAAAGGTCACCGCGAAGGGTGCGCATTTCTCACGCATCAGTGCGATGTCTTTGGGATCCAAGATCGCAATCGGTGTTTTGGCGCTGATCGTTCTTGTATCAATCCTCGCGCCCTTCGTGGCGCCCTATTCGCCCGAATTCATTGATAGGCCGTCGCAGGGGCCGTCTTCGGCTCACCTCTTCGGTACTGACTATGCGGGCCGAGACATTCTGTCTCGTGTCCTCTTCGGTGGGCGCTACTCACTGCTTATCGGTCTTTGCTCAACCGTGATCGCGCTCTTCTTCGGCGCAATCATCGGATCGATCGCAGCTGTGACGCGCAAGGCCATCTCCGAGACCATCATGCGCATCCTAGACATCATCATGGCTGTCCCCGGTATCGCAATGGCGGCCGTTACGGTTCTGGTCTTCGGACGCACACTTTCCCAGTCCGACAACAAGATGGGCATTGTCTTCGTCATTATCTTCTCGATCGCATTCGTCTACATCCCGCAGCTGGCACGTATTGTTCGCGCAAACGTGATGGCCGCATACGGTGAAGACTACGTGCGTGCAGTGATCGTCTCCGGTGCCCGTGCACCGTGGATCCTCATCAAGCACGTCATGCGTAACACTGCTGCTCCGGTTTTGGTCTTCGCCACGGTCTTGGTCGCAGATGCGATCATCCTCGAGGCCTCGCTGACCTTCATCGGTTCAGGCCTTCCTCCAACCATGGTTCCCACCTGGGGCAATATCTTGTCCGAGGCTTCGTCCAACCTCTCGGTCCTGCTGGGCTACTGGTGGACCGCCTTCTTCCCCGGTTTGTTCATCATGATCACCGTGTTGTGCTTGAACATCCTCTCCGAAGGCATCACCGATGCCATGGTCGCGGCTCCCTCCACGGCAGCTGTTGCCCAGGTTGATAAGAACTCTGAGCGCGAAGCCGACCGCATCCTTCTCGATCCTCGCCGCGCCTACGCCGAGCAGGCCGAGTCATTGCAGCAGCGCCTGGACGATCTGGAAGTTGTCGAAGGCAAGCGTCACGATCGTTTTGTCTCTACTTCGCACGAAGCACCTCTGCTAGAGGTCAAGGACCTGTGCATCAAGTTCGAGCGTCACGGCGATGTCAATGTCGTCGATCACGTGTCCTTCAAGGTACGCCGCGGCGAGACCATGGGCCTCGTCGGTGAGTCCGGATGTGGTAAGTCCATTACGGCACTGACCATTATGGGCCTCATTGACCCGAAGGCAGAGATCACCGGTGAGATCCTCTACGAAGGTAAGAACTTGCTGGAGATGAAGCATGAAGAGCGTCGTGCGCTTCTGGGCCACGAGATGGCAATGATCTACCAGGATGCTCTCTCCTCGCTCAACCCGGCCATGCTCATCAAGGCACAGATGAAGCAGCTGACCAAGCGCGGCGGAACCCGCACTGCAGAAGAACTCCTTGAGCTGGTGGGCCTGGATCCCAAGCGCACCCTTGAGTCCTACCCGCACGAGCTTTCCGGCGGCCAGCGTCAGCGAGTTCTGATCGCAATGGCACTGACCCGCGACCCGAAGCTCATCATTGCTGACGAACCGACCACCGCTCTGGACGTGACCGTTCAAAAGCAGGTCATCGACCTGCTCAACGAGTTGCGTGAGAAGCTGGGATTCGCAATGATCTTCGTCTCCCACGACCTGGCTCTTGTCGCAGAGGTTGCCCACAACATCACCGTCATGTACGCCGGTCAGGTCATCGAGCAAGCTCCCACTCAGGAACTGCTCACTCACCCGACCCACGAGTACACCCGCGGCCTGCTGGGCGCAGTCCTTTCCATCGAGTCCGGCTCCGGACGTCTGCACCAGGTCCCCGGGACCGTACCCTCGCCTCGGGACTTCCCGATCGGCGACCGCTTCGCCCCGCGTTCCTCGCACCCCGACTACGGCCTCGATATTCGCCCGGTCCTCACCGAGGTGGGCCCCGAGCACGTGTATGCGGCACTGCCGCCTCGCGAAGAGGTCCTTGTCTCCAGCGAGACCGTCGTCATTGAAGAAGGTCAGGAGGAAAACTGATGAGTACTGAAACTCCGATCATCGAGCTCAAAGACGTTGAGGTGACCTTCAACTCCCGTACCGGATCGCTGTTCAAGCCGAACAAGGTGCACGCGGTTCGTGGTGTCAACATGCGTATTGAGCGTGGACAGACTCTGGGTATCGTCGGTGAATCCGGCTGCGGTAAGTCCACGACTGCAAATGTTATGTGCGGCCTGCAGATGCCAACGAAGGGCCAAGTGTTCTTCAACGGTGAGGAAGTCACCAAGCGCGGTGCGGATGCGCGCAGGCGTATCGGGCGTGTTGTTTCCGTGGTCTTCCAAGACCCCGCAACCGCTCTCAACCCGCGTATGCACGTTGCTGATCAGCTTGCTGATCCGCTGCGTGTGCACAAGATTGGTGACGAGGCCTCGCGCGCCAAGCGTGTTCGCGAACTGATCTCCTTCGTGGGTTTGCCCTCGAGCGCCTTGGATGCGCTCCCCGGTCAGCTCTCCGGTGGTCAGCGTCAACGTGTGGCAATCGCCCGAGCCCTGTCCATCGGCCCCGATGCGATCATCGCTGACGAACCGACCAGTGCTCTGGATGTCTCGGTTCGCGCTCAGATCCTCAACCTGCTCACGGACCTGAAGAAGGAACTGGGCTTGGCGATGGTCTTCATCTCGCACGATATTCAAACTGTTCGTTACGTTTCTGACCGGATCGCCGTGATGAATGGCGGAAAGGTCGTTGAAGAGGGACCGGCAGCTGAATTGCTGGCGTCCCCGAAAGATCCCTACACCCGCAAGCTCCTGGGGGCTGCGCCCTCGCTGCTGCATCCAACACTCGGAGGAGAGAACTAATGAGTTCACAGATTCGCGGCGTTGTCCCGCCGTTGGCTATCCCGCTAAAGAACGGCGAGCTGGACGTTGCCTCGCTGGAGCGTCACATCAACCGCATGATTGGTGCGGGGCTGAACGGCCTCTTCGTCTCCGGCTCGACCGGTGAGGTTGCATTCTCGACCTCCGAGCGTCGTCAGCAGATCCAGCGCGAGGTTGTTCGTATTGTTGACGGCCGCGTTCCGCTGCTAGTTGGTGTGATCGATACCGAAACCGAGCGTGTCATTGAGAACATCAAGGCAGTTGAGGAAATCGGTGGAGCTCTGGGCGTCGTTGCAACCGCTCCCTTCTATGCACTGGGCGGCCAGGCAGAGATCGAAAAGCACTTCCGCATCCTCAAGGAGAACACCAATCTTGAGCTGTGGGCCTACGACATTCCCGTCTGTGTCCACACGAAGCTGCAGAATGATCTTGTTCTTCGCTTGGGTAAGGAAGGCGTTCTTGACGGCGTTAAGGATTCTTCCGGTGACGATGTGGGCTTCCGCTGGCTGTCCCGTGCGAACAAGGCCGCTGGCCACCCGCTTCAGCTGCTGACCGGCCACGAAGTGGTTGTCGACGGTGCTTACATGTCGGGCGCAGATGGCTCGGTCCCCGGCTTGGCCAATGTCGACCCCGATGGCTACGTCCGTCAGTGGCAGGCTTTCGAGCGCGGTGACTGGGAAGCCGTGCGCGCCGAGCAGGACCGCCTTGCGGACCTCATGCGCATTGTTCTGGTGAAGGGCGTTCAGGGCTTCGGCGCTGGCGTTGGTGCCTTCAAGACTGCTCTGCAGCTTCTGGGTGTCTTTGATTCCAACGAGATGCCGCGTCCTGTCGGCGCCCTCGAAGGTGACAACGTCGAGCACGTTGCTTCCGTCCTGCGCGAAGCTGGCTTGCTTTCCTGATCATCAGCGAGGCTGAGGTGGTCCTCCTCTCGCGTACGCGCGAGCGTGCGCCCGCCTTGGCCTCGCTGATTACCATTTTCATCCGTTCTTTAGTGGAGAACTTTCATGACTACGCTCCTCGCCCTTGATATCGGCGGAACCAAAGTCGGTTGGGGCATTGTCGAAGTTGGACAAAACTCTACGGTTGTTGAGCGCGGCTCAATTCCTACTGAGGCTTCCCGCGGGGGAGCCGACGTCGCCGAGCGAATCTGCTCGCTGGCCTCGTCTCTCAAGGAAGCTCACCCCGAGGCCTCGGGCGTCGCAATTGCTTCTGCTGGGGTTGTTGACCCGGTCGAAGGAATGATTGTCTCGGCAACCGACATCATGCCCGGGTGGGGAGGAACCCCTCTGGGGAAGCTCGTTGCGCAGCGCACGGGACTTCCTGTGCGCGTCCTTAACGACGTCCACGCACACGGCTTGGGCGAAGCAACCTTGGGAGCCGGACGCCCCTATTCCTCAGTCCTTTCGATCGCAGTAGGTACGGGAATTGGTGGTGCTCTGGTTGAAGATGGCCATGTCACTTTTGGTTCCCGAGGGATCGCTGGGCATGTCGGCCACATCCATCACCACTTTGCCCCCGATATGTTGTGCTCCTGCGGCCGACTTGGACACATCGAGGCATTCTGTTCAGGGTCAGGAATTACGGCTTGGTACAACTCGCTGCGTCCTCAAGATGCTCCCGAAGTTGATGGCGGTCGCGCGCTGCAAGAACTCGCCGATTCTGGTGACCCTCTTGCACAAGCCTGCTTCTCGCGCTCCGCGTACGCACTGGGTGAGGCCACGGCCTCGCTGGTCAACTGCGTGGACCCGGCAGCGGTCATTATTTCCGGTTCGATGACTCGTTCGGGAGATATCTGGTGGGATGGCCTACGTGAAGGTTTCGCGGCCAGCGCGATGACTCCCGTTGCCGATACACCGATCCTCATTGGTTCCCTGGGCGGTGATGCGCCGCTGCTCGGAGCCGTTTCATTCTTCCTCAACGCATAGGAGAAACCATGCATCCGCTTATTGCCGGCCTGAAGGGGAAGCTCATTGTTTCCGTTCAGGCTTACCCCGGAGAGCCCATGCGGCACCCCGAAACCATGGCGCAGATTGCGCGCGCTGCCGAAATCGGTGGAGCCGCGGCAATTCGCTGCCAAGGGTTGTCTGATATTTCCGCAATCAAGGGACGCGTGGATGTACCCGTCATTGGTTTGTGGAAAGAAGGCCACGAAGGCGTCTACATCACTCCCTCGCTTCGCCATGCTCGCGCGTGCGTGATGGCTGGGGCCGATATTGTCGCCCTAGATGCGACCGGTCGCCCGCGTCTTGATGGTCGTAGTTTTGCCGAAACCGTTGCAGCTCTTCGCGAAGAAGAGACTCTGGTCATGGCTGACTGCGGTTCTTTTGACGATGCACAGCGCGCAGTTGATGCCGGTGTCGATATCGTCTCGACCACCCTTGCCGGCTACACCGGTGATCGCCCGAAGACCGATGGCCCCGATTTGGAGCTTCTCCAGCAGACGGTTCAGGCATTCCCGAATGTTCCCGTGATCTGCGAAGGGCGTATTCACACTCCGGAACATGCAGCAGCTGCCATGAAGCTCGGTGCGTTCGCAGTGATCGTGGGCACCGCAATTACTCACCCGACGTCGGTAACGGGTTGGTTTAAGGCCGCAGTCGAAAACTGACGTTATTCCCGAATTTTAATCGGTGTCCGTGTGGAGCTAATTCACACGGACACCTCTTTTTTGGGCATTTAACCACGGGCCTTTCAGCGAGTAAAATTTCGAACCATGTCTATTCCCTTATCGCGTGCGCATAGTGCTCTTCGTGCGACCTTCGTGGTCTACGCGGGCCTTGGTTCTGCAACCTCGGCGTGGCTTTCACGTCTGCCTGATGTGCGCGATCATCTGGGACTGACCCCGGGCACAATCGGCATGATGCTGCTGATTGCTTCGCTGGGTTCTTTGTTGACCCTGCCCACTTCGGGTCCGATCGTCATGAAGATCGGCGCGCGGTGGGCTGGGCGAATAGGCGTATTCGTTTGGGCATTAGGCATTGCTGGTGCAGCAAGTGGAACCCTGATGGAATCCCTTCCTGTCTTCACGGCATCTTTGGTCTTGATGTCTGCGGGAACGGGTCTGTGGGGCTCGAGCATGAACATCGAGGCCGGCCTTGTACAAGCTGCTGTGCGGCGCTTGGTTGTTCCCGTCATTCAGGCGATGTATGCCGTGGGTATGCTCGGCGGTGCGCTTGTAGGCGCGCTTGCCGCACGCGCGGGACTTCCTGTTGCGGCTCACCTTTTCGGCCTGGCGGCACTTGAGCTTATGGCCTGTGGCATCGCTGTCGGTTTCTACCTCAGTCAAGATGAGGTCGCCACTCTTGAATCCGCGAAGGAAAGATCCCTGGGCGAAGGGGACGAGGCCTCGGGAAACAATGCGAAGAAGGGACTGACCTGCTTGGCATGGCGCGAGCGTCGCACGGTCCTGATCGCACTCATGGTGATGAGTGGTGGCTTGATGGAAGGCGCCTCCAACGACTGGCTGAACCTGTCGATGGTCGATGGCTATGGCTTCGCGACTTCTTCTGCGTCGGCGATCTTCGCATTCTTCTTGCTCATGATGACGCTGATGCGTTTTGCTTCGCCGCGTTTGGAAAGGCGTTTTGGTGCGCCGCATTTGCTGCGATTCACCATGAGCTGTGCGGTTGTCGGCTTACTGCTTGTTGCTTTCGCTCCGCATCATATTTTGGCGATTATTGGCATCGCACTGTGGGGTATTGGCGCTTCTTTGGTCTTCCCGCTGGGTATTTCCGCACTCAGCGTTGATCCCGTCATGACTCCGGCTCGTGTCTCGGTGCTCTCGACGGTGAATTATGGTTCGGCGCTCATTGGACCGCCGGTTTTGGGCTTGATCGCAGATCATGTCGGATACCACCGCGCGCTTGCCTTCGTCGTTCTTCCCGTGCTTCTGGCGATCGTTTTGGCCGGTCAGGTTCCGGACCAGCGGGGGCGTGTGCGAGCCGTTGCACCCCTTGACGATTAATCTTGAGTTATGACGACTCTTGCTGAATTGACGACCTTTCGCGTGGGCGGAGAGGTTTCTCGCCTTGTTCGCGTGGCTTCCAGTGAGGAATTGGTTGCTGCCGTTCGCACGGCTGATGAGGAGCAGCGCCAGCTTCTAGTTTTGGGCGGCGGATCGAATCTGCTTGCATCCGATGCTCCATTTGATGGAACAGTCATCGCTGTGCGTCCGGGTGCACAAATCGCTCGCGTCATTGAAGAGGGCGGGGCTGACTGGGTGATCGTCCGCGTGTGGGCCGGCACGATCTGGGATGACTTTGTTGCGTGGACCGTCGAAGAACACTTGTCCGGTATCGAGGCCTTGTCGGGGATCCCCGGAAGTGCGGGGGCATCCCCGGTACAGAACGTGGGCGCCTACGGACACGAGGTTGCTGAAACGATTCACAGTGTCGAGGCCTACGACCGCTTCGAACAGCGCATCGTCCGGCTGCTTCCCTCCGAACTTGGTTTTGCCTACCGTTCCTCCGCGATCAAGCACAGCATTGGTCAGCCCGGTCTTCCCGGCCGCGTCTGGGGGCCGACGGGGCGTTGGGTCGTGTTGAGCGTCGACTTCCACCTTGAACGCTCATCCTTGAGTGCGCCTGTCATGTACTCCGAACTCGCGCGGCGCCTCGGAGTGAACGCTGGGGAGCGTGCCGAGGCATCCTTGGTCCGCTCGACCGTCCTTGAGCTGCGCGCGGGGAAGGGAATGGTCTTAAACCCCGAGGACCACGATACGTGGAGCGCGGGATCTTTCTTCACCAACCCCATCCTTCCCGAGGCAGCAGCTGCGGCGCTCCCCGAAGAGGCGCCTCGTTTCCCGGCGGGGGAGGGACTGGTGAAAACCAGCGCCGCTTGGCTCATTGACCACGCGGGCTGCCCCAAGGGCTTCCATCTTTCCGAGGCCGGAGACCCGCCGCGCGCGTCCCTGTCCACCAAGCACGTGCTCGCGCTGACGAACCGCGGGGGCGCAAGCGGTGCAGATATCGAAGCCTTGGCGCGTGCTGTGCGCGGACGCGTGTTTGACGCCTATGGTGTGACTCTTGTTCCTGAGCCTGTTGCCATCGGTATTGAGTGGTAGAGCGGATCTTCGTCAACCTTGCGAGCAGGCAAATGATTTGCCCGAGAGGCTGTCATCTATCTGCTTGAACTGCACTGCGCAGGCGTTCGATCATATCGGGAACATTGCGGGTAACGGCCGTCCACAGAAGTTTGTCATCCATGCTTTGGTACCCCGGATGCGCCGCGATGTTCCGAGCCGTCCGCAGCGCGCGCTTCTCGACTGAGGTGAGGGTGTCCATGTATGGCGCGTATTCGTCACGCTCCAGGAAACCTGCCAATCGGATGATCACCATGCACGCGGAGTCATATTCGGGGTAATCGCTGGTCAAGGTCTCGGCGGGGACCCCAGCAACCCGCTCGATGCGTCGGGCGATAACGTCAAGCTCACGTAAGAAGTTATCAACGTCGAAGCTCAGTGTTTGTCTCTTTGCCGCGCGTGGCTGAGGCATGAAAGACGCAGGGTCGCTCAGTGGTACCGCCTCGTCAATGATGTTCCGCAGGTCTTCGGGTACGTGTGTATCCGCGTGGACTTTGGTAGGGAATCCCGTGAGTTCGCTTGTAAACGAGGCGATATCTGCCAGCTCGAACAGTGACAGCTCGCGGGTGGGTGTACCGATCAGATCGATATCCGATTCAAAACCGTCCGTCCCCTGAGCGACGGAGCCAAATACTCGGAGGGATTCTAGTCCTTGTTCCGTGGCATAGCGGCTGATAGAGGGAGCGTAGCGGGATAAAGGGATGGAGGGGCGATAGTCGGCAGCGCGAAGAATTTTCTCTAAAAGCTCGGCGGATACCGCACGTTTCCCAGCTTCGATTTGTGCAAGGGTTGACTGGCTCATCCCGGTCATCCCCGCTAGTTCAGCCTGTGTCAGTGAAGCATCAGTGCGCGCTTCGCGTACAAGCAATGGTGCGTGCTCCCGATTAAAACGCGTCATAAGGGCATGATAGTGCACGGATGCACTATTGGTGAAGAGAGATACTTAGGCTGCGGGCGGAGCCGCAAGCCACTGATCAATTTCCGCTCGCCACACGCGTTTCGATGCCTCGCTGGCCAAAGAAGCATCAATCGACTGACGGGCCAAATCTGCCAGCTGCGCGTCAGAAAGCCTGAAAACATCACGCGCAGCCTCGTACTGGGCAACCACACGCGAATGGAATAACAAGGGGTCGTCAGCCGAGAGAGCAACGCGCGCGCCGGCCTCGATAAAGCGCATGAGTGGAACAGATGCAAAATCTGGGAAGACCCCCAGGTGAATATTCGAGGTCGGACATACTTCGAAAGAAATATCCTGGTCAATCAAACGCCGCAGCAAATCGGGATCTTCACTGGTGCGCACGCCGTGCCCCAAACGCGTCGGGTGCAGGGCTGAAACAACATTCATCACCGATTCCGGTCCCAAAAGTTCGCCGCCGTGGGGAACCGAGGCCAAACCGCCATCACGGGCAATGCGGAAGGCAGGAGCAAAAGCCGAGGTATCACCAACGCGCTCATCATTGGACAGACCAAAGCCCACAACCTGTCCGGGCCCATCACCGGCATACTGAACCGCCAGACGAGCAAGCGTGCGCGCATCAAGAGGATGGCGAATTCGCGAGGCCGCAACGATCAATGCAACTTCAACGCCCGTGCGCTTCCCCGCAGCGATCGCCTCGTCAATGATGATCTCCAAAGCGGGAGTAATCCCGCCAACCCAGGGCGCGTAAGACGTGGGGTCAACCTGCATCTCGAGGCGACGCGAGCCTTCGGCCGCATCATCTTCCGCGGCCTCGGCAACGATTCGTCGCATCGCGGCTTGGGAACGCACCAAAGCTCGAGCGGCATCGTAGGAACGCTGGAAACGGAACCATCCGCGGGCGTCTGCGGGCACGGTTAAGGGATCCAAGTCCAACAGGTGAGGAGGAAGGCGCGTGCCTTTTTCCTGCGCCATATCCACCAGCGTCTGTGGGCGCATCGCACCTGTGAAGTGCAGGTGAAGATGCGCTTTGGGGAGTGCGGACAGCGGTCGTCGCCCCGGGGGAGTCGGTGCTGGAACGGTAAGAGAAGGCTGGCGAGGATTAGACGTCGACGCCATCAGTGCCTCTCGACCCACAGGAGCAGGTCACGTAGGACCATATCCTTCTCGGGCTCATTTAAGACTTCGTGGCATGCCCCGTCGATGATCCGCAGGTGAATATCTGCGTCGGGATGTGCATCACGTACACGCTCAACAAACTCTGCAGAGCCCTCCGGCGAGGTCAGCTCATCGGCGCTGCCGTGGAAGATCAGCGTGGGGCAGGTCAGGCGATCCGCATGATCAAGTGCCTTCTTGCCCTGAATCACCATGGTCGAGGCCGTCAGAAGCGGGGGAGCGCCGTGGTAGTTGAGGGGATCGGCGTCGAAAGCTTCTTGGACGCTGGGATCGCGCGAAAGCAAGGAGTGTTCGGGAGTGGACTGTGCCGCCGGAATCTGTACTCCCGGCAGATAGCGAGCCAGTTTCCCAAGGCCCTCAACCACAGGCAGAGGAAGCTGGGGGAGTGGAATGAAAGCGGGCCCGGTGAGGACCATGCAGCGCAGATGCTTGCGGTAGATCAGTGCAGAAGCAGCGGTAATTAAACCACCCATCGAGTGCCCAAAAAGGATCAATTCATCGCAGCGTGAATTGTGAAGAGCCTGTTGACGTGCGCTGATGTGGTCCTTGATCAGCAGACCGACATCGACCTGGGCGCGAGGACCGGGAGAAGTGCCATGACCGTAGTGGTCGTAGGTTGACACATCGTAGCCAGCCTGAAGAAACGCATTGACCAGCCTTTCGAAACGTCCCGAATGTTCACCATAACCGTGGGCGACAAGGACGTGTCCATTGGGTTGGTCGAGGTGTGTTCGCAGCGTCGAAAGGTCCATATGTCAATTGTGACAGCTCAAGCTCCATTTTGGATAGCGCTATCGGGGTATTTATTGACGCGGAGTAAGAAAACCCGGGTGGTGGCACTGTGTCGCTACCGCCCGGGTGTATTGGAATTTTGATTCAGCTGTATCAGTGAGCTTCTGCCAGAAGTTCCTGAATTCGTCCCACGCCCTCAACAAGGTCCTCGTCTGCCAAGGCGTAAGACAGGCGAATGAAACCAGAGGGGCCGAAGGCCTCGCCGGGAACGACTGCGACCTCGACCTCATCCAAGATCAGGTCGGCCAATTCAGCGGAAGTGGTTGGGACCTTCCCGCGAATTTCTCGCCCAAGAAGATCCTTGACTGCCGGGTAGGCGTAGAAGGCGCCCTTCGGTGTGGGAACCTGAAGTCCGTCGATTTCGCGAAGCATCTTCACCATGGTCTGGCGACGTCGATCGAATGCCTGACGCATATGTTCAACGACATCCAGTGGCCCATTAAGAGCAGCGATTGCTGCGCACTGAGCAATGTTGTTGACATTCGACGTCAGGTGCGATTGGAAGGAGGTTGCTGCACGGATCACGTCGCGAGGCCCGATCATCCAGCCCACACGCCAACCGGTCATCGCATAGGTCTTTGCGACACCGTTCAACACGATGGTCTGGTCGGCAAGTTCGGGGACGAGCTTGACGATGTGTGCGCTTTGTGCACCGTCGTAGAGCAGGTGCTCGTAGATCTCGTCGGTGATCACCCATACGCCGTGCTTGAGAGCCCACTGACCGATCGTCGTCAGCTCAGCGGGAGTATAAACAGCACCCGTTGGGTTCGAGGGCGAGCACAGAAGAAGAAGCTTTGTGCGAGGGGTACGTGCGGCCTCGAGCTGGTCAACGGTGACCTTGTAGTCCTGATCGGCACCCGCGAAAACTTCCACCGGGGTTGCGCCCGCGAGTTTGATGACCTCGGGGTAGGTGGTCCAGTAGGGGGTGGGGAGGATAGCCTCGTCTCCGGGGTTCAGTAGCGAGGCGAATGCCTGAAAAACCGCTTGCTTTCCGCCGTTGGTCACCAAAACTTGGTCGGGGCTGACCTCGTATCCGGAATCGCGAAGAGTCTTGTGCGCGATTGCTTCCTTGAGTGCAGGAAGTCCCGAGGCCGGAGTGTAGCGGTACATCGCGGGGTTGCGTGCTGCTTCGAGCGCCGCCTCGACAATGTAATCGGGGGTTGCGAAATCAGGTTCGCCCGCACCGAAACCAACGACGGGGCGCCCCTGAGCCTTGAGCGCTTTAGCCTTGGCGTCGACGGCAAGGGTTGCGGATGGGGTGATATTGGCGAAGCGCGTTGAGATGCGCGAAGCTGATTGAGTTTCCACATCAGTATTGTGACATGGCCGCAGTGATTTATTGGTCTGAGTCACAATTTGAGCTTCAGCGGGGGATTCTCACGCGGATGAGTTGGACATGGGAGGCGTTCTCCCCTAAACTCAACCAGGCAACACTTTTTAAAGAGTTGCAGTAGGGCAGTGGCGCAATTGGTAGCGCACCGGTCTCCAAAACCGGCGGTTGTGGGTTCGAGTCCCGCCTGCCCTGCCACTTAGGTGCAGAACTATTGGAGGAACGATGAGCGGATCCCAGGCTCGCCGTGACGAATCGCCCAAGGCGGATCGTACAAAGAGCAGCGCAACGCGCTCTCGTAAAGCCTCCTCCTCTGAGAAGACCCAGGAAAAGCGTCCGAATATCTTTAAGCGCATGGTGATCTTTGTCTCTCAGGTTGTCGCTGAGATGAAGAAAGTTGTTTATCCCAGCGGATCAGAGACGTGGACCTACTTCATCGTTGTGATTGTGTTTGTTACCGCAGTTATGGCTTTCACTGGAATTCTTGATTTCCTATTCGGTAGACTAGGTTCCATCGTATTTGGCTGAAACCGTGACCCGCCCGCAGGAATGCAGGCGGGTTTCTTCTACGGCTCGGCCGTGAAGCACCGCGCAAGCGGTAACCACAGGAGGAAAACCCGTGAGCCAGGACAAGATCGAGGGCCAGGAACCCGATACTTTTGATGGTGGAATCGCCCCCGAAGGTGAGCTGGAAACCGCTGCACAGCGCGAGGATGAGCGCGAAGAGCGCCTTGAAGATGCCCCCGAAGAGCGCAAGGAAGCTCTTGAAGAAGGCGAAGCGATTGCTGGCGTTGAGGAAGCAGCTGCGGAAGCGGCCTCGAGCGAGGATGATCCCATCGAGAAACTGCGCCGTGAGCTCTACATGTCTCCCGGTGACTGGTACGTCATCCACACCTACTCCGGTCACGAGCGCAAGGTGAAGGCAAACCTTGAGCAGCGCATCACCAGCCAGAACATGGAAGAGTCGATCTTCCAGGTTGAGGTTCCCGATGAGTACGTCATGGAGTACCGCGGCAATGTGAAGAAGCGTGTTCGTCGCGTGCGCATCCCCGGATATGTCATCGTCTGCATGGACTTCAACGAAGATTCCTACCGCGTTGTGAAGGAAACTCCCGCGGTTACCGGCTTCGTCGGTGATCAGCATAATCCCGTGCCGCTGTCGATCGACGAGGTCGTTATGCTGCTGACCCCGAACGTACTCGAGGCTGCTGCCGCTGAGGAAAAGAGCGCTCCTGCTCCCGTTCAGGAAGTTCACACTCAGTTCGAGGTTGGCGAGGTCGTCACCGTCACCGATGGTGCATTCGCCACCATGAGCGCAGTGATCTCCGAGATCATGCCTGAAACTCAGCGCCTGAAGGTCTTGCTGACCATCTTCGAACGTGAGACCCCCATGGAACTCACCTTCGATCAGGTCGAAAAGATCGAAGAGTAAATTCACTGAAACGCACGTGGGTGCTCCCCTTCTGCTGATGCAGTGAATGCCAGCTAATCTCTCGATCGGCGTGAGCTGCAGCACCTAGACTTGGGGAGTCACCCACATCGCGTTATCATGTAGATTCGTGCGTCTAGGTGGACTTTGTCTGCAGGTTGCTCTTCCTGCAGATCCCACGTGGACGTATGCCGCGGTAGTCTCCGCGGCTGAGTAAGAAATAGAAAGACCCGAAATATGGCACCGAAGAAGAAGAAGGTCACCGGCCTCATTAAGCTGCAGATTGCTGCAGGCGCCGCGACCCCGGCTCCGCCAGTTGGTCCTGCACTGGGCCAGCACGGCGTGAACATCGTTGAATTCACGAAGGCATACAACGCTGCAACTGAGTCGCAGCGCGGTTCGATCGTCCCGGTTGAAATCACCGTTTATGAAGATCGTTCCTTCACCTTCGTTCTGAAGACCCCTCCGGCCTCCGAGATGATCAAGAAGGCTGCAGGTGTTGCAAAGGGTTCGGGCACTCCGAACACCGCCAAGGTTGGATCGATCACCATGGACCAGGTGCGCGAAATCGCTCAGGCCAAGATGGTTGACCTCAACGCCAACGACATTGATGCTGCATCCAAGATCGTCGCGGGCACCGCACGTTCCATGGGCATCACTGTTCAGGACTGACCCTTTAATTTCCGTGGTAGGGCAGGCGCTGCCCGACACCCACACCTGCAAGGAGAAGAAGCAGAATGACGAAGCGCTCTAAGAGCTACCGCGCAGCGGCGGAGAAGATCCACGCTGGCGAACTGTACAGCCCCCTGGCCGCAATGCGTTTGGCCAAGGAAACCTCGGTCACCAAGTTCGATTCAACCGTTGAGGTTGTTATGCGACTGGGTGTTGATCCCCGTAAGGCCGATCAGATGGTCCGAGGCACCGTTTCCCTGCCGCACGGCACCGGTAAGACCTCCCGGGTCTTGGTCTTCGCCGTTGGCGAGCGCGCACAGGAAGCAATCGACGCCGGAGCCGACGAAGTCGGTGGCGACGAGCTGATCGAGAAGGTTGCCAAGGGTTACACCGATTTCGATGTCGCCGTTGCAACCCCCGACCTGATGGGCAAGGTTGGCCGTCTGGGCCGCGTGCTTGGTCCCCGTGGCCTCATGCCGAACCCCAAGACCGGCACCGTCACCATGGATGTCGCTAAGGCCGTTAAGGAAATCAAGGGCGGTCGTATCGAGTTCCGTGTCGACAAGCACTCGAACCTGGCATTCATCGTCGGTAAGGCTTCCTTCACCGCCGAGCAGCTGGTCGAGAACTACGCTGTCGTCTTGGAGGAGATCCTGCGCATGAAGCCGGCTTCCGCAAAGGGCCGTTACATCCTCAAGGCTACGGTCGCCACGACCATGGGCCCTGGTATTCCGCTGGATGCCACCAAGACTCGCGCCCTGACCTCCGAGGATGCTTCCTGAAGCACTCTAGAGGTTAACGGCAGATAGTCGTTTCACGTGGGTCCCCACGAGCATTGCTCGTGGGGACCTTTGCTTTGGTTCATAGGGAACTCGAATAAGACGTCATACTGAGGAAAGTGACTCCGGCCATGCGTGACGTGTGTATTGAACCGTGTGCTGATCCACACGTCCAAAGCTGGAACCCCGACCGCGATGCATGTTAAGCTACTCGTTGCCGAAGACCGTCGGTCATCCACCTCGGTGGATTCCAAGTGCGAAAGCTTCCGACGCAGGTGAGTGACTTCTTGAGAAGTGGGTTTCATTTGAGCCCGGCCGCTTTCCTGCGTGCCGGGCTTTTTCGTGCGTCCGGCGGTGAATTTTTGAAAGGAGGACCATGGCGAAGTCCGACAAGGTGGCAGCAGTTGCCGAGCTCGTGGAGCGTTTCCGCGCAGCCGACGCTGTCCTGCTGACCGAGTACCGCGGTCTGACCGTTGGCCAGCTCAAGCAGCTGCGTCGCGGCCTGGCTGGCAATGCGACCTACGCCGTGGCAAAGAACACGCTGGCGATCCTGGCGGCTCGCGAAGTTGGTCTCGATTTCCTCGAGGCTGACCTGAAGGGCCCGACCGCTATCGCTTTCGTCACCGGTGAGCCCGTTGAGGCTGCCAAGACGCTGCGTGATTTTGCCAAGGAGAATCCTCAGCTGGTACTGAAGTCCGGTGCTATGGAGGGCGCACAGCTCTCCGCTGAGGCTGTCAAGAAGCTTGCCGATCTCGAGTCTCGCGAGGTCCTGCTGGCCAAGGCTGCAGGCGCCCTCAAGGCGAAGATCTCTCAGGCGGCATACGCCTTCAACGCGCTTCCGTCCAAGGCGGTGCGCACTATCGATGCTCTGCGTGAAAAGCAGGGCGAAGCGGCCTGACGTGACAGGCCCGCGAAGGCACTCGCCTTTGCGATCACATCCACAATCTGCTCACGTAGCAGGCCAAAATCGAAAGGATGCCAATCATGGCTAAGCTCTCCAACGACGAGCTCATCGAAGCTTTCAAGGAAATGTCCCTCATCGAGCTCTCCGATTTCGTGAAGCTCTTCGAAGAGACCTTCGACGTTACCGCTGCTGCTCCCGCAGCCGTTGCCGTTGCTGCTCCTGCAGCAGGCGATGCTCCCGCAGCTGAAGAGAAGGACGAGTTCGAGGTTGTCCTCGAGTCCGCAGGCGACAAGAAGATCGCCGTCGTCAAGGCTGTCAAGGCTCTGACCGGCCTGGGCCTCAAGGAAGCCAAGGACCTGGTTGACGGCGCCCCCTCGACCATCTTCGAGAACGCCAAGAAGGAAGACGCCGAGAAGGCTAAGGCTGAGATCGAAGAGGCCGGCGGCAAGGTCACCCTTAAGTGACTTTCCCCGTCTGATTCATTCAGACTTTTGCCCGTCATGGGCTGCGAAACCCCGTTCTGCTATGGCAGGGCGGGGTTTCCGCTTGTGGTGCCGCTCTGGGGGCCGCGGCCTCGTGAAGTGGAAGTTTTGCAATTTCCTGCGCATTCGACTTGACCATGACGTGACGTGAGGCTTCACAATGATTGACATGAACAACGACGAAATTCTTTACACTGTCGGCGAACTAGCCAAGCACTTTTCGTTGACTGTGCGAACGCTTCGTCATTGGGAAGAACAGGGGCTTCTCGTGCCCTCGGGGCGAAGCTGGTCAAACTATCGGCTCTACTCGCTTGAAGACTGTGCGCGCGTGCAGAGAATCATTATTTATCGTGCGACGGGCATGAAATTGATGGATATCAAGGAGCTCCTTGATTCCGGTGACTCTGCGATTGTGCACCTCAAACGTCAGCGAGAGAGCCTTATTGCCCATCGCCAACAGACGGACAAAATGATCGCAGCAATCGATACGTTATTGGAGGAAGCAATGAACGACAATGCGCTCAACGCGGAAGAAATTGGGACAATCCTTGGGGATGCTGACTTTGTCGCGCATCAGGAGGAAGCTGAACAACTCTACGGTGGCAGTGATGACTGGCAGGAATCTCGGCGCCGCACTGCGTCGTGGAGTGCGGCGGACTGGCAGGGGAATGCTGAAGCTTTTGAGCAAGTTGAAAAGGACATGATCAACGCGATCCGCAAGGGAGTTTCTCCTGACAGTGGCGAGGCGGCACGTCTTGTGACCTTGCATAGGGAACTGCTCAGTGCCTTTTTCCCGGTGACCCCCGCAAAGCACTACGTGATTTCGCGTTCCTACATTCACGACGAGCGTTTCCGCTCGCACTACGACTCGCAGCTCGACGGTTTTGCCCAATGGCTCGCATCTGCAATTGAGCATGTTGCTCATCAGAGCGGTGTCGATACCGATAAACCCGAATGGAAGTGATTGGTTTGTGAGGCAGGCCATGAGTGCAAGATGCTTTCGGATTTGCTCTTAGCTCACTTCATCGCTACTATTTCTTTTTGTCGCTTTCCCGCGTAGCTCAACGGCAGAGCATCCGACTGTTAATCGGACGGTTACTGGTTCGAATCCAGTCGCGGGAGCTTCTCCCCGGTACTTGGTACCGGGGTTTTTCTTTTTCAGCGAACTCCAAACTGCCCATCTTGCACTCTGGGGCTGAGAGTGCCAGACTTGGATTTAGCACTCGGGAGTGCCGAGTGATAAGCACTAAGGCCGGTGAGGCTTAGGAGTTACCTGAGTCGTCCGTCGCGGGCATCGGTCCAATCCGCATCGCGGAAGGATAGAAGAACATGACGAAGCTCATTCACTTCGATGAGGAGGCACGCCGCGGCATGGAGCGCGGTCTGAACCTTCTCGCCGACACCGTTAAGGTCACCCTGGGCCCCAAGGGCCGTAATGTCGTCCTCGACAAGAAGTGGGGCGCCCCCACCATCACCAAGGATGGCGTTTCCGTTGCTAAGGAAATCGACCTCGAAGATCCCTTTGAGCGCATCGGTGCAGAACTGGTCAAGGAAGTTGCCAAGAAGACCGATGATGTCGCAGGTGACGGCACCACAACCGCTACCGTTCTGGCACAGGCACTGGTCCGTGAGGGTCTGCGTAACGTTGCAGCCGGTTCGAACCCTATCGCCCTGAAGCGCGGCATCGATGGCGCTGTTGAGGCAATCGTTGCCCAGCTGCACAAGGATTCCAAGCCTGTTGAGACCACCGAGCAGATTGCTGCCACCGCCTCGATCTCCGCAAATGATCCCGAGATCGGCAAGCTCATTGCTCAGGCCTTCGAGAAGGTTGGCTCTGAAGGTGTTGTGACCGTTGAAGAGACCAACTCTTTCGACACCACCCTTGAGACCACCGAAGGCATGCGTTTCGAGCGCGGCTACCTCTCTGCATACTTCGTTAACGATGCAGATCGCCAGGAAGCCGTCCTCGAGGATCCCTACATCCTGCTGGTCGACACCAAGATCACCAACGCCAAGGAACTGCTGCCTGTCCTGGAAAAGGTTATGCAGACCGGTAAGCCGCTGTTCATCATTGCCGAGGACGTTGAGGGCGAAGCCCTGGCAACCCTGGTTGTCAACAACATCCGCGGCACCTTCAAGTCGGTCGCCATCAAGGCCCCCGGCTTCGGCGATCGCCGTAAGGCCATGCTGAAGGACGTTGCAATCCTTACCGCCGGTGAAGTGATCTCCGAGACCGTTGGTCTCTCTCTTGAGAATGCCACCCTTGAGGATCTCGGCCGTGCGCGCAAGGTCATCGTCTCCAAGGATGAAACCACCATCGTTGACGGTCTGGGCGCAAAGGATGACATCCAGGCACGCATCCGTCAGCTGCGTAAGGAAATCGAGACCACCGATTCCGATTACGACCGCGAGAAGCTCCAGGAGCGTCTGGCAAAGCTCTCCGGCGGCGTGGCAGTCATCAAGTCCGGTGCTGCAACTGAGGTTGAGCTCAAGGAACGTAAGCACCGCATCGAGGACGCGATCCGTAACGCTCGCGCAGCCTCTGAAGAGGGCTTGGTTGCCGGTGGCGGTGTTGCACTGATTCAGGCAGCCTCCAAGGCTCTTGACTCGCTGAACTTCAGCGGCGATGAGGCAACCGGTGTGAACATTGTTCGCGAGGCTGTCTCTGCACCGCTCAAGCAGATTGCTGAGAATGCTGGTCTTGAGGGCGGCGTTGTTGCTGACCGCGTTGCTCAGATGGAGCCCGGCTTCGGTCTAAACGCTGCAACCGGTGAGTACGGCGACCTGATGACCCAGGGTATCTCCGACCCGGTCAAGGTCACCCGCTCCGCTCTGCAGAACGCAGCCTCGATCGCAGGTATGTTCCTGACCACCGAGGCCGTTGTGGCCGACAAGCCTGAGCCTCCGGCACCGGCAGGAGCACCTGCTGACGGCGGAATGGGCGGAATGTACTGATCCATTAGGGATTAGAAAACCGCATTCCCTATGAATGTCCCTGTGGGGGGCGCGCTTCATGCGCGTCCCCCACAGGCATTTAATAGGCAGCTGTATGTGAATAAGGCAGTTTCCTAGTGCGCGAAGAGCCCGATGCTCTGTGCTTCAGCATCTGCGTAGACCTGAGCCGCATGCGAAAGTGAGCCTGAGATCTGGTCCAGGGAGCTTTCAACTTGAGCTTGGGTGAGCTGCCAAGAGGCAACAGAATCAGAGAATTGCGCCGAAGCGCCGCCTTGCCAGGTATCTTTAAGCGCCAGTAACTCGTTCATGAGCGCTGAGACTTCGTTTCGAATCGAGTCGCAAGTAATTTGGATCCGCGAGGCGCAGGATGCGATGTGTGCGGAGTCAACGGAAAATGCGGTCATTGTGCCCTCCTAGGCTGGGTGAATGGGTGTTCACAGCCTAGGAAGAGTAATTTGACGGCACCGTGCAGATAACACAATCTGTGGAGAAAACGGTTCAATCTGACACGGTGGATGAATACGACGATTCAAGTTTAAGGATTTAGGACAGCGGGGGAGGAGTTGGAATGTCCAGGTCATCCAATGCCGACTCCAAAGAAGAAGTGTCGTCAGCATCAGCAGCAGATCCACGCGAAGGGCTCTCTGCTGCAACTCCCGGCAGAGGGGTGTGGACGGTACTGGGAAGAGAAACCTGTTGAGCGGAAGGCACCGCCGCGCCAGAGGATGTGGGGGCTGCCGCTCCGTTTGCCGCCGCTCCGCTTGGAATTCCTAGAGCAGGTGTCTCAGTGTTCTCGGGAGGAAGCGTTGGCGATGCGGGCACACTATTCTCCGCTGCCTCTTCCGCGTCATCAGATGTGGCATTGGAAGGGGTCTGAACGGAGGCTGTAGCCTCATCCCCACTGCTGCCAAGGGGAGCGGGGGTTACAGGCAGGCCAGCGGCCTCGTCAGTAGCAAACTCATCGGAATCAACGGAAAGGGTTGACTTCGGAAGCTCTACGACCGCGGAAGGCAAAGACTCAGCAGGAGTGCTCGGGGCGTCGACGGGGTCGAAAGGCTCAGTATGACTCTTAATGTTGAGGTGACGGCGCCGGATAATCATCGTTCCAGAGGCAGGAGTATCCGATGAGAGCGTCTCATGGTGTTCCTCTGGCTCGACATCTTCTTCGGGCTCATTGAGATCGGCATCGGGGGCATATGCTTTGAGAACTCGAGCGAGCTTGGCGCTTTCGGCCTCGAGATTAGCTCGTGCGCTTTCTTCCCATGCAAGTGCAAGCGGTGAATGAAAGATCTGCTCGCGCGCCAAAATCTTCTTAATTGCCAGGCGGCGTGCACGTACGTAATCCATATCGCACAAATCAGGGCATTCTTCGCGCAATGATTCGCGGAAGCGCTTAAAGTCCTGAGGGCTAGCTGCCAGCATTCCTAAGTCGGCATCAATGAGGACTTGAGCATCCATGTCAGAAGGGTCCGCGCGGTGCGTGAAAAGCGCCATCATGAGCTCTTGAACGCGAGAAATAACATCCTCGCTCAACCCCAGTGCTTCCATGCGAGAACGTGCGTGGTACAGTGCGGAAAATTCTTGTTCATCGCTGTTAGTACCGCGTTGGAAAACGTCAAAACTGCGGTTAATAACCGCTCCTTGATACCACAGAGCAACCCGCAGAACATCAGGATCGTGTGCTGTCGAGGCAATCTCGTCGATACGCGCCAAGGTCTTGATGAGATGGCGGGTATTGTGAAGGATTCGTCCCTTGGCATTCCAGCGCGAGATCAAATCGCGCGCTTCCGCCTCCAAAAGGGGAATCGGAGCACTTGCCCCGATTTCTTGCATCGCGTCCACGAAGGAACTAAAAAGCCACTGAGGTGCATCGGCACCCATGCGCGCTCACTCCTAGTCTGACAATGTTACTTGGCAATGCTAGCCATTTTTTGAGCACTTGGCACGGATCTTTCCCCTGAGCGAAGGATTCGCAGAGGCCATGCAGCGCATAATCACTTAATTTCCAGCGGTTTTCTGCGTGATTCTCAAGGAAAAACACCAGTGCTTCGATAGTTGAGATTCGCAAGACAATTGGCGCGGGAAGGAAGCTGCGAAGATCGAATTGCGTCAGTTTATGCCTTCAAGCGTTCTTTGGACTGCACGATTGGCATATCGATCTTGACGGTGAGGCCACCGCCCGCAGTCTTTGCGAGCTCTGCGTGACCGCCGTGCGCTGAGACGATTGAGGATACGATGGAAAGTCCCAATCCGGAGCCACCCAGTGAGCGGGCACGTGAGCTTTCTGTTCGATAGAAGCGCTGGAAAACCTTTTCATAGTCTTCCTTCGCAATTCCAGGTCCGTGATCCCTAAATTCCATTAGAACAGAAGTCGGATTCTGGCCTACCGCAATCTCTACCGGTGTTGAACGCGGGGTATAACGCGCAATGTTGCCGATGATATTTGTGAGCACCTGTTGCAGGCGGTCGCGGTCGGCCTGAACCCATACGGATTGAGGAATGGGTTGGTCGTTGATCCCCAGAATCGTAACCTGTCGAGTGGGATCAAGGGCTTGAAGATCGAAGCGAGCATTGCGAAGCATCGCGATCACGTCGACATCCACGATTTCCAACGGTCGGCCCTCGTCCAAGCGGGCCAAGGTCAAAAGGTCCTCAACCAATGAACCCATGCGAGTTGATTCGGATCGAATACGTCCCATAACTTCGCCGGTTCGCTCTGCTGGAACGCCACCCATTGAGTAGAGCTCGCAGTAACCGGAAATCGCAGCGAGGGGAGTGCGCAGTTCATGCGAAGCGTCGGAAACGAAGCGACGGATCTTGCGCTCAGATTCTTCGCGCGCTGCGAATGACTGCTCCAGCTGGCTCAGCATGGAGTTCAATGATTTCGAAAGTGAACCAACTTCCGTTGAAGGCGGAGCAAATGGAACACGCTGGGTGAGGTCGCCGTCGGCGATCTTTCCAGCAGTCGTCTCGATCCCGCGCAGGGGAAGAAGCGCGCGTCGGACCAGGTACGTCGCTAGGCCAGTGCCGATGGCGATGATCGCAATTGCTGTCGTTGCAACGTATCCAGCCATATTTTGGATGGTGAATTTTACGTCGTTGAGCGGAAGCGCAACGGTGAGCATGCCCGTGGGGGTACTTTCGCCACTGCGCGTAATGGGGACAACGGTCACGCGCCACGTGGATCCCTGCTTCGTCGATTCCACAGTGACGGGGTCAGTCCAGCCAGTAGCCGTTTGCGCGGACTGGCCTGGCTTGAGAAGTTCAGGGATCAGCGGTTTACCCGCGTGGTCGCGTGTCGAGGCCGAGAGTAGCGTGACGTCTTCTTCGTTCGCCCGGTGGATGTTGAGGTAGTAGAGGGTGGGGAGGTTGGGCTCTTGAGCCAGCTCTTGGGGGTTTTCAATGGCTTTGGGGGCCAATGAGAGAACCGTTGATGAGAGTTGGTCGTCAACTTGGGCAATGAGGTGGCGCTGCAAGAGGCCGATCATCACCGTTGCTGAAAGGGAAAGTCCAAGGGAGAGAAGAAGTGTAGTGAGCGCAACAATTCTGGCCGTCAACGAACGTGACGACCAGAATCTGCGTACTACACCGCGTGGGTACATTTTTTAGTTATCGTCTCGAAGGATATATCCAACGCCTCGCTTGGTATGAATGAGCTCGCCGCTGGCGCCTTCGACGGCTAGCTTGCGGCGCAGGTAGGAAATGTAGGATTCGACGATTGCGACCTCGCCATCCCAGTCGTATTCCCAGACGTGATCGAGGATCTGCATCTTCGAAACGACACGTCCCTGATTGATCATGAGGTAGCGCAGAAGCTTGAACTCGGTGGGGGACAGGTCGATCGGCACTCCGGCGCGAGTGACTTCGTGTGCGTCCTCGTCGATGACAAGGTCGGCGACACGCAGCTTGCCATCGTCGCCGCTCTCGCCCAGCGTGCGGCGCAGGATGGCACGAATACGTGCGACGACTTCCTCGAGGCCGAAGGGCTTGGTGACGTAATCGTCGCCGCCGACCGTCAGTCCTTGGATCTTGTCGCGCACATCATCGCGAGCTGTCAGGAAAAGGACGGGGATGGTGATGCCTGCATCGCGCAGGCGACGGGTCACTGTGAAGCCGTCCATATCGGGGAGCATAACGTCCAGAACGATCAGGTCGGGGCGCTCTTCCTGAGCCTGGTGGTAAGCAGATGCCCCGTCTTCTGCCGTAATGACATCAAAACCTGCAAAGCGCAGAGATGAGGCCAGAAGATCGCGAATATTTGGTTCGTCGTCAACGACAAGAAGTCGTGCTTCTCCAGTGTTTTCAAATTCCGTCATAGTCAATATTTTGAGTGAGATGTCTGAATGTATCCTGAGCGTCTGCTGTGTGAAATTGTTTTTCTGAGAATTCGCATGAAAAAGACGTTGAAAGGAAGAGATAATGCAAGCATGATTCAATCCAGCTCTCAAAGCCTTTTTGAACCCCAAGGTGTGACTTTTAATCCGGTCAAACGCTCGCTTGCCGTGGTGCGACGAGTGAACATCAGCCTTTACTTCGTTATTGGGGTTGCTGCGGTATTGGTTGGCATGGTGACGGCGCCAGATTTTCCGCGTGAGTGGGGTTTTGGGATCATCGCTGGATTGAGTGCCGGATGGCTTTACATGATGTGGATTATCGGCAGGCAAGTACGTAATTTTGCTTGGGCACAAGGTGAGCATGATTTTCTCATCCGACGAGGTGCTTTCTTCCGCTCGATGACAATCGTTCCATACGGTCGTATTCAGTACGTTGATATTTCAGAAGGCCCCGTTTCTCGGTTCTTCGGTATTTCCACGGTGGTCATTCATACGGCCTCGGTCTCTACTCGTGCCTTTGTTCAGGGGATCCCCTCTGAGGATGCTGCTCGTCTGCGCGACCAACTTGCCCAGCGTGGAAGTGCTGAGATGGCAGGGCTGTGAGCATGAGTTCTTCTCAACACGTGTATGCAGCTGACCAAGGGGTTGATCCCTCGCTGTGGCGCCGTGTCCACGTCATCACGCCTCTTCTGGAGATCTGGCAAATCCTGGTGGCAGGTATTGCCTTTGCTACTTATCGCAATTTCAGTGAATTCCAGGAAATGCTGCGCTCTGGGTATCTTCTCCCTTTCCTTTCGGAGCGTTTCTTTTATTTGGCGGGGAGCGCGCTGATTGTCGTTGCCGTTCTGGTTGGTTTTGTTTTTCTTCAGTGGTGGTTCTTGGCCTTTGCAGTCACGGAAACTGCAGTGTGGACACGCCGCGGGATTCTTAAGCGCCAGCAGCGCCACGCGCGCTTGGATCGTATTCAGGCCGTTGATATCTCCCAGCCAGTCCTTGCGCGTCTCCTTGGTTTGGGCAAGCTTGATGTCGAAGTTGCCGGTGGCTCCTCCTCCAGCATTACCATCGGTTATCTCAAGGTTTCTGAACTTGAAGCTCTGCGCGGTGAAATCCTCGCTCGAGCTGCAGGGCTGAGGGTAGAAGCGCAAGCCTCGCCCGAGGCCTCGGGGGAGGGGACGACACCTCAGTCTCCATACGCCCCCGCCCAGAGCGAGTCCCCAGCTGCAACGGCAGATCCCTACGCGCCCACCCAGCCCACGGCCTCGCAAGTTCCTGGAAACTACAGCTACACCGGAGAGGTCTATGCGCCTTCCTCAATCCCGGTCGCACCTGAGCGCGAGCTTTATCAGGTTTCAATGGGGCGCCTGCTCGCTTCTCAGATGCTGTCTTTGGGCAATATCGTTGCCATTTTGCTTCTCATTGCATTCCTCGTCGCAGGAGGTATTGCTGCTTTTCAAGAGGGTATTGTCGTTGCCATTGCTTCACTGAGTGGTTTCGTCTCGGTGGCAGTGTCGATTGTCGGTGTGCAGTGGAATCGTTTTGCCTCTGAGGCTAACTTCCGCCTAGCGATTTCCCCAGATGGTATTCGCGTGAGACGCGGCTTGCTCAGCACGCGCGCACAGACCATTCCGCCGAGGCGTATTCACGCGATTCAGGTTCAGCAGCCCTTCTTTTGGCGTTTTCTGGGTTGGTACCGCGTGAGCATTCTTCAAGCCGGTTACGGCGCGAAAGACACCGATTCGAAAAAACAGCAGAGCTCTCACATCCTTATTCCCGTAGGTACACGCCAAGACGTTGAATTCGCGCTGTGGATGGTTTTCAACGATCTGGGTGTCGATGATGTTCCTTCATTTATTGAGGCTGCGCTCGCGGGAAAGGGAAGCGGGCAGGGCTTTGTGCAGATGTCGCCTCGAGCGCGCTGCTTGGACCCCTTCGCCTACCATCGCCGCGCTCGAGCAATCACGCGGACCACATTCGTTATCCGCGATGGTTGGTTGAATTGGAAGAGCCTGTGGGCACCTATTGCACGTCTGCAGTCGGTTCGGGTGCAGTCGGGTCCGCTAGAACGCAAACTGGGTGTGGCAAGTCTGCACATGGATGTGGTTCCCGGTGCATTCAGGATGATTGCGGAGCATCAAGACGCCTCGCAGGCAGGTGCAGATATCCACACCTTGCTCATCGAGGGGCAGGCCAACCGTGCCAGCGAGCCTCCTGAGAAATGGATGCTGCGCGTAGAAAATGGGATGCACAGTTAATATCCAATGATGCAGCTGCGAAGATAGCGCCGATCAAGGGGCGCGGATTCATGCGTGGCTTGGCACTTAGGGCCATCCATCAGACATCACAGCAAAGGCGGAATATGCGCGGCGGTCGACTTGATATCGGCATTATCGGCATGGGACATGTTGGCCCTGTGATTGGCTCGGCCCTGCGCGCGGTTGGACACACAATTGTTGGGGTGAGTGCTTCTTCAGAGGAATCACGAGAGCGTGCCGACGCTCTGTTACCGGGGATTCCCATTCTTTCGGTGGAAGAGATTGTCTCTCGTTGCCAGATGGTTGTTCTGACCGTTCCCGATGACCAGCTGGAGGGCTTGGTCAAGGGGCTGGCTGAGTTAGGGGCCTGGCAATCCTCACAACTAGTTGTGCATACTTCAGGGGCACACGGAATCGATATTCTGCGTCCTGCTTCGGGTATGGGGGCAATTCCCCTGGCAATTCATCCCGCGATGACCTTCACGGGGACCTCTGTTGACGTTCCACGTTTGGTGGGGACGCCCTTTGCGGTGACTGCTCCTGCAATCGCCTTGCCCATAGCCCAAGCGCTAGTCGTTGAAATGGGCGGTGAGCCTTTTGAGATCGCGGAGGAAGACCGCGGGGTCTACCACGCTGCGTTGAATCACGGTGCAAATTTCCTTGCCACCGTAGTTACGCAGTCTAAGCAGATCCTCTCCACCGTTGGAATTGATGATCCGGGAACTTTCTTGCGTCCCCTGTGCGAGGCTGCCCTCGATCGCGCGCTGCGAGCGGGAGACCGCGGTGTCTCTGGCCCCATCCCGCGCGGGGATGTAGGAACAATTCGCGAGCACCTCAGCCTTCTAGAAACCAAAGCCAAGGAAGAAAACCTGGCGGGGGAGGGGCAGTGGGCACACCGCCTCCGGGATGCGCGCTCGACCTACGCGGCAATGACTGTGCACACCGTCGACCTACTGGAATTCGAGGGACGAATCAGCTCTCAGGTGGCCTCGGAAATTCGCGCAGCCGTGCGCGAAATGAGCGAAAAGTGATCCGTTAGACCCCAACGAAATGGCGTTTTGGGGGCCTTTCGGGCGAAAATAAGTTATATGAACTTTACGCCTCAGTTGACGCATACCCGCGAAGAGCTTGCGCAAGCACTATCCCAACTTGAGGGGACGCGCGCGCTGGTCATGACAATGGGAGCGCTCCACAGAGGGCACCTTGAGCTTGTCCGGCAGGCACAGGAGCTTGCTGATCATGTCATTGTCACGATCTTCGTGAATCCCACCCAGTTTGCGCCCGGCGAGGACTTCGACGCCTACCCGCGCACATTGGATGCCGATATGGAGGCCCTGTCAACGGTGGGCGCTGATCTTGTATGGGCTCCTTCCGTCGCTGATGCTTACCCAACTCCTGCAACCACCCGTATCGACGCTGGCCCGGTTGCTCACATTCTTGAAGGCGCAATCCGCCCGACGCACTTTGCTGGTGTCGCCCTGGTCGTCTCAAAGGCAATGAATCTGATCCGTCCTGATGTTGCACTCTTTGGCCAAAAAGATGCTCAGCAGCTGGCGGTTATTCGTACCTTCGTTCGCGACTTGGATATGCCCGTGCGCATTCAGGCCGTTGAAATTGTTCGCGATAGCGATGGTGTTGCGCTGTCTTCGCGTAATCAGTACCTCAGTGAGGAAGAACGCGTGCATGCCCGTTCCCTGTCGCGCGCGATTGACGAGGCCCGCGCTGCAGCGGCTTTGGGTGTTCCTCTTGACGAAGTTTTGCGTGCAGCAGCCTCTGTTCTCGAGGCCGAAGAGGGAGTCGTACCCGATTACGTTGCGATCGTGGACGATGACGATTTCACCCTGCTTGCGGGGACAGGAAGTGCCGCAGAGCAGGTTGAGAAGGAAACTCGTGAGAAGGTGCTGGAAGCTGCGACAACGCAGGGAAGCCTTCGCGCTCGGATTCTTCTTGCTGCGCGGGTTGGGGCGACTCGCTTGATCGATAACGCGGATGTCGTTATTTCTGTTGCCGGAGGCGCACGTCATGAGTGAAATGACTCGGACCATGGTGATCGGAAAGATTCACCGTGCACGAGTAACTGGAGCCGATTTGCATTATGTTGGCTCAATTACCATCGACGAAGACCTCCTGGATGCGGCCAATATTGTTCCCGGCCAAAAAGTGGATATCGCGGATGTGAACAACGGATCGCGCCTATCGACGTACACAATTGCAGGTCAGCGGGGGAGCGGTGTCATTCAGCTCAATGGGGCCGCGGCGCATCTGGTGAACCTGGATGATTTGGTCATCATTATGGCCTATGCTCAGGTTCCCGAATCCCAGGTTCGCTCTGTAACGCCCAGTGTCGTTTTCGTTGATGCGCAGAATCGAATTATCGAAGAGGGGAGCGCTCTGGGACAGGTCCCTGAGTCTTCGCCCCACGCCCGAAGCTTGGGCTTGAAAAGTTCGGGTGTGTGAATTTCAATCCGCTCATACGCATGGGCGTGACTAATCGCTGACTTTCGCTACCATTGAAGTCATGACTGATTCGCCTGTTGACGATACCCCTGAACAAGTACAAATCCGCTCTGCCAAGCGTGCACGCCTTATGGAGGCGGGGATTCCTGCCTACCCTGTGAAGCTTCCTCTCACCACGACCATTGCAAAGGTCCGTGAAAAGTACAGCCATCTGGAAGCCGGTGAAGAGACCGATGACATCGTTGCTCTCTCTGGCCGCGTGGTTTTGGCACGTAACGGTGGAAAACTCTGCTTTGCAACCCTCATGGATGGTGCGGGTAACAAAATCCAGGTGATGCTCTCTGCCGCCTCGGTTGGTGCAGAGTCGCTGGCTCAGTACAAAAACGACGTCGACCTGGGTGACTTCCTTTACGTTCACGGTCGCGTGATTTCCTCCAAGCGTGGTGAACTGTCGATCTTCGCTACCCCGGCTGAAGTGACTGAGGAAGCTCAAGCTGCTTACGATGCGGCCCCGACTGCCCTTCCTGCTCCTGACGCCTCGTGGGCAATTGCTTCAAAGGCCCTGCGTCCTTTGCCTAAGACATGGACGACCGCAGAGGGTGAAGAAGTTACTCTTTCGGAAGATCAGCGAATCCGTCGCCGCGAGCTCGACCTGATCACCCGTCCTGCCGCGCGCAATATGATCCGTATTCGCGCTGCGGTGAACCGTTCCATTCGTGAGAATTTCTTCCGCCGCGATTACATCGAGCTTGAGACTCCAATGCTTCAGGTCATCCACGGTGGTGCTTCGGCGCGTCCCTTTATCACGCACATGAACGCGCTGGATATGGACCTCTACCTGCGTATTGCTACCGAGATCTACCTCAAGCGCGCAGTTGTCGGTGGTGTGGATCGCGTCTTTGAGATGAACCGTAACTTCCGCAACGAAGGTATGGATTCCTCTCACAGCCCCGAATTCACCTCACTGGAGGCCTACGAAGCCTATTCCGACTACAACGGAATGGCTGCTCTAACCCGAAACCTGATCCAGCAGGCTGCTCGCGATGCCTTTGATCTTCCCGAAGGCCAGGAAGTTGTCACTCTTGCTGACGGCACCGAGTATGACCTTTCGGGCGATTGGGACCACATCGACCTGTATGGCTCGACCTCAGAGGTTTTGGGTGAAGAGATCACGGTGGATACACCTCGTGAAAAGCTGCTCAAGTACGCCGATCAGATCGGTATTGAAGTTGATGATTACGCAGTAAACGGCAAGATCGTCGAGGATATCTTCGAAGAGCTCGTTGCCTCGAAGCTGTGGGCACCGACCTTCGTCTATGACTTCCCCGAGGATACTTCTCCGCTGACCCGGTACCACCGTTCGCGTCCGGGATTGACTGAGAAGTGGGACCTGTACGTTCGTGGTTTTGAGACCGCAACGGCATACTCCGAACTCGCTGATCCCGTTGTCCAACGCCAGCGTTTTGAAGCGCAGGCTCTGGCCGCTGCCAATGGTGATCCCGAAGCCATGGTTCTGGACGAGGACTTCCTTATTGCCATGGAACAGGGCTTCCCGCCCTGCGGCGGTATGGGCATGGGTATCGACCGCCTGCTGATGGTGCTGACTGGACAGGGAATCCGTGAAACGATCCCCTTCCCCTTGGTGAAGCGCCTGGGCTGAGTACGTAAAAAGGCGGCCGGCTTTCGTTACTTGACGAGGCCGGTCGCCTTTGTATGTAGAGAGTGCACCTTAGTGCTGGTGGATACTACCTGGAAGCGCAGTGTTCAAGCGTCACAGGTGTGGGCTAGGCGTGGGTGCGGTGGCGAACCAAATCTAGGAGCTCACGCGCAGCGCCATCATCCAAAACAAGATCGGTGATGACACCGGCGTGGAGTGCGCCCAGTAGTGGTAGTGCCTTCGATGCACCTGCCACCACGGCTAAGCGACGGGGAATCTTCCTCAGCGTTGCTGGGCTTGGCCCAGATGCGCGTTTGTTCAGATCCATATCCGTCGATCCATCTTCACGCAGAAGGACCGTGCAGACATCCCCAACAACGCCGTCTTCTTGTGCATGCGAAATTTCATCGGGATCCAAGAATCCTCCCGAATAGACGCGCGATGGAAGTCGAGCAGAAAGGGAGCCGATTCCGAAGAGCGCGACATTTGCCGAATCAATCGTCGCAAGCACCGAGGTTACCGAACGTTCACGCCACAGTGCTTCCTTTGTTTCTGCGAAGTCAAAGAAAGCGGGGACGGGGAAGTGAACCATTCGGGCACCCAAGGCAGTAGCTGCGCGAGAAATGATGGCATCCGCATAGGGGACACCAGATTCTGTCGCAGTTGCAGCGCCATTAAGTTGCACCACTGTTGAACCCGGGAGATTCACTCGGGGGAGGCATCGGGTGACCTCAGAGGTCGTGTTTCCCCATGCAATTCCAAGTGTGTCTCCGGGCTTGAGCATATCCACAAGGCGTTCAGCGGCTACTCGTGCAACATTGTGCAGTCGATTCACTTCCGTGTGAATATCATGAACAGGAACGACTGATGTCCGAATTCCAAATATTTCGTTAATTTGGCCCGAGAGAGAACCACGGTTTCCTGGGGTCGCAGCAACGGAGATGCGCACCAGACCGGAGTTTCGAGCGTAGGTCAGTAGGCGTGAAACAGACGAACGTGAAACACCGAGGTGGCGGGCGATGGTCTCCATCGTCTGCCCCTGCAGGTAATACATCGAGGCCGCTTCGTGGGCCTGTTCATCACGTATTGTCACATTTCCTAGTATGCCATCCATGAGCACGCACTCGTAGCTGTTTAGTCACCAATTTGCCTATAGGCGAAGCAGCTTCCACATGGTGTACTTGTCCACAGGTTGACCCAAATGCATGAACATACGTTCTTCCATTTGGGGTGAAGGGTAACAAATGAGATACTAAACGTGATCCACAACGCATCTTCGAATGAGGGTGGTCTGGTGGTACTTGCATGGCGGTGAAATCCCGCCAATGGCCCCGTCGCGAAGACGCGACGGAGAAAGTTAGGGAAATATGCTCGCAACAATTCTCCCAGCCTTTGACACCTCAATTCCGGTGACAACGGCGCAGGTCTTCTGGTCTGAGTTCCTTGGAACTGCAGTACTTCTTCTCCTTGGTGGCGGCGTCGTTGCCACGAATCTGCTGCCCAAGTCCAAGGGCAAGGGTGGCGGTTGGCTCATGATCAACTTCGGATGGGGACTTGCAGTATTTGCAGGTGTTTATGTCGCTGTCCGTACCGGTGGACACCTGAACCCCGCAGTCACCATTGCAAAGGTTGTCGCCTACCTCTTTGATCCCAGCTGGACTCTCAATGGCGTTTCGGCAGATAAGGCCGGAGCTGTTCTTGTCACTGGCTCGAACGTTGCCGTCTACATCATTGCCCAGTTCCTCGGTGCGTTTGTCGGTGCTGTCCTGTGCTGGCTGACCTTCAAGAAGCACTTCGATGAGGATTGCGATCCTGCTCTGAAGCTCGGTGTCTTCTCTACCGGCCCCGAGATTCGTTCCTACGCTTGGAACTGCGTCACTGAGGCCATCGGCACCGCTGTCCTTATCCTCTGGGTCTTTGTCTCCGGCAACACCGAGACTGCGATTGGCCCGCTTGGCGTTGCCCTCATCGTCGTCGTCATCGGCAACTCCTTGGGTGGCCCCACCGGATACGCGATCAACCCCGCGCGTGACCTCGGCCCTCGTATTGCTCACGCGATTTTGCCGATCAAGGGTAAGGGTGGCTCTGACTGGGCATACTCGTGGGTTCCCGTTGTCGGCCCCATCATTGGTGCTGTGTTGGGCACTGTCCTCTACTTCCTCGTCCTTGTCTGAGTAAACACAACGACGTGACACTACTTTCGAAAGGAAACTCATGACTACTAAAGAATTCGTCATGGCAATCGATCAGGGTACGACTTCAACCCGAGCAATCATCTTCAATCACTCCGGTGAGATTGTCTCCGTGGGGCAGAAGGAATTCACCCAGATCTTCCCGAACCCCGGTTGGGTTGAGCACAACCCGATCGAGATCTGGGATACCACGCGTCAGGTCGTCGCTGATGCACTGCAGAAAGCGGAAATTAACCGTCACCAACTGGCGGCCGTCGGCATCACCAACCAGCGTGAAACCACCGTCGTGTGGGATAAGAACACCGGCGAGCCCGTTTACAACGCGATTGTCTGGCAGGACATGCGTACCTCCGACATCGTCAAGGAACTCGAAGGTGATGAAGGCCCCGACCGCTTCCGCCAGATTTGTGGCCTTGGGTTGTCTCCCTACTTCTCCGGTTCGAAGATTAAGTGGATCCTCGACAACGTAGAGGGTGCGCGCGAGCGCGCCGAGGCCGGCGATCTCTACTTTGGCAACACCGACTCTTGGGTTTTGTGGAACCTAACGGGCGGCGTGAACGGCGGCGTTCACTACACTGACGTCACCAACGCCTCGCGTACCATGCTCATGGATATCCGCACCCTTCAGTGGCGCGAAGATGTCTGCGAGATTTTCGGCATTCCCATGTCGATGCTGCCTGAGATCAAGTCCTCGTCGGAGATTTACGGCTATGGCCGTAAGAACGGTCTGCTCATCGATACGCCGATTTCGGGCATCCTTGGTGACCAGCAGGCTGCAACCTTTGGCCAGGCTTGCTTCGAAAAGGGCATGGCGAAGAACACCTACGGCACCGGATGCTTCATGCTGATGAACACCGGCACCGAGCCCGTGTTCTCCAACAATGGTTTGCTCACGACGGTTGCCTACAAGATCGGTGATCAGGCTCCCGTTTACGCCTTGGAAGGATCGATCGCTGTTGCCGGCTCACTGGTTCAGTGGCTGCGTGACAACCTGGGCATGATCGTGAAGTCCTCCGATATCGGTGAACTGGCACGTACGGTCGAAGACAATGGTGGCGTCTACTTCGTCCCCGCATTCTCCGGTCTTTTCGCACCGTACTGGCGTTCCGATGCGCGTGGTGCAATCGTCGGCTTGACGCGTTACGTCAACAAGGGCCACATTGCTCGCGCGGTTGAGGAATCCACCGCTTTCCAGAGCGCAGAAGTCCTGGATGCAATGAATGCTGACTCCGGTGTTCCTCTCAAGGAACTCAAGGTCGATGGCGGCATGACGCACGATGACCTGGTCATGCAGTTCCAGGCTGACCTGTGCGGCGTTGATGTTGTTCGGCCGAAGGTCATTGAGACCACCGCACTGGGTGCTGCTTACGCTGCGGGTATCGCTGTTGGCTTCTGGTCGGGCACCGACGATGTCGTCGCCAACTGGCAGGAAGGCAAGCGCTGGAGTCCTTCAATGGCTCCTGCAGAACGCGATCGCACCTACCGTCTGTGGAAGAAGGCCGTCACCCGTACTCTCGACTGGGTTGACGAGGATGTGAAGTAGTCTCAAGGTATTGAGACACAAGAGGCCGGGGCCGCCATCTGCGGTCCCGGCCTCTTGTGTCTCAGGCGCCTCGCGATGAGGACTTCCCTCTTAACTCACGTATGTGTCGATGCGCGAAAGTATAGGATTGGACTATGAATCCCCCTGACGCAGAAGCGACATATCTCCTGATCGATGGTGAAAACATCGATGCCACACTTGGGCTTTCCGTTCTGGATCGCCGCCCAACTCCCGATGAGCGTCCCCGCTGGGATCGCATTCGTGAAGCAACCGAGCAACTCTGGCATCAGCAAGTGCGCGGCCTTTTCTACCTCAATGGAACCTCAGGTTACCTTCCCATGGGCTTTATTCAAGCGCTCCATGCAATGGGTTACCGCGCTCTTCCCCTAGCTGGTCCAGACGACATGAAGGTCGTTGATGTCGGTATTCAACGCACCCTTGAAGCCATTGCAGAGCAGGGATCGGGCTCAGTTATTTTGGCTTCTCACGACGCCGATTTTCTGCCGCAAATTCAGGATTTGCTTGAAAGTGGACACCGCGTCGGGATTATGTGTTTCAAGGAGTTCCTCTCCAGCCAGTTCCACGAATTGGAAGATTTGGGCCTTGAAGTCATTGACCTTGAATACGATGCGCACGCATTCCAAGTGCAGCTTCCACGTATTCACATCATCGATATCGACGACTTCGACCCCTTCGATTACCTCTGACATATAAAAATGTGGGCCCTAAATCAGGGCCCACATTTTTATGCTGTTAATCAGTTCTGCTGCTTCAGTGCCGCAAGACGAGCTTCGATTTCAGCCTGCGAAGAATCGGTCTCCAGCTCTGCGAACTGTGAGTCCAACGAGGAGGTCGCAACTTCAGCCTTGCCCTGGGCCATCGCCTCGGCTCGGCGAACCTTGTCCTCGAAGCGTGAGAGCTCGGAAGTGGGGTCAAGAACATTGATCGAGGCAACTGCATCCGAAACCTGAGCCTGTGCCTCGGCGGCCTTCTGGCGTGCCACCAGCTGATCACGCTTGGTCTTGAGCTCGCTGAGCTTGTCCTTCATCTGGACCAGCCCGTTCTTGAGCTTGTCGACGACCTCGCGCTGAGAAGCGATCAGTGGCTCAGCGGTCTTTGCTTCGCCCTCGAACTGGATCTGCTTGCCGATGGCGACGCGGGCCAGATCGTCCCACTTCTGTGCGCCGGCCTGGTCGCCGGCTGCGCGCATTTCCTCTGCCTTTGCCGAGGCTGCGGCTGCCTTGCGTCCCCAATCTTCGGCTACTGCGACGTCCTCATCGTGGTCCTTCTCGGCCAAGCGGAGGTTGCCAACGGTCTGTGCAACTGCGGTCTCAGCTTCTGCGATCGAGTTCGTGTAGTCACGAATCAACTGATCAAGCATCTTCTGAGGGTCCTCGGCGCGGTCGAGGAGCGCATTGATGTTTGCCTTTGCGAGCTGAGAAATACGTCCAAGAATGGTTTGCTTTTCCGCCATTGTTTCCTCCTTTGGGAAGCGGGAAAAATTATGGTTGAACTATATCCTATTTCAGAAAGATCCGGTGTGACCTGATCCGTTGGAACCGCCGAAGCCGCCTCCGCCGAAGCCGCCACTAAAGCCTCCGCCGAAGTTTCCTCCGCTGGAACCACCCCAACTGGAACCGCCCCCGCCCCAATCATGTCGACGTGAACTTCCTCCATTGAGCATTCCATTCAAGACGGACCACACAAGCATGCTGCCCATTCCGATCCCGTTGACAATGGAATCACCCGTTGTGGAGCGTTGCGGAGTGATCAGGGGAGCATTGATTGCCGCCTGCGCGTAGGTGATTGCGTTTCGCGCTTGACCGGCAGCGGTCTCATCATTGCCTTGGTCGTGATAGGAGTGAGCACTTTGAAGCGAGGACTGCGCGAAGGACAGATTTGAGCGCGCATCGAAACCAACCAGCGTGCCGTGGCTTGTGACGTGTTGGCTTGCGCGTGCGACATCGGAATCAGCCTGTGCCAAAAGTGCATCAATTCCTGACTCAGCACGTTGGCTGCGCTCTTCTGCACTACGTAAGGGAGCCAAGGCCTCGTCAAGGGCGGCTTCCGCAACACGCAGGGATTCAAGCGCGACTAAAGGATCGCCCTTCCCGTTTTGCGCGGCATTGCCAGCGTTAATTGCTTCTTGAGCGGAGGCAACCAGCTGCTGGAATGCGATCGGATCCGCGTGAAGGCGAGTCACATCAGAAATATCCGAGGTGATTGAACCGATTGCAGCGGTCAAAAGCTCCGAAGAACGCGAAAGCTGATCGGGAGCTTGAGTGATGGCTTCCAGCTGATGGCGTGCCAGCGCCAAAGCGCGACGCGCAACTTCGAGGATCTGAAGCGCGTTCTGGCCATTGCTCTCGTTTGCTAGAGCCTCGTTTGCACTGCTTTCGGCCTGATCCAAGAGCGCGCGGGCCTGGTTGGGACGTTCCTTGAGGGAGGCGACGGCCTCGGGAGAATAGGCGAGCTGGAGGGTCTGAAGGTCCTTCTCAGCCTGATCCACCTGAGTACGAGTCTGCGCAATCATCTCGAGCAACTCGCGGGCTTGCTGGCCGACATTTGCAACCTGGTTACGGCGCTGAGTGAAAGCGTTCTTCTCCGCAACCAACTGGTTCATTGCGACGTTGAGTTTCCCGACAAACTCTTGGAATTCGTAGGGAGAACGCGGGTGGCTTCCATCCTCATTCTCGCGCTGCATGGTGAAACCCTTATTAACCAGTGCTCGCGCCGTTTCAAGCGCTGCAGAGTAGGACTTGACAGACTCGGGGCCGAATTGAGCCCGGGCGAATTGGATTTCGTCGTCGCTCGATCGAACGATGTCATCTGCGTCCAGCAGAAGGCGTGCAAGATCCAAGGTCTGCTGAACATGCTCCTGAGCCTGATTACGGACGACATTTTTGTGTGTCTTGCGTTGAGAACGCATGATGATAAACAGAATTACGAGGATGATAACGGGAAGCAGAAGGAAGGGAGCCATTGCGCCGATGGCCATGGCCAGTGAGTTCGAGTTTCGCTTGGAACTGTGAGAAGTCGTCGCGGCGGACTTGGTTGCCGTCGGCGAGGCCGTGATGGATTTAGTTGTTACTCCCACTTCCAGTTCGGTGACGAAAAGGCTGAGGCCAGTAGCTAAAGTTGATTCATCCAGAGGATCTGCCTTGCTCAGCACTTCCCTTAATCCCGAGAATGCGCTCACAACCGTCGCGTCACTGATCCCTTTTTGATTTGAATTGCCGCAGGTGGCAGTCTGTCGTTCTTGCGTTGCAATCACTAAGACCAGCGAAGAACTCGATAGGCCCGATTGGGTGCCGACTGTATTGCACCATTCGAGAGGGGCTGTTCCTGAAAAATCTGGGACTACAACGATGTAGGTATCCAGACCTTTTCTTTGAAGGGCGCGCAGTTCGCGATTAATGGATTGAACTGAGTTTTCAGACAGGAACGAGGCCGTATCCGTCAGGTTTGTTGTTACGGTCACCGGTGAATCGGCGCGCGCAATTCCGGCCGGTAGACACGTCGCGACAAGCACCGTAGCAAGCGCGGCGAGAAAAGCCATACAACGAGAGCGGAAAGCGTGGTAAAACATAGCCACTAGTTTACGACTAAGAAGCGTTTGATTGACGCGCCATCTATGATGGAGGATACGTCCTTAGCCGATGACACAGGAAGGAGTGCGTACGATGCCCACTGGTAAGGTGAAGTTTTTTGATGCTGAGCGCGGTTTTGGCTTCATTATGGGAGAAGACGGTGGTCAGGTTTTCCTGCACTCTTCCGCGCTGCCTGAAGGAGTGACGCCTCGTCCCGGAACCCGTGTTGAATACGGAGTTGCCGATGGGCGCAAGGGGCCGCAGGCGCTGTCGGTTCGTATTATTTCCACGCCGCACTCCGTGGCGCGTGCCCAACGACGCAAGCCCGAAACTATGGTGCCCGTCGTCGAAGACTTAATTAAACTGCTCGATGCCTCTTCTGAATCTTTGCGCCGCGGACACTACCCGGAAAACGCCGCAAAGATCGCGAAGGTCATGCGGGCCGTTGCAGAGGATTTTGATGCCTGAAAAAACTGCGTCCGCGCGTGGGCGAATGGATCAGCAGCTCGCTCAAGCGGTGGACTTTGCGCGTGAAAACGCGGTCGAAGTTGGGGGAGAAGCCTCGGTAGGAGAGCACCTCTCTTTCGAAATGGATGCCGAGCGCCTTGGCACTCACTACTTTGCCTGTAACGATGCCGGTTACGTCGGCTGGCGTTGGTCGGTCACTTTGACGCGCGTTCCGCGCTCGCGGAAGATCACGGTGTGCGAAGTTGATTTGGTACCCGGTTCCGGCGCACTTTTGGCACCCGAGTGGCTCCCGTGGGAGGACCGCCTGCAGCCGGGTGATGTGAGCCGCGAGGATGTACTGCCGTACCGTGACGATGATGATCGCTTGATTTCGGGGCTTGAGGACACCGGAGAAGATCCGGATTTGCCTACGGACCGTGAGCTGGGATTGGGGCGCGTTCGCGTTCTCTCTGATAAAGGTCACGACGATGCTGCAAAGCGCTGGTATGCCTCGGAACGCGGTCCTAAGCGTGGCCGTCGTCCCAAGCAGACGTGTTCGACCTGCGGCTTCCTTATGAAGATGTCCGGTTCGATGCGCCTGGTCTTTGGCGTCTGCGCAAATGAATGGGCGCAAGATGATGGTTGTGTTGTGAGTTTGGATCACACTTGCGGTGCGCACTCGGAAACTGATGTGCCGAACAATGGAACGGATTGGCCAGTTCGCCCCTCGCGTATCAACGATTTCCTTGTTGAATCTGAGCGAATCGGGTCCTGAAAACGAAACTGGTTCTAAATAAGAACTATAAGCAGGTCAATCCGGGAAATCAAAGTGCATCTCGCTGGATGATAAGCGCTTCACTTTGAGTGTTTTTTCAGCGAATATGTGGGGAGTGAGCACACAAGAGAAAGCGCCAACGAGCGCAAAGCCACTGAATCCCCTTGACACTTTCTTCCACATCACTGAACGTGGATCCACAATTGGTCGCGAAATCCGAGGTGGCGTGGTCACCTTCTTCGCAATGGCCTACATCCTTGTTGTTAACCCCTCAATTCTTTCCGCCGCTCTGCCTCAAGACGGCTCCATTACCCCCGCCGGAATTGCTGCAGGCACCGCACTTGTCGCCGGCATCATGACCATTCTCATGGGTGTCGTTGCGAACTACCCGCTGGCACTGGCTGCAGGTCTTGGCCTCAATGCAATCGTTGCCTTCACCCTGGTCCTTGGTTCGGGCCTGAGCTTCCAAGAAGCCATGGGCTTGATCTTCTGGGAGGGTATCCTCATTACCCTTCTCGTTCTAACAGGGTTCCGAGACGCGGTCTTCCGCGCAGTCCCGTACCAGATCAAGACCGCTATCTCTGTAGGTATCGGTCTTTTTATTACCCTGGTTGGCCTGATCAACGCGGGCATTATTCGTGCAGGCGCAACCCCGGTTCAGCTCGGTATTAACGGCTCCCTGCAGGGATGGCCGACCCTAGTCTTCGTTGTTGGCCTTGGTCTGACCATCATCTTGTACGTGCGCAAGGTTAAGGGCGCTATGCTCATCGGCCTTATCACCTCGACGGTTTTGGCCGCGATCCTCCAGCTCTTCGTCCACCTTCCCGTGCGCAGTGAGGGCTCTCCGACCGGTTGGGGACAGACCATTCCGGCTCTGAGCGGCTCTCCGATTTCGATTCCAAGCTTTAACTCGCTTTTCCAAATCAACTTCTTCGGAGCTTTCGGGAAGCTTGGCGTTGTTTCGGTTGTTCTGCTGATCTTCTCGCTGATGCTTGCAGACTTCTTCGACACCATGGGCACGATGGTTGCTGTTGGTGCCGAGGGTGGTCTTCTGGACGAAGGCGGCAACCCGCCTCACTCCAGCCGCATTCTGCTCATTGACTCCTTGGCTGCTGCTGCAGGTGGTCTGGGTGGTGTCTCTTCGAACACCTCCTACATTGAGTCGACCGCCGGTGTTGGTGAGGGTGCACGTACTGGTTTGGCCTCGGTTGTCACCGGTGTCCTCTTCCTGCTGTCCACCTTCCTTTCGCCCCTGGTTCAGCTTGTTCCGACCGAGGCCGCCTCGACCGCTCTGGTCTTCGTTGGTTTCCTCATGATGGCTCAGGTTCTTGAGGTTGATTGGAAGGACCCGGAGTATGCAATCCCCGGCTTCTTGACCATCGCCTTCATGCCCTTCGCCTACTCGATCTCGGTGGGTATCGGCGTTGGCTTCATCGCCTACACGGTCATTCAGATCACCCTGGGCAAGGCTCGTCAGATCCACCCGCTGATGTGGCTGACCTCGATCCTCTTCGTGGTCTACTTCCTCTTGGGACCGATTCGGGCCGCTTTGGGAGCCTGATCCGTTATTCACCTTTTGTGGGGGCTGGCATGTGTCGGCCCCCACACGTGTATTTGGGCGTATCCTCAAAAGCAGTGTCGAGCGATGTGGGGGCTTTTGTGTCACGAACTTTTCAGTCATTTGAGTACCGGAGTTTCCGGCATTGGTTTGTCGCCAATGTGCTGGCTGCTTCTGCCCAGTGGATGCAGCGCGTTGCTCAGGACTGGCTTGTTCTGACCGTATTGACGCAGAACTCGTCTTTCCAAGTCGGTGTCGTCACGGCTCTCCAGTTCCTCCCCATTCTTCTTTTGAGTCCCTATGCGGGCGTCGTGGTCGACCGTCTCGATCGCAAACGAATCATCCAGGTCACCCAGACATCCTTTGGCGTTTTTGGACTCCTTTTGGGAATCATGGTTTTTACGGGGCATGCGCATCTGTGGCTGGTCTATGGCTTAGCCTTTGGCGGGGGAGTCGCTGCGGCTTTTGATTCTCCTGCGCGTCAGGCTTTTGTTTCCGAGCTTGTCCCCGCTTCATCGATTACGAATGCTGTAGCGCTCAACTCCGTTGCTTTTAATTTTGCCCGTCTGGTAGGCCCCGCAATTTCGGGCCTGATGATTGATTGGGTGGGCGAGGCCTGGGTCTTTTTTGTGAACTCGGGAATGTTCCTGATTGCCGCGATGTTCACGACATCAATTCGCCATAAAGATTTAGTGCCTCGTCGGCCGGTTCCTCGGAAGAAAGGGCAGTTGCGTGAGGGGCTTGTGTATTTACGAGGCCGTCCCGATCTCATTCTGATCATTGTTGTAGTTGGTTTTGCTTCGGCTTTGGCCTTAAACCAGCAGCTCACGACGGCTGTCATGGCGACAACGGTATTTCATAGGGGAGCGGGCCAGTACGGTATGTTGAGCGCACTGATTGCGGTCGGATCGTTTTCTGGGGCACTTTTTGCTGCGCGGCGGAGGCTTCCGCGTCTTCGTTTGGTCGTTGGCTCAACTATTGCATTGGGCGTTGTATCAACGATTCTGGCATTCACTCCCACTTATGAAACCTATGGGATCATGTGCGTTCCTACGGGTTTTGCCATGATTACCATGCTCACTTCGGCAAATGCTGCAGTTCAAACGACGACTGCGGAAGACGTGCGTGGACGAGTTTTGGCCCTGTACGGCATGGTCGTTATGGGGTCGACACCTATCGGTGCTCCCTTTGTGGGGTGGATTGGTCAGGTGATTGATGCTCGTGCCTCGATTTGGGTGGGTTCAGTTTCGACCCTGATCGTGACGATTATTGCGGCAGCGGTGTGTATGAAACGGTGGGATATCCATCTGCATGTTCGCGCGGGTGCGCACCCCATTGAAATTGAGAACCCGAATGCTCATTACGATCCCTATATGGGGAATTAGCAACATTGGCTTATCTCAATTGATGTCGAAGTTGTTCACCTGACTCCCCGTGACGCGCGGTTTTCTAAGCTAATGAACACCATGGCACGGAAATATGTACTCTGAGGTCAGAAACTACCTATGGAGGAATCGTGAGCGATCTGATCGATACCACCGAAATGTATCTCAAGACGATTTTTGAGCTTGAAGAAGACGGTGTTACGCCTCTTCGCGCTCGAATTGTCGAGCGATTGGGACACTCTGGCCCCACGGTTTCGCAAACAATTGGACGAATGGAACGTGACGGCCTCGTGCATGTCATGGGGGACCGGCGGCTAGAACTGACGGCTCTGGGGCGTGAGCGCGCCATTGAAGTTGTTCGCAAGCATCGCCTTGCTGAGCGTCTTTTGACTGATGTCATCGGTTTGGATTGGGCCCACACCCATGAGGAAGCGTGTCGCTGGGAGCACGTCATGTCGGACCAAGTCGAGCAGCGCCTCGGCGAAATTCTTCATAACCCGACGACCGATCCCTACGGAAACCCGATTCCTGGAACGGATGGGGTGTCAGACGGCATTTCGATGGAACTGGCATTGCGAATGGGGGAGTCCACCTCTGGAACGGTCACCCGAATCGGTGAACCCATCCAGGCGGAGACCGAAGTGCTGGATGCCTTCGCACGCTGCGGAGTTCGTCCGGGGGCTCGGATTAACTTCGAAGCTGACCCTCGCGAGGTCGTTCTTGAGGTAACTCACACCAATGATGGGAAGGAATCGGCGCCCGGCCAGGCCGTTCAACTGCCTTTGACGCTTGCTCCACACCTTTTCATCACGCTTAATTAAGCTCCCTGACCAGTAATTCTGAAAGTAAGCTGCAAAACCTTAAGGAAACCTGTAATATGTTCGTCATCGTTTCGTTACATTGGCGTGACATTTCAGGGTCAGTACGATAAACTCATACATGGCCGCACTGGCCGACCGTTCTTCGTTAACCGAGGTTGAACCGCGAAGAAATAGGTAAGACGAAGGTTCAACGCGGGGAAACCACTTACGACCCTTGGGTCTTGGGGTGAAGCTTGGGAAACCAAGCCGGGCTCTCCCGCCCGAACCCGACAGCTCACCTCGCAGGTCAAAGAGGAGATTACTTGTGACAACTGGTAAGCCCGCGCCGCGGCACCGCAAGGCACGCCGCCCGATGGCCCCTGTTTTCGACTTGGCTGACACGCTCACCGCGTTCAAGACACCGCTTCGTGGCACCGCTGCTGCGTCGGCCGCTGGACTCGCTCTGACCGCTGTCGTCGGTGGAACTGCAACCGCAGCCCCCGCCGTCCATGATGCCGCAGTCGATACTTCGAACAACACCGCGACCGTTCTGCCTACGACGGTTTCGGTCCCGGATATCGCCTGGTCTGCTAGTGACGAAGTTTCTGCTTCGGCTGAAGCTCCGGCTCCTGTTGCAACGACGAATGCTGCTTCGCGTGATTACACTCGCGCGGATCTTGGCGCTTCTGCCACTTCGTCTGCAGCGGTGAACCCTTCAGGTAACGACATTGTGTCGATCGCAATGTCTCTCACCGGCATTCCTTACGTCTACGGTGGCTCTACCCCCGCGGGCTTCGACTGCTCTGGCTTCACCCAGTACGTCTACGCTCGTGCAGGTATCTCCATTCCGCGTACCTCTGGTGCGCAGGGCGCGGCGGGCACCTTCGTCTCCGCTTCTGAAGCGCGTCCTGGTGACCTCGTGTGGCACGCCTACGGTCACGTGGGTATCTACGCAGGTAACGGAATGGTCGTCGAGGCTACCACCCCCGGTTCTGTGACTAAGGTCCAGCCGCTGTGGGGCAACTACAGCTTCGTGCGCTACTGAGTTTTTGTGTGATAGGGAAGGGGTCGCTTCGGCGGCCCCTTTTCTATATCCGCCCGCGCTCCGTGATATTCAGTTTTTCGCTGTGGAATCACTGAAGTACTGACATTTCACGTGTGAATAGGGCAAAATAGTGGTGACGTAATCACGAGGAGGTAGTCATGGGGACATCAGAAGTGATTTTGGTCGGTGTCGATGGCTCAAAGGAGAGCTTCGCAGCAGTCAAGTGGGCCGCAGAGCGTTCAAAGCTTCGCTCATGCAGACTTCACATTATTTGTACTTATGCCGTTGCATCGTATGCCGCGGCAACCCTAGATGGCGGATATGCGGTCCTCGACGATGCGGCTCTTAAAGAAGGCGCCTCGCAGATCGTCAAGCAAGGCGTTGACCTGGCAAAGGAAATCGGCGCTCCTGATGTTCACGGCCTCGTCGAAGCTGGTGACCCTGCGGGAATTCTTATCGACATGTCCCGCGAAGTCGACTTGATTGTCGTTGGCTCGCGCGGTGGTGGCGGTTTCGCCGACCGCCTCCTGGGAACTGTCTCTTCCGCACTTCCTGCTCATGCTCATTGCCCGGTTGTCATTGTGCCCCGTCACACCTCGGGTAAGGCTTTTACTCCCGTTGAGCGAATCGTCGTTGGCTCTGATGGCTCCGAAGGTGCGACCTCGGCGCTCAAGCGTGCGGTTGACGAGGCCGAGCTCTGGGACGCCCGCCTGACCGCAGTTGCCGCAGTCCCAATGACGACGGGTACGACGATGATGGCCTGGTTGCCAGCCAATATTGATCGCGACAAGCTCCTCAAGGATGTCAAGGAGGGGCTTGATCACGCTGTTGATGCGGCCTTAGATGGACGCCAGCGCAAGGTTGCTCGTCATGCCTTGGACGGGTCCCCCTCATCGTTGCTCATTGAGTTCTCGACTGCCGTTGATTTGGTTGTCGTCGGTACCCGAGGCCGTGGTGGCTTTGCCGGCATCTTGCTGGGGTCAACTTCGCAGACAGTGATCGCGCACTCGACCTGTCCGGTAATGGTTGTTCCTTCGAAGCATCACGACCTCTTGCCCGATCCTTCGCAGGAGTGGAGTAGGCGCTGACGATGCGTTTTTAATAGCGGCGACATCTTCGGGTGTCGCCGCTTACGTGTCTACATTCTTTTTTGAGAGTCTGAGAAACGAAGAGGTGGGTGATACCCTATGGTGGTGCGCCCTCGTAGCTCAGGGGATAGAGCACCGCTCTCCTAAAGCGGGTGTCGGACGTTCGAATCGTCTCGGGGGCACTGAAATGCAAAACGGCTTGCTCTCAGGCCGTTTTTGTGTATTCTCTATTCAGAAGGCTACCCGGGCACACGGTCGTGGCATCGGGTGAGTGAAAGACGCAGGCAGAGCAGAACGGGGAAAAAGAAGTGAACAGGGTGATTGGGCGGTTGCTGAACCATCCTCTCACGCGCAATTCTGCTTTCATGCACCTGTGGGCTGGCCAGACCGCTGCGGAGTTTGGTTTCCAAGTTGCCACTCTTGCAACCTCGGCAATCGCTATCTCTCTATTGCACGCTTCGGAGTCTGAAATCGGTGTTCTCAGCGGTTTACAGACACTCGCATTTCTCCTCATCGGTCTTCCTGCAGGTGCCTGGGTTGATCGCTGGCGTAAACGCCGGGTCATGATTGTTTCTGATCTAGCGCGAGTTTTTGCGCTGATTTCAATTCCGATCGCATATGAGTGGTTTACGCTTACGCTCACGCACCTGATGATCGTTGCTGCGCTCTTAGGGCTTGCGACAGTCTTCTTTGATGTTGCGTATCAGTCCTATGTTCCAGCAATTGCCTCCACGCGGTACATCGCGGCTGCGAATGGCCGGCTCGAGGCCTCGTACCAGGTTGGTGCTGCGGGTGGCCCTGGTTTAGGTGGCTGGCTTTTGGGGGTCTTTGCGCCTCCGCTTGCCTACGTATTTACCGCAGCAACGTACGTGTTTTCGACGGTGGCGATTTGGCGAATTCGAACACCTGAGCCTAAACCCGAGCGCCCTAGTGCTTCGTTGTTTGCGCAAATCCGCGAGGGGTTGAGCTTCGTTCGACACGAGCGTCTGCTTTTTCCCCTGTTCTCGTGTATCTCCTTTGCTGCTTTTACGGGTTCAGGGTTGCGAGTTCTCTTGCCGATTTTGGTGCTTCGAACACTGGGCATGAATGCGACGCAACTAGGGGTACTTCTGAGTGCGGGAGCGATTGGCGGCATTTTTGGCGCGATGACTCGTTCCCTGTGGCTTGGGCGCCTAGGGATCGGGCGTTGCATTGTGATCACTTACGTCATTGGAGTCTCGATCCTTGTCTTGCAGCCGGCGGCACTTCATGTGCCCGAGATTGCGGACTGGGTCATCGCTGGCGCGGCAATTGTCTACTCCTATTTCATTACCATCTACAACGTGACGCAGATGAGTTTGCGGCAGGAAATTTGCCCTAAGTGGATGCTTGGGCGTATGAATGCAACCTTCCGTTTCGCGGTGTGGGGAGTGATGCCCCTGGGATCGGTCGCTGCAGGTCTTCTTGCCTCCATCGTGGGTGTCGAAGCTGCCATGTATATCTTCGTTGTTCTGTCAGTGCTTGCTGGTGTCGTGATGGCTTTCACTCCCGCGGCCAGGATTAAAGATTCTCACATGGCTTTGGATCCGAGTCAAAACTGAATATTGTCTGAGATCTGAGACGTCTTAGTTGCCATAATTATGTGATCTACCGAGCTTCTTTTTATGTAATTACTCAGCTTTTGGGGCATTTCTCAATTTTTACTTAATTTTATCTGTATATAGTCAGTGCTAGTATTTGAGGATCTGAGATTTTTACCTTGCTGAAGAGGTGCATCGTGTTATGGAGTCAGATATGAAGCGTGCTTTACGGGTTCCCTCATGGCTTGCGATCGGGGCGGCAGGCGCCTTGGTGTGTGTGAGTTCTTTGCTGGGGGTTGTGACAAGTGACCAATCTGCAGAGGCCGCTCAAATTGATGCCGTGACGGGAGCGAAGATTACTAATACGTCTACGCCAGCCGGTCCGAACCACGTCTACGACAATTTCAAGCTCGAGCTTACTTTTGATACAACCGGAAAGACGGTCGCTGAGAACGATACTCTTAATATTCAGCTCCCCAGGGAGCTGCGAACTCGGAGTACTTCTTTCGATGTGACCGATATGGAATCGGGTGGTGTTGCGCTGCGCTGCACTGTTCCTGCAGCTGAAGGTCCAGAAGTGACCTGTGTTTTCACTGATTTCATGGCAACTCATATAAATGCTAGGGGAAATATCGTCCTTGTCGCAGATTCGGTGAAAGAAACGACAAGTGAAGTGCTTCATGCGACGATTAATCACTCAGTTGATATTCCGATGTCCCTTGATCATGGGGCAATTGTCAAGCCCAAAATAGGTTTCGCCCCGGAGACGCCGTATAAGTACGGGTGGCAGCTGCATGATGGTCATCCTGACCGCTTCACGTGGGAGATCTTCATTCCTGAGCGGCATATTGGTGAAAACACCATAACGGTCAATGACACTTTTGATTCCTCGTACGGTGGCTACCGTCTTTTCAATGATATGAGCAGTGAAAATGCGTGGCAGCGTACCCACCTTATGAAGTGGAATTCGCTGGAAGACTTTAAAGCGGATCCCAACCATGAACGTCCTGCGGAGAGTGTTTCGGTAGGAGGTGCAATTAATGGAGGGATCTTCCAGATGACGGATACGGCGGATGGCTTCCGTGTTTCATTCCCAAATACTAAGGGTGATGCGTACTACGTTCTCAAGTACTACACGGTTCTGAATGTCCCAGCTAATGCGAAGGTTGGCAGTACTTTTGCAAATACAGCGGTTGTGAATGGGCAAAAGTCTGAGAATACTATTGCCATTAAGACTGCTGGTTGGGGAGACTTGGATGCAGATCAAAAGACCACACCAACGCCTGAGCCTACCCCGTCCACTACGACGCCAACGCCTGAGCCGACCCCGTCTACAACGACGCCAACGCCTGAGCCTACCCCGTCTACAACGACGCCAACGCCTGAGCCGACCCCGTCCACTACGACTCCTGAGCCGGAACCCACTCCGTCTACCACGACTCCTGAGCCGGAACCCACAGCCTCGACGACAAGTCCATCACCGACTTCGTCAACAAGCGCAAGTTTGCCTCCTCAAAAGGTTCTTGCCCGTACGGGAAGTGACGTTGCGCTGATCGGACTTTTGATGGTGTTACTTGGAATTTCAGGAGCCGCACTCATTGCCCGTCGGGCGCAATGATTGATCGGTGATCGTGAGCGTGGCTGGTGCGTATTTTTGCACCAGCCACGTTTTCTATAAGGATCTGGATTTGTCGTATGGCTTTCATCCGCATAGGAGTATTGCGGAAGAATAATACTCGCCTCGCGCCTTATTAATTAGGAGTTTTCCTTGCAATATCAGGAAAATGTAGAAAGTGTGAGAAATCTCTGAACTTAGGCTGTACGTTGCTGTGTTAGCATTCAAATTGCCTCAATACAGTTCGACGTTCTCAACGAAAGATAACTTGTGATGAACTCTAAAGTGATACGCGTTCGCCCGCTGTGTTCTTGGGGAGCAACGGCAGTCGCTTGTACGCTAGTTGGTGCTGGAGCTGCTGTCGGTGTGATGACCTCGAACGGCGTCGCGCATGCCGCGGATGTCAATGTGGTTACCGATGCGTCGATCAAGAATACCTCGCATCCAAATGGTCCCAACAATGTCTTCGACTCTTTCAGTGCCGTTTTCTCCTTCGATACGACCGGTAAGACTGTAGCCGAAAATGACACGCTTACCATTAAGCTTCCCAAGGAATTGAGGACCCGTCAGGCCTCTTTCGATGTGACTGATGCTCAGACCGGTGGCGTAGCGCTTCGGTGCTCGGTTCCTTCTGGCGAAGGGCCTGAGCTTACCTGCATTTTCACCGACTATATGAAGACGCATGAAAATGCGAGGGGTCAGATCCACTTGGTTGGTGAAACAGCCGCCGAATCTTCAAGTGAAAATTTGAGCTTCACTGTGAATCACACGGTGACCCTTCCTGTACCCATGCCTAATGGCAAGATTGTCCCGAAAGCTAATGCTCATGCGCCTGCGACGGCCTATAAGGATGGTTGGCAGCTTCACAACGGGCATGATGAGCGCTTTACGTGGGAGGTCTACATCCCTGAGCGCCAAAACCATGCAAGCACCATCAGCGTGACCGATACTTTTGATCCCGCCAACGGTGGCTACCGTCTTTTCAATGATCCGAATGGTGCATGGCAGCGTACGCGTCTTCTGAAGTGGAATTCGCTGGAAGACTTCCAGAACGACCCGAAGCGTGAGAATTTTGCTGAAAAGGTCGACGTTGGTGGCTCCATCAATGGCGGCACCTTCACCATGACGGAGACTGCTAACGGTTTTGTCGCATCTTTCCCGAACTCGGGTGGCGATGCTTACTACCTGCTCAAGTACTACACAGAACTGAAGGTTCCTGCGAACGCAAGCGTCGGCAGTGCTTTCAAGAACACTGCTGTCGTTAATGAGCAAGTTGCTGAGAAGAGTATCGTCATTAACACCGCCGGTTGGGGCGATGTCGATGCAGATAAGAAGAAGACACCGAGCCCGACTCCGTCTACCACGACGCCGAGCCCGACTCCGTCTACCACGACGCCGACGCCTTCGCCGACTCCGTCTACCACGACGCCTTCGCCGACTCCGTCCACTACGACGCCTTCGCCGACTCCGTCTACCACGACGCCTTCGCCGACTCCGTCCACTACGACGCCTTCGCCGACTCCGTCTACCACGACGCCGACGCCTGAGCCCACTCCGTCCACTACGACGCCGACGCCTGAGCCCACTCCGTCCACTACGACGCCGACGCCTGAGCCCACTCCGTCTACCACGACGCCTGAGCCTGAACCCACTCCGTCTACCACGACGCCTGAGCCTGAACCCACTCCGTCTACCACGACGCCTGAGCCCAGTGTTTCAACCTCGACTGAAGCTCCTAAGGTTCTGGCCCATACGGGTGCAAGTGCTGCGATTGTCCTTCTCGCCGGTGCCTTGGCTGGCACGCTGGGCGCAATGCTTTCGCGTCGACGCGCACAGTAATTTAATTTCTCGCTAGTCTGATTGACCGGTGTCTCCGTGCGGAGACACCGGTCGAATCATTTTGTACGCAAAATGCTCTAGGGGGTAGCCTGGAGACTCTTTATGACGTAGCTCAACATACATCGGTATTTGTCTGAAAAAATTTCTGAGAATCCGCAGAAAATGACCAAGAATTCTGATGTTATTCACGGTGTAACCTGAGTTGAGGCTGGATGTTGGCGTGATAATCTTTTAGTGTTCGGTCACTCTTGTGACAACCCTCCAGAAAGAAATAACTTCATGATTTTCAATGCTACAAGCGTGCGCGTGCGTCGCGTTTCGGTTGCCGGTGCTCTTGCATGCACGCTTGCCGGAGCCAGCGTGATGTCTGTTGTTACCGCTTCGTCTTCGCAAGCTGCTGATCACTATCCCGTTGCGGTTGATCAGGTCGTCAAGAACGTCGTGATGAAAAACCGTTCGACTCCGGATGGCCCCAACCATGTGTGGGATAACTTCACCATGGATTTCAGCTTCGATACGACTGGTGTGGAAGTTGCCGAAACTGACACCATTACAATTCAGCTTCCCAGTGACTTGCGTACTCGTGCTGCTTCCTTTGACGTTACAGATAAGAACACCGGTGGCGTCGCAATGAAGTGTGTCATTCCCGATGGCGAGGGACAGACGCTGCGCTGTGCGTTTACGGACTACGCAGATAACCACATCAACATAAAGGGCGATATCCATGTCCTGGCGGACGTTACGCGCCCGACCACTTCAACGCACTTTGAGTTCAAGTTGAGTCATGACATTACGCTGCCTGCAGATATTGAGCATGGCAACGTCGTTCCGAATGCAGTTGGGTATGCTCCTGATACTCCGTGGAAGAACGGCTGGCAGCTTCATGAAGGCCACAAGGAACGCTTTACCTGGCAGGTCTTCATCCCAGAGCGTAAAATACGCTCCAACATTATTTCGGTGACTGACACTTTCGACACCGCTAATGGTGGTTACAAGCTTTTCAATGATCCGTCAACGGATCCGAATGCTTGGCAGCGTACCCGCTTGCTCAAGTGGAATTCGCTTGCGGAATTCAAGGCTGACCCCAGTTACCAGAAGTACAACGAGAGCATTCCGGTTGGAGGTGCGGTCAATGGTGGCACCTTTGCCATGACCGAGACCTCGACCGGGTTCGTTGCTTCTTTCCCGAACTCGAACAGCGATGCGTACTACATGATCGAGTACTACACGGTGCTGAATGCTCCTGAAGATGCGAAGCCCGGAAACGTTTTCAATAACAAGGCTGATGTCAATGGGATGACCGCTGAGCACAGTATCGCGATCGATACGGTTGGCTGGGGTGACCTCTCGAGTGAGAATCGCCCGACTCCTCCCGCTCCCTCGACCTCGACTCCTCCCGCTACCACGGTGACCCCATCGCCCTCTGAGTCGACAACCGAGGCGGCCCCTTCCCCTTCCACCAGCACCGCTCCTACGCCTAATACTCCCTTGGCCCGTACAGGTGTTATGAGTGTTCCGATGATTGGTTTGGGTGCACTGGGACTAGCATTGGGTGCCGCGCTCATGCGTCGTCGTCAGCAGGCCTAAGTCTGAACGAGGCGCACTTCTCTGTAGAGAAGTAACAGCTGAACTGTGGGCTCCATCCTTGTGGGTGGGGCCCACAACTTTACCTAGAAGCAGCGTTATTTTGCGATTTTGCACGAATATGTGCTGGTGGTCAGTTGTATGTAGCCGGAAAGATGCGAATTTGTAGTGCTGCGTAACTTCCGGCTTTTGAATCTCTAACGATGTGTCAATAACTGGGATTTACTCAGGAATATTCAGAAATGTATCGGGGAATCCGCTGATATTGAATGCGTATATCGTTGATATTCTGCGGATTTCCTGAAATTGGTATTGTTGTTTGAGAAAAAATCGCTTGACCAAAGCTGAAGATGAAAGTGTTAGCCTGAAAGGGCTTAGCCGCTTAAGCGGTATCCCTCCAGAAAGACACATACGTCATGAATAACGAAGCTACGCGCGCGCAGTTGCGTCGCGTTCCTCTTGCTGGGACACTCACAGTCGCTTTGCTCGGCGCCGGCGCGCTCAGCGTTTTTGCGCCCACTGCCCCGGCGGCCTCGGCGGCTGAAGTGAATGGAATCATCACCAGCGTCAATGTTGCTAATGAATTTAGTCCCAATGGGCCAAATCGGCTTTGGGATTACTTCTCGGCCGATCTGACCTTCGATACCAGCGGTAAGAGCGTGAAGCAGGGCGATACTCTGACCATCGACCTGCCGGCTGAATTGCGTACCCGTAACGCGACCTTCGACGTCACCGATAAGAAGACCGGCGGAGTTGCTTTGAACTGTACGGTGCCTTTCGGTCTTGGGCAGACGGTCACCTGTACGTTTACGGACTACGTGAATACGCACGTAAACGCGAAGGGTGATATCCACGTTCGTGCGGATATGGCTTCGACGACTACGGATGCGTCCTTGACTTTCAAGATCAACCACAAAGTGGAGATCAAAGCCGATATTCCCAATGGCAACGTTGTGGTGAACAAGGAGGCTTGGGTGCCTCCGAGCCCGTGGAAGTATGGTTGGCAGCTCCACGACGGACACAATGAGCGCTTCACCTGGGAAATTCATATTCCTGCAAAATCGATCCAAGCGCCCGTTATTTCGGTGACGGACACCTTCGATACCGCTCATGGTGGTTACAAGCTCTTCAATGATCCGTCAACGGATCCGAATGCTTGGCAGCATACTCGCTTGCTGAAGTGGAATAGTACAGAGGCCTACAAGAAGGACCCCTACCACGCGCATCCTTCTTCACGGGTGAAGGTCGGTGAGGCGATCAACGGTGGTACTTTCACCTTGACCGAAACCTCGACTGGCTTCGTTGCCTCTTTCCCGAACTCCAACGATGATGCGATCTATGAGCTCAAGTACTACACCGAGCTTAATTCTCCAGAGGGACTCAAGATTGGTAACTCCTTCAATAACACCGCTGATGTCAACGGAGTGACCGCGAAGAAGGAAATCAAAGTTGAGACCGTTGGCTGGGGCAATGTCGAGGGACAGCTGCGTACGACTCCTCCGACACCGTCCGTCACGACTCCTCCGGCTACCACGGTGACCCCGTCTCCCTCTGTGTCGACGACCGAGGCCACTCCTTCCCCTTCAACCAGTACCACTCCTTCGCCGAAGACTCCCTTGGCGCATACCGGTGTTATGACTGCTCCGGCAATCGGTTTGGGTGTGCTTGGACTGGCATTGGGCGCTGCGCTGATGCGTCGTCGTCAGCAGGCCTGAGGGTAGGTCTGAAACTTCGGCTAAAAACTGAGGTTTAATGCCTGACGAGTAAATCCCCTGAATCACGAGGGACGTCTCAGGCGTAAACGCGGTACACGTACTGGTGGGCTCCATCTACATAGATGGAGCCCACCAGTGTTTATTGTGACTCTGCACGTGCCTAAATATGCGTTCCGCAGGTCGCATTCGTCCTTTGAAATGTAGCCTAAGTACTCCTTTGTCCGGTGTAGTGGCTGAAGAGGACTGGATTATAGCTTCTGTCCTGTGGGGACATGAGGAGGGGCTTTGAGCAGGAGGGGAGTGGGGATCTGGTTAATGGGAAGACGGAGAAATGCGCGAAAGTACATGTATGTAGTAGTGGGGGGCTGCCAATTTGATTGGCAGCCCCCCATAGTGCGAACAAACACGTATCACGTCATCCGCTTGCCTGATCTCTTAGATCTGTCACATGAAGTCGACGAAAAGCATAGGTTATAGCCTGTGTCTTTTGCTGACTTCGTGTGGAGTAGAGGGCCGGATGGAACGGATGGGCCGGATGGACACCCTGTGCTTTATGCGCGCGCGTCAAAGTGTTGCAGGCCGGAGTCCTCACGGGAACCGCCCTGACCATCGCCGACATCGTGGTAGTCGTGAATCCATTCAATGCGGTGAACCCACTTGACCATCTTGTAGCCGTGCTGAGAATCGGCACGCAGGCGAAGGGGGCCGCCGTAAACGTCGGGCAAGGGCTCACCGTTCATGGCCCATGCGAGGATGCATTCATCATCGTCAACCATGGAAGGCTCCAGGCACTCGTAGTACGGAGTGGTCGGACCGCCGTCGTACATATGTCCCACGTGTCCGTAGGAAGTGACCATAACGTAGCGTGCGCCCTCAGTTGGCTTCACCAAAGCTAAGACGTCCTTCAAACGGATGCCTTCCCACTTTGCGATGCCGGTCCATCCCTGCATGCAGGTGTGCATGGTGATGTTAGTGACGTGGCCAAGTGCCTTGAGCTCATCAATCGAGAAGGACTTCTCTTCCTCGACCAAACCGCCAATCTCCAGGCGGTAGTCCTCGAAGCCGCGTTCACGCATGTCAACCCACTCTTCGGATTGCTCGCGTGTCGGGGGACGAGTGTTCACCCAGTGGAAAGGCGAAATATCGTCTTCGGTGAAGGTGCGTGTCTTGACCTGACGAGAGTGCATCTTGTCGAGGGTGAGCGAACGGATGGGCTGGGTTGCTCCCCAGATCAGGCGCTGTGTGCGGCGCTTGTCAGTCAACGACCAGTAGGATGCGCCGATCCATAGAGCGATTGCAAAAACAATTCCAAGGATCAGCATTGTCACAGCTTGGGCGAATTGTGCTGCAGTAATGTCGTTGTAGTTTTCGCCCAACATCATGTGTGCGATGTTGTACTGCGGGTGAACCACAAAAACCAGGGCAACGTGAATCACTACAAATACGCAGTAGAAAGCCATTCCAAGGAAGTGGATGGAACGTGCTGTCTGACGGTTATGGAAGAGCTTGACGTAGCGAGGGAAGCGCCCCGCGAAGGTCGGAGACATGACCGGTCCGGTTGCAATCATCAAAGGCGCAACGATGAAGACAACTGTGAAGTACATGAGCTTCTGCAGGGCATCATAGGGCTGGAAGTGCTCGATTGAAGGGATCTGCAAGCCCATGTAGATCTTGGCGCTTTCCCAGGCCTCGGGGAAAATCGACCATGACGTAGGGACGATGCGGCGCCACTGGCCCGTTCCAAAAAGTAGAGCAACGTAGATAAAACCGTTGAGCAACCAGATTGAGGTAACTAGGGCGTGCCATGCGCGTCCAAGTCCAATTTCGCCTCGTCCGGGGAGAGAGATCAGTGGGTGAAGACTGCGCTGATCGTCGCGAGCGGTGAACTCACCGGGGACAGTCGAAACCTTGTCCTTGGTGAATTTGATCCACTCAGAGCCGGGGGTGCAGTGGTTATTCCAGTACAGTCGTGGGTGAGATGCTAGAACTTCCCAGCCGGATCGAATGAGGAACCCCATCATGATGAAGTTGATGAAGTGGGTAATTCGAAGCCACGCAGGGAAGGTATCCAGATCAACGCCGTTCACGATATTCGCGACTGCAATAAATGAGTGCGACATGGTGATTCCTTAGTCGATGCTGACACAGTAACACTTTCAGTTTAGGACGCATTTGTCATAAAAAAGGAAAAAATCGAATTTATTTACGAATCTCGCTCAATTTGTCACAATCGCATCGTTATGCAAGAAAATAACGATTTTAGGAAGAATTAAAACGATAGTTTTTAAGCTGCGTGAAAATTCGTTTACTGGTTGAAATTGCGACAAGGGTGGCGAAAGCAATTCGGGACCTTTGTCCTAATTGGCGAGGCCGCGGCAGAGGTGTGCAAAGAAGTGCGCACTACCCGGCCGCGGCCTCGTCAAGGAGAAGAAGCGCTATGAGGAAACTAAGAAAGCGCTCCCTCAGACTTACAGGCGCGGAATGTTACGCATATTGGAAGTTGCCATTGCGACAGCTTCGCCAGCGCCGCGGTTGAGGACAATCTTGCTCATCGCGGTCGCGAAACCAATCACCTGTCCCGAACGGATCTCAGGCGGAAGTGAGAGTGCGTTCGGGTCGGTCATGACCTCGATTAAGGCGGGGCCGTTGTATGCGAAGGCCTCTTGGAGCGCTCCGCGCAGGCGGCTGGGTTCGGTAACGCGCTCGCCGTGGAAACCGATTGCGCTTGCGACTTCCGCGTAGTTCACGTCGTGGACATCGGTGCCGTAATCGGGCAGGCCGTTGACCAGCATCTCAAGTTTCACCATGCCCAGTGTCGAGTTGTTGAAGACAACAACCTTGACGGGCAGGTCGTACATGCGCGCGGTTACCAGCTCGCCAAGCAGCATTGAAAGGCCACCATCGCCAGAGACGGAAATGACCTGACGGTTCGGGAAGGCAACCTGCGCTCCGATTGCGTGAGGAAGCGCATTGGCCATCGAGCCGTGTAAGAAAGAGCCGATGAGGCGACGGGTGCCAAGCGGGTCGATGTAGCGTGCGGTCCACACGTTGCACATGCCCGTGTCAGCCGTAAAGATTGCATCCTTTGATGCAACCTCATTGAGAATGTGAGCAGCGTACTCGGGGTGAATCGGTTTCATGTGCTCCGCATTGCGTGTGTAAGCTCCAACGGGGGAGTGCATGATCTTGGAGTGCTTCTTGATCTTGGCCTTAAGGAAGGCATCCGAACGATCGCGATCGAGCAGCGGTAAGAGCGCAGCGATCAAGGGCTTAACGTCGCTGTGGATCGGGAGCGAAATGTCGGTACGGCGTCCCAGCTTTTCCGGATGGTTTTCGACCTGGACGGTGAAGGTGCCAGGCAGGAATTGATCGTAGGGGAAGTCGGTGCCCAGCATGATGAGAACATCTGCATCATTCATGCCCTCAGCTGCTGCGCCGTAACCCAGCAGGCCGGTCATACCTACATCAAAGGGGTTGTCGTACTGGATGAAGTCCTTGCCGCGCAGGGTGTGGCCAATGGGTGCCTTCAAAACGTCGGCGAGCTCGATGACTTCGTCATGAGCACCCTCCACACCGGCGCCAGCGAAGATTGCAACCTTCTTTGCGCGGTTAAGAACGTCTGCGAGCTGGCGGACATCTTCCTCATTCGGGCTCAGCACGGGGCGTCGGGAAGGCACGTACTTCGGTGAAGGAGAAGTTGCCTTCAGGTCAGAGACATCACCGGGAAGGCTGATGACTGAAACGCCAGAAAGTTCAACAGCGTGACGGATTGCAGCGTTAACGACGCGCGGGGCCTGCTCGGCACTGGAAATCATCTCGTTGTAAACCGAGCACTCATTAAACAAGCGATCGGGATGCGTCTCTTGGAAGTACATCTGGCCGATTTGGACGCTGGGGATGTGCGAGGCGATTGCCAGAACGGGGGCAGCAGAGCGCTGTGCATCGTACAGCCCGTTGATTAAGTGAAGGTTGCCCGGTCCGCACGAACCTGCGCATACTGCAAGCTTTCCGGTCAGTTGTGCTTCAGCGGCTGCGGCAAAAGCGGCGGCCTCTTCGTGGCGGACATGGACCCAATCGATACCGCCCTTCTTGCTGCCGCCAGACTTGCGGATTGCATCGACAATGGGGTTGAGCGAGTCTCCAACAATGCCATAGACGCGGTGGACACCAGCGTCGATCAGTTGGGAGACAAGCTGCTCTGCAACGTTCATAGTCGCTCCTTGGTCTTTGAGTGAGCATTCCGTGAAGTGTGGGCGTTCAGTCCAGACAAACACGATCTGCTTCGAACAAAACCAGCGTATACCGACTAAAGTCCTAGTACTCCGCGAGAGTGAGGCAAAGAACGAAGCTGCGGATTATTAGCATTTCCTGATTCGTTAAGGTCGTCTGCTTATGCCTCGCCTTGGCTGCCAAGTTCCTTCTCGATCTCGCGGGCAAGAGTGCGCAGCTTTCCAGAGTGAAGGGAGGTGGTCTTTATGGTCTCCTTCACTTCGATCAGCAGATTGTGAAGCGCATCAGAATCCCCAAGCTCGGAATAGCACTGCGAGAGGGCAGCCAGCGGGAAGACATAGTTCTCGGCATCCTTGATCTCTTTTTGGAGAGCAAAGGCTTCTTGAAGAAGCGGAATTGCCGGATAGTGATCATGGGATGTCATGTACACCCATCCCTTAATGTAAGTAATTCCGGTACGGAGGAAGGCCATCTCCTGAGGATCTATTTCCTCTGTGACGGAATCAAGCCACGTGGCCCCGGCATCCACAGCCTGAAGGGCACGTTCTTTATCGGCTTCCGACACCTTTCCCGTTGGGATGTCGACATAAGCCTTTGCGGCCATTCGAGTCAGAGCGATGACATCGTGAGGAGCCTTTAATGCTTTCGCGATCTCAAGAGCTTGCTCAACCGCTGCTAGTCGCTTGGGACGATCGTGCAGTCGCTTTGCGGCATCGTTGGCCAGTGATCCCGCGCGCGAAGCAGTGCGCAGGTTGCCGCTTGCGATGAGTGGGTCAATGGCCTCCATTGCGGTTTCGTAGGCTTCTTCGTCTTGGTCGATGGACAGGTAGTAGCTTGCCAGGGTCAGACGAATGAGCGCTGTCAAAAGCCGTGCGAAGGAGGAATCACCTGCCCGCGAAATGGTTTGCTCAAGGAGCTCAATTGCTTCCTCGATGCGGTGGACACCTTCGAATGCATCCGAGATGATTGTCGCGGCAGACAAGCCCAAGGAGCGTAGCGGAGTGCGCGTGATGATTTCACTCAGGCGCAGGGCTTGGGAGAGAGCCTCGGCTGATTCGTAGGCTTTGATGCTGGCAGTACAGATGATCAATCGGGCAAAGAAAGCCGTGTAGGGGTCGGAGTGTGTCTCTAAACGTAGAGCCTGGTCAGCCAGCTGGGCGGCTCGGCGGTAGTCGCCGATTTCAAGGTAAAGCTGTGCGCCTTCAAGGCTAAGAGTGCGCATGAATGCTGCTTCGCTGGTACCAGTGTGTAGGCAAGCGGGTTTGAGGGATTCGATCGTGTCAAGGGTATCGAGCGCTTGCGTTGTTTTCTCCGAATCAAGGAAGATTTCGACACAGGTGCAGAGGCAATCAATGATTGCTGCAATATCCTCGGCCTTCGCTGTACCTCGGTTCAGTGTTGACGTCATGGAGGCAATGCGAGAGACGAAAGTGTCACATAGCGCCACTGCATCCTTGTGAAGGTCGCGCGGTGCGTCCATACCAAGCCATGAGTAGTGATCGAGCTCGCAGGAGTAGCGCAGCAATTCCAGCTGCGTGGTACTCAGCTCCTTACGTCCGATAGATGTGTGGGACCGCCCGAAAATCCTCGCGAAGAAACCGGGCGTGACCTGCGGAGCATCTTCGGCCATTGAATGAATAACTGGCGCTACCCGCTCATAGACGGACTGAAACTTCTCGTGCTCTTTACGCAAAGACAAAAGAGTTTTTGAAAAACTTGCAAAGGAAAGAGCGGCTTGAGGATCGTTTTCGTCAAAGTGCAGCTCAGCGACATCCAAGGTGTGAACAAGACACCAATCCGTCAGAAGATTAGTCTCAACGTCGTACCCGATGGTATCTGTCTGTGCTGCGTAGCGATCGAAAGCCTCTTGCATCGAGGACGGTAAAGGAGGCAGTGAATAGTCAATGGGCGGATAGGGGTTTGACTGGTCAATGGTCTCGGCCTGTGCGCGAGCGCTGCGGGATGACACCTGCAGTGCGGGCAACTCTTCACCCTCGATAGTTGACAGGGGATCGGGCATGGACTCGCGCTCACCGACCAGCTCCAACTGCCACTCGCCCTGCGCGCGTGCTTCTGCCTGTTCGTCAACTGGTCCAGCCTCAAGAACATCTCGCACTAAACGGGTGTAGTAGTCGTTTCCGTTGCGCTGATCGAAGAGAGAGGCAACATCCAATGCCCATTGCGAGAGCTTTTCGGCGGCCTTGGAAAGCGGTGTATTGACATCGAGCTGTGGTCCCCGGCACCACTGCGACTGGCCGGTGCACAGGGCCCCAAAAGGTTCATTGCCGTGACCGCGTCGCGTGGCCTCGATGGCCGTCAGTGCAGCAGCCGGAAGATAATCGGCAAGAAGTGAGGCACTTTCAAGAGAAGAGGTCATGGCGATACTGTCTCGCAGGATCTCTAACGCGCGCTGCCAACGTCCTGAGCGCACGAGGTATTCGAGATGCAAGCCGATGAATTCGATGCTGTTGGCAACGCCGCGGTGGTGCCGGTAGGAGCGAATATGCGCCTCCCAAGCGGCCTCGGGACGCCCCGACATTAACAGCGGGATCATTGCTTTGGCACGGATTCCGTGGGGTTGAGCTCCGCAGGCACCCTCCTCGTCGAAAAGGGGCATCGCGGTGGCAACTGCACGTTCCCAATCCTTGTGCGCCACGGCCTCGTTAATCTGCTTCATGGGGTCGCAGCCTTCGCAATCGCTAATCTGATCGCTCGGCGTAGAGCGCCACAAGGTCAGAGCTTCGCGGGCGTCGTCCAGACGCCCCGTTCGCAAACCAATCATGGCGCGCACCCCGTGAACTGCGTGCATGGAAAAACCTTGGCCGGATACGAAGGTCGCAAGCGAGGTGATCAGTTCATCAATTTGGTCAATCGAGACCGCAGGGTTTCGACCTGCAGCGGCCACCGCACTTTTGAAAAGCCATGCGAGTTCTTCGACCTGTTCGGGAGTGAAGTCCGCTGAGTTCTTTTCAAAGCGGCTCAGAAGGAGTGAGACCGGAGCCAGAGCCTTCCATTCTTCGTTGCCCTGCTGATAGGACAAGGTCAGAGCGAGGTAGGCATCGATCTGTAATTCAGCCTCGCCCTCGAGTGCATCTGCCCAGACAACCGCCTGTGCGACTTGGCTACTACGCGCCGGTCCCCATGGAAGCTGGGAGGTGTAGTCGAGGAGTTCGCGTACGTCTTCAGCGTTTGGCATAGGAGGTCCTTCCGAGCGTTGGAGAGTCAGTTATCAGCAGTGCCGAGTGCAGAATCGAGTAGTGAGCCCAAGAGCTGTGCCGCCCAGGCCCTTTCTTTGGGGCCCAAAGATTGGCGTCCCGCCAAGAGGCTTTGGACGTAGAGCCCGCGCAGGACACTGACGGCGGTTTGTGGGGAACGGCTTGCCACGATCAATCGTGTCACCAATGAATTCGAACGATTCAGTACCAGTCTGGGCGGCTTGGAATTTGCGAAGGGATCGGTAACCCCCATGATTCCCGCCCACAGTTTCGAGGCCTGAGCCTGGGAATTACGCTGAACGTGGCGTTCCGCGAAGTCGGGGTCAGGCAGGTAGAGCGCTGGCAGAGTGATTGGCGTAAAGCGGCGCAGCACCACTTCGCAATCAGAGGGGTCGATCGCCTCGGCGGCGAGCAGCATGAGGTCCATGGCCTCTGCCTGCTCCGATAAACTGCATTCTTCGAAGGCGTCAAGCAGCTCTGAGGGGTCGACCAGTTGAAGTTTCTGCGCCAGGGTCGAATAACGGGGATCCGTCATCAGCGCATTGATGAGCTCTTCGTCGTAGGCATAGCCCGCATTCACCAGCACTATGGATTGTGATGCGGCGACATCGGCTAAGGCTCGGTACTGATCGACGGTACGTGTGTAGCGGATTGTCTCCTCAGAGGAGAGGAGCGTCAGTATGGGAGCAGCACCGACCGTGCTTTCCATGGGCACATAGCGCGCGGTGAGGTCAAGCATGTAAGGGTCACGCATAGCGACAGCACGCAGCCCCATCGCATGGGTGGAAATGAACTCGTTAAAACGCGAAGGTGAGTGTTCGGCCATCTCCTCGAGCCAGGCGCGAATCTCACTACCAATAGCCTCGCGAGTATTTTCTAAAAGCTCATCATCGCTGAGTTGCTCGCGGGAGGCGGTCAAGCGCAAGTAATTTGCATTCCCAATGAAACGAACGAAATACGCCCACTGCGGAACGATTCCTTCGCAAGTCCGCGACACCAGCATCTTCTTTGCATATACCGTGTGGTTGGAACTGGAGAGCGTATTTGGGCGCTGCGAAACAACCGCGATACCTTTGACTCCAGCGGCGGGAATATCGATGGGGATGATGTCCATCCCTGAGGAGGAAAGATGCTCGTCGCACCACTGCTGTTGTTGTGAAGGCTCCAGTTCCCATACCGGTGTCTCATTCCCGTGGAAAGTCGAAGCGGAGTCGGAACGTACTTCAATCGATATCGGAAGTAGCGAAGCGAATTCATCGACCAACGCGCGAACGGTATCAGGGTCGATCCAGGGCTCGCCGGGGTGGGCCTCGAGAACCACTTCGGTGCCGGCTTCACCCAGGTTGTGGGGGTCCGAGGCCAAGAGGGGCTGTGTGGTGTAGGTGCCTTCCGTCTTTCCTTCCCAGATGACAGTGGGGGAGTTGGGAGACTTAGCCGAGCGTGAATAAACGGTGATTGAGTCGGAAATCATGAAGCATGAAAGCATGCCGATCCCGAACTGGCCCAAGAAATCACTGCGAGCCATTCCCAATTCATCACGTTTTGATGAGGCGCCAATAGTCGAGAGCAGACCCGCAGCTTCCTTTTCTGTGAGTCCAATTCCGCTATCGCGGCACTTCAGTGTGCGTCCCTCAATTGTGATGGTGACGCGGCGCGGGCAGTCAGGGTCCAGCGCGCTACGGGCCTCAATAGCGTCGAGGCCATTTTGGAGGAGTTCGCGAATGTATACGCGCGGACCGGAATACAAATTTCGGGAGAGAAGGTCAACCATCCCCCTGAGGTCTACTTGGAATGTTGACATTCACTTCCCCTCTGATGTGGCCATTTCGTCGCTCGTTCCGGGAGAAGAACGACGATCCAGTCGCTTTGCGGAAATAAGATCCTTGAGACTGACAATAATAACGCCTGCCAGAATTAAAGCCATACCCGCGATATCGACAAGCGTGAAATGGGTTCCAACGAGAAGGAAAGAAAAGAAAGTCGCGGAAATCGGCTGAAGGCAGGAAATAAGACTTGCACGTACCGGGCCGATATCGCTGACTCCCTGCAGGAACAGCGTGAATGCGAAAGTCGTGCCAATTAAGACCAGTCCGGCCATGGCCATCACCGACATGAAATCCCACTTAATGGAGTAGGACCAGACGCGAACACCGAGCCCTAAAATGATCCCGCCGATGATGAAGCCATAAGCAACGACCAGTTCGCTGCCGTAGTGGCGGATGAGTTTGACCGGGATCAACGTGTAGAGAGCGAAACCGATCGCGCTGGCAAGACCCCAGTACAAGGCATCGGTGGAAATAGCCAGAGAGTCAATCTTCCCGTGGGTTGCCAGAATAAAGGTCCCCAGTAAGGCAAAAGTAATGGCAAAGAGCTCGGTGTATTTTGGAAGACGGCGTGCGGTGATACAGACGAAAACGACAATCAGGATGGGGCCGAGGAATTCAATAACCGTTGCCGTTCCCGCATTGGAATAGCCGATCGCGACCACGTAGGTCAATTGACTGCCTGCTAGTCCGAGAACCGAATAAATGAGCATCGGCAGGTAGGAGCGACGGTTTCGCAGGAGGCTTCTGTGCAAGGCAGAGAAACCTCGGTCTTTAAAGAGAAGGAAGCCCATCGTAGTCGGTGCGGCAAGAAGCATTCGGATCGCAGTGAGCCAATAGGGGTTCGCGCCATAATCCTTCATCAGGAATTCACTACAGACTCCCGAAAATCCCCAGGCAATTGAGGCGAGGATCGTGATGAGATATCCACGAGTGCGCGTATTCATGGTCTTCCTTGGCGGTGGTACTCGATGCACTCCACTCTATTCTTTTTCCTCCTACGGCTTAAACATAGTGCGCTATTCGGACAAAAACGACACAATGACCGCATGAGCCTTGCCCCCACAACCACATGGATCTATGACTGATCTTGGGTCCCGGCATCTTCTTCGTCGATGAGTTCTTGGATCGCGCGAATGAGCGACCTTAACCTCGTCGGTTTCATCGACGGTAGTTTTGTCATCTCAGTGAGTTCGTCAACACACTCGCGCAGGCCATCGAAGTTTCCCGTGACGTAATAGCAGCGTGCAAGAACTTCCATCGGATAACCGGCCTCGTCATATTCTTCGTATGCACGGAAGCAAGCGATTGATTCGCGAAGAGCCTCCATAGCCTCAACCGGTTTGCCTGCCTTCAGGGTTACCCACCCCAAGGTGTAGTTGTTTTCGGCATGCGATACGGCTACCTGTTTCTCGGTTAACTCGGTTTTGATTGAGGCAATGAGCTGACGGTCTCGATCCAAGACAGATAGAGCGCGCTCAAGATCATCCTCTCCCACGTGCGGGCCCTTGACCATTGCCGCTGCCTCGCGGCGAAGGTACTGATGCTCCCTGAAATAGTCTTTCCACTCGTGGCTCAACTGAGCAGCAAGATCCGCAGCGTTGGCCTCAGCAATATAATTCCCCAACTCCTTCGCGGCATTGCTGGCGGTGTCGGCAAGGCTCAAAGCCGGTCGATACATTTCGTTTTGTCGAAGGACCGCGGAATACTTCATCGCAAGGTCGTAGGCGTCTTGGTATTCCTCGATGCAGAGGTAGAGGTGTGCCAAAGTTGGAGCAGCTCCGGCCAAGCGCATTCTGATATACGGGGAATCATTGAGAGTACTGAAGGCCTCTTCAAGGATTTCAGTTGCTTCGGTGAATCGATCTTTTTCAGCAAGAGCTTGCGAAAAAAGACGTGCGACACTGATATTCCATACCGCGGTTGGGAAGGCATGAATGATGTCATTGAGGTGCTTGGCTTGGGCAAGAGCCTCGTCAGGTTGGTGTGCCTGCAGTGAAGCCGAACAAATTGTCCCTCGAGATATGAGGGCGGTATAGGGGTCACACAAATCATTAAGACGCAGAGCCTGGTCAGCGTATTGGCAAGCTGCCATGTATTTTTCGCGTCCAAGCTCCAATTCCTGATATTCCAAAAGAAGGTCAAGCGCAACATGCTTCTTTGAAGGTGCAAAACGCACGAAGGCCCTCTCGAGGTTTTCCCATAGCGTGTAGCTTGCCTCAGTGTCATCAAATTTTTTGCACATTGTTGCAATGGATGCGCATTGGCTGAGAATGAGGCCAACGAGCTGAATATCTTTCCCCGTTCCCTGATTGCGATTCAGTTCGGGTACTACCTCTTCGATTAATCCGCGAGCGTTCTTGATGTGGGCCATCGCATGAGTCACTACTTCTTCGGGGATTTCTTCATCGCGAAGGGAAAAATACATGACATCACAGGAGGAACGCTGGAGGTTGATCCATGCTAGGTTGAGCTGCTGGCGAGTGAGGTGAGCGCCGCGTCCTCTGAGCTTTGAGAAAAAGCCGGGAGAAACAATAGCCGTGTCATCTTTCAGTGCAATAACCGTCTCTTCTGCCTGGTCAAAAAGCCTACGAGCAGCATCAAAATTTTGGCGCAATTTGAGGATGGCCGTAGCGAAAATGTAGTAGTCCATGACGTCTGCGTGACTGAAATCGATATCCAGAACTGACTCGTTCATGACTGTTGCATGGTCGGCGATGAACTGACGTTCCGGATCGAAACCGGTTGTGCCCGAGAGCGCTGAGAAACGATTGAAAGCTTCTTGCATCGAGGCCGGGGGAGTGAATGGCCTTAGATCAACACGCGGGTAGGGATTCGTGTCATCGGTAGTTTTCACTTTCTCCTGTTTGACACGACGCGTGGAGTATTTCGGTGCTTCATCGACGTCACTACTTGAAATCGCTTCGGGAAGGACTTCACGCTCGCCCACAACCTCAAAAGACCAGGTTTTTTGTGCGCGTTCTTCTGCCTCTCTATTTACTGGACCTTCATCAAGAACCTCGTCAGCGCAAGCCGTGTAAAAGTCATTGCCATTTCGCGCATCGAAGAGCGCAGCGACAGCGAGCAACCATTCTTTGAGTCCTGAGGCAACATCTTCCAAAGGGGTATTGACATCCAAACGAGGCCCCTGACGCCACTGAGATTGCCCTGTACACAGCGCGCGGAAGGCATGTTTCCCTAAACCTCGGTCGACGGCCTCGCGCGCCGCCAAGGCAGCGCCTTTCAGGTAATCAAAAAGAAGGGCTGCGCTTTCTGCGCGAGAGGTGAGCGCAATGGAGTCGCGCAGGATATCAAGTGCACGCTGCCAGCGCCCAGAGAGTACAAGGAATTCCATGTGTTGTCCCAAAAGATCCATATACTCAGCGTTGCGGCGATGCTGGCGATAGGAACGTACGTGGCATTCCCATGCGGCTTCGGGGCGTCCTGACATCAACAGTGGAATCATCGATAGCGCTTGAACTCCTGCAGGTTGATTTCGGCAGCCTTCGCGGATGTCGAGCAAAGGTACCGCTGTCGCAACTGCGCGTTCCCAGTCTTTTGCGACGACGGCCTCGGTGATCTGACGTTCGGGATCGCATTGGACGCAGTCGGAAACCTCATCGCGCGGGGTTGCCCGCCACTTCACCAATTCTTCATGGGCTGTCAGCGGGTCGCCCATCCGAAGTGCAAGTGTGAAACGGACTCCGTGTACCGCATGCATCGAATAACCCTGGTCCTGGATGAATTTCCCGAAGCCTTCGGAGAGCTCCAGTGCTTGTTCCTTCGAGACTGCGGGATTACGTCCTGTTGCACTCGCCGCGTTCTTGTATAACCAAGCTAAGGATTCGATCTGATCTGCGGCGAAGGCATTGGGATTTTCGTCAAATTTTGTGACGAGCCATGCCGTGGGCGCCAGTGCTTTCCATTCTTCGTTTCCCTGCTGATAGGCGGTAGCCAGCTGCATGTAGGTCTTGATGCGCAGCTCTTCTTCGCCCTCTAAGGAATCGATGAGCACCACTGCGCGCGCAAGCTCGGCGCTGCATGCGGGTCCCCACTGCATGCTCTCTGCGCGTTCGATAATGTCCTTCACTTCCTGGACGGTGCTCATCGTTGATCCCTTCTGAAAGCAAGCAGGAAATTAGATGAGATGATCATAAATCCAGTGCGATGGAGAAGATAAAAGCGCAGATCAGGGGGCGGTTATGAAGCGTTTCTGCAGAGTTTAAGTGTGCAATAGGCGCGCAGTTTCTTCCTGAGGGACGAAGGTGTCACTTGCGTGGATAATGTTTGCCTAACCTTGGTGATATGCAACTATCACAATTTCCACTACGGACTCGGGCTCGCCTCGGAAACATGGAAGTTTCCCCAGAACACCGACTCCGTCTGTATGAACTTGGAGTTCGCCCGGGAAGCGAATTCTTTATTGTGAACAAGGCCGCTTTCGGAGGCCTCGTCGTTAATATCGCCGGTGCGCGCGTTGCCGTTGATCGCCGTAGTGCTCGGGCAATCGAAGTGGAGGAAATCGCATGAGCTGCCCACACTGCTCTCCCAAATCAGATGTCGCTGTGTTGGACACTCCGACCTCAAATGGTGGGGAAACAACGATCGTCCTAGTTGGAAATCCGAACGTTGGGAAATCAACACTGTTCAACGCAATTACCGGTGCGCGCCAGCACGTCGTTAATGCTCCCGGCACCACGGTTGAAATGAAGCGCGGTACTTGGCGTGCACTGGGGGCAAATCTTGTTGATCTTCCCGGAACTTATTCCTTGATCGCATCTTCTCCCGACGAGCAAGTTGTGAGTGACACTCTTTCTGGTGCCGAGGGGTCATTCACCGACCCTAGAACCGGACGGAAAGTTGATCTGGCTATTGTCCTTTTGGACGCCAGCGCAATGACGCGTTCGCTATACCTCTTGGGACAGGTCGCACAAGCTGGCCACCCCGTTGTCGCCGTCGCCACCATGGTTGACGTTTCTGAGAAGGATGGCCAGAAATACCCGGTCGATAAACTTGCCGATGAGTTGGGGATCCCCGTTCTTGCCGTGGATCCGCGTCACTACGACAATCCCGAGCTTTTAGAAGGAATTGTCCGTCACGTGCTCGAACACCACGCACGTCCTAAGGGGCTTCCCCTCAATGCGGCTGATGGAAGCTGTACCTGCGGATGCGGTGGACTAACCCAAGCAGATGAGCTCTTCGCCTGGGTTGATCGCGTCGAAACCGCAGTAGTCGGAAAAGCTGAAGGCGACCCCATCCTCTCGACCTCTGACAAGATCGACCGAGTCCTGCTCAACCCCTGGTTGGGAATCCCGATCTTCTTCGTCCTCATGTGGTTCCTTTTCAAAGTTGCAGGTGAATGGGTCAGCCCGGTCCAGGACTTCTTCGAGCACATCTTCTCCTCAACGGATGAAGGCTTCCCCTCTCTAGCGAATGGAATTACCTACCTCCTCACGCTCGGTGGACTTCAAGACGGTTGGCTTCACAGCTTCCTTATTGGCGGTCTGTGTACCGGTTTGGGTGTGGTTTCTTCCTTCATTCCCCTGATGTTCATCATCTTCTTGATGATTTCCATCCTGGAAGACTCCGGTTACATGGCACGCGCGGCCTTCCTTGGCGACCGCGTCATGCGTGCGATCGGCCTAGATGGCCGCGTGATTTTGCCGCTCATCATGGGATTTGGTTGCAATCTGCCGTCACTGGCGGCTACGCGTACGCTTCCCAACACCGCCCAGCGAATCGTCACAACCATCATTACTCCCTACACCTCGTGTGCAGCGCGATTGACCATCTACCTGATGATCGCCAGGATCTTCTTCCCCGATAACGCTGGAACAGTGATCTTCTCTCTCTATGTTCTCTCGCTCATCATGGTGGTCTTGGGTGCGCTTGTTCTCAAGCCGTTCTTCACGAAGAAGACTACGGACTCTCCACTGTTCCTCGTGCTTCCCGCGTACCAGGTTCCGCGCGTTTTCGTGATCTTGCGGACTACGTGGCTGCGTGCGTGGGCCTTTGTGAAGGGAGCCGGCAAGATTATCTTGGCGATGACCTTCGTCGTGTGGCTCATGGGTGCAATTCCCATGGCGGGGAACTACTCTTTCGCAGATTCCGAACTGCCCATGGAAGATTCTCTTTACGGGCGCACCGCCCAGGTGCTTGAGCCTGTCTTCAAGCCTGCTGGGTTTGGTGAATGGCACATGACCGGTGCTCTCATGACCGGTTTCGTTGCGAAGGAAACGGTGATCTCGTCGATCGTCACTTCCTACAACATGGATCCCGAAACGGAAGGTGGAGATGCCGAGGACGGCGGCGATGATCTTGGTTCGCTTCCCCAGTTGGTCACTGAGTCCTTCCAAAAGTCTGCAGGAGATGCAGCGCCAATTGCTGCCTTTGCATTCTTGGTCTTTGTGCTGACCTACACGCCATGCATGGCGACGGTCGCTGAACAAGTACGCCAGATTGGCGGAAAGCTCACGGCTGCCGCTGTTGCAGTTCAGCTCTGCACCGCTTGGCTGCTGGCTGTGGGCGTCTTCCAGATCGGACGGCTACTTTTCTGATGGCTTCTACGCAGTTTGTGTCTCCCGTCCAGCGTCTGAGAGAGGCGCTGGCGCGGGGGTGCACCCTGGAAGCCGCAGCAGCGCAGGCGCAGGTGTCGAAGGCATTCGCCACTGTCGTCATTGAAGACATGCAGCGCCGAGGCCATGCAACCAGCGCGCAGTCGCTGTGTGCTTCGGGCTTGGGTGCGTGCCACGGGAATAAGGCACCCGAGGTAATGCTTCACTGTTCGGGATGTCCTCTGGTCACTTAGCACCCACCTGAGCTCAATCAGCAAGAAGGCTCCCTGATGACCTGCATGAAGCAGTGATCGACAGGGAGCCTTCTGCGCAGCTGCTTGAGGCTTACTTCACCCCGGTGATTTCACCGTCAGCGGTCAGTCCAATTCGTTCTGCCGCGGGGTGAGCCGACAAACCGGGCATCGTTGAGAGCGTTCCCGAAATTGCGTAGACGTAGCCGGCCCCAGCCGCAAGACGGACTTCACGGATCGGAAGCGTCCATCCGGTAGGCGCGCCCTTTGCTTGAGGATCGGCGCTCAGCGACATCGGAGTTTTGGCAACCACAACCTTGAGTGAACCAAAGCCAGCTGCCTGGTATTCCTTTAGGCGCTTTGCGGCAGCAGGAGTGTAATCCACACCCGATGCCCCGTACATTGCGGCAACCTTCGCGACCTTGTCCTCGAGGGAATCAGTATCTTCGTAGAGAGGACGAATCTGCGCATCGGCGGATTCTTCACACGCTGCAGCTACTTCACGTGCAAGCTCACGCGCGCCTTCGCCGCCCTCAACGACACCGAGGGAGCGCGCCACACGCACCCCGGCCTCGGCACAAATTTTCTCGATCTCAGCGAGCTCGGCCTCGTGGTCGGTGGGGAAGACATTGATCGCAACGACGGGGTTCAAGCCGAAACCGCGGACAATCTCGATGTGCTTGAGAAGGTTTGCGCTACCCGTGCGAATCTCTTCGACGTTTTCCTCGGTCATAGCATCGGGCAGGGGTTTGCCCGGAGCAAGCCGGTACTTACCGGAGTGGGACTTGAGCGCGCGAACCGTCGTGACGATCACCGCGCAATCGGGACGCAAACCGCCCACGGGGCACTTGATATCGAAGAAACGCTCGGCACCCATATCCGCGCCAAAACCGGCCTCGGTCACCACGTAATCACTGTGCTGCCCAGCAAGGCGGTCCGCGATCACCGAGGAGCATCCCGTTGCAATATTGCCGAAGGGACCGGTGTGAACCAGGACCGGGCTGCCCTCAGTCGTGCGCAAAAGGTTCGGGCAGAGGGCATCGCGAAGGAGCGCAGCCATTGCTCCCGCAGCCTTCAGGTCCTCGGCGGTGACATATTCGCCGGCCTCATTTTGACCGATCACAATGCGTCCCAGACGCTCGCAAAGATCCGCGTAAGAGGTGGCAAGGGACATGATGACCATGACCTCGCTGGCAGCGGTGATATCAAAGGATGACTGACGAGTCACGCCATCAATTGCGCCACCCAAGCCCGTGACGACGTGGCGCAAAGAGCGATCATTGACGTCCAGAACGCGCGGCCACGTGATGGAGCGTTCCTTGATGTGGAGCTCATTTCCCTGATGCAGGTGGTTATCGATCATTGCAGACAGCAGGTTGTGTGCAGCTGTGATCGCGTGGAAATCGCCGGTCAGGTGTAGATTCATCTTCTCGAATGGCAGGACCTGGCTCTTGCCATTGCCGGCCGCACCGCCTTTGACACCGAAAGTCGGCCCCATTGAGGGCTGGCGGATTGTCAAAGTTGCACTAGCACCCTCAAGTGCCAACCCCTGAACGAGGCCGATAGCAGTCGTCGTTTTCCCCTCGCCGAAAGGCGTGGGGGAAGTTGCCGTCACAACGACGTAGCGGGCTCGTTGGGGAGCGGAAGTGTCGACAGCGGCCAAATCGATCTTTGCCAGATCAAATCCGTAGGGGAGAAGGTGCTCGCTGGAGATACCCGCGCGTTCGGCCAATTCGACCAGCGGTTCCAGCTTGGACGCAAAATCAGTTGCAACAGTGCTCATGGAAATAGCTTAAGTCACTGCGGGCAGCCGGACTCGGTAGCCCGAGTGCTGGGAAAATGTTGCCTTACGGCGTTCCCTCTCGTGGCTAAGGAGTCATTTCCATTACGGTGGTTTTGTGGCCGTTAATTTCTTTTCTCGATCGACGCAAGATTCCTCACGGGAACCGGTAGAAACCGTTCCCGAAACGCCGAGCGCACCCAGCGACCATGTTGTCCAAGAATGGCGTGCGCAACTGCGCCTATTGACTTCGCAGGAAGGTGGGAACTCTTTCCCGAGCCTGACCGTCTCTGAGGCACACCCGGGAGGATTGGCGCAGCTTTATGCTGGACGACCCACGAAATTGTCCAGTCTGATCCGTGAAAGTGCGGCCCATAAGCGTGCTCTCGAGCGCGCGCGTTCCCTGGTTTCTTTCGCCCACGAAATGGCAATGCGCCACGGTGTTGCCCCTGTTCACATTGCCATCGGTCACGCGCAGTGGGGTAGTGGCGAGGCCAGGCAAAGCGCCCCCGTTTTCCTTCGTCCGCTGCGCCTTGCCGTTGAAGGTGACGATGTCGTTATCACCTTGCGTCATGGAATGGAACTCTCTGCTGCTTTCGAAGATGCGCTCGCGGACAAGGGCGTGCGCATCGATATGGATGAAGTTGCGCATCTGTCGACTCAGACTCACGGTTTTTCTGCGTCTGTGGTTCTGGACCATGCCCGGCGGGCGGCCTCGGTTCTCGAGAACTTCGATGTTCGCGAAGAACTGACAATTGGGATTTTTGAACACCCAGCTGCGCTTCTACTCCGCGAGCTTGACCATCCTGCCATTCTGATGAAGAACCGCGTGATTCGTGCTCTTGCCGGGGATGCGGCGGCTAGAAGTGCGATCTCTGGTCCTCTTCCCCAGTCCAATCCCAATGACCGTGACCCCGATGAGGAACACGGTGCAGGCGATCTGACCCCGCGTCAACAAGATGTTGTTGAGGCCGTTGCGGAGGGCCATTCCTTCATTGTCGATACGCCTTCGGGTGCAGATGATGCTTCCCTTATTTCTGCGATTATTGCCGATAGTGCCGCGAATGGACGCACACTGGTTCATATTGCAGGTTCGCCCTCGCGCGCCCTTGCGGTTCATGGGCGTCTTCGTGAGCTCGGTATCGATGAGGCCGCGGTACGTATTGATGGCTCGAATGCGACCGACGCGCTTCTGGGGGAGAAGCTTCTTCACGCGGCTGAAGATACGAACTCGGTTGAAGATACGGCCGAAGTTGCGCAGATGCGTGCGCGTTTGCGTACCATCCGTCAAACCCTGTCTTCGTACACCACCTATTTGCACCGTCCCTTCAAAAACTTCGGTGTCAGTGCTTTCAATGCGCTTCAGGTTCTGACTGATTTGACGGCGACAAAGCCCGCTCCCCGAACTCGCGTGCGTCTTGGCGAGGATGTTCTTCTTGAGATCGCTTCCGACCAGGGAGAGCGTGCCCGCGAACTTCTTCACGAGGCCTCGGCCCTAGGAGTTTTCTCGCGCCAAGCACAGGTTGGTCCCTGGAAGGGGATCGTCATTGGCTCCCAAGAGCAGGTTCCCGATGTTCTTGAGCGAGTCGATCGTCTGGCAAAGGAAACGCTTCCGCAATTGCGAGTCATCATGTCCTCGGTTGCGGGTGAAAGTGGGATCACTCCCGCTGTTGATATGCGTCAGTGGTATGCGCAGCTGTCGATGTTCGAGGGTGTTCGTGAGGTTCTGGATATCTTCCAGCCCCGCGTTTTCGAGCGCTCTGCAGCCGATATGGTGATTGCGACCGCCTCGAAGAAGTGGCGTCAAGAGCACGGTATTTCGATGTCTCGTTCTCAGCGAGTCCGTTTGGTCAAACAAGCGCAGGATATGCTCCGACCGGGCACCCACGTCAATGATCTTCACCGCGCTCTGCTGACCGTTCAGGAACGACGTGATGTATGGCGTCAGCATTGCGATTCCGATGGCTGGCCGACACTGCCGTCGAACCTGACGCAGGCTGTGGAACTGACCCAGGATGTTGCGGAAGATCTTGAGCATCTGACGCCCATGTTTGCGACGGCTCACGGTGATCTTGAGGCAATGCCGATTGCCGAATTGGCGAAACTGTGCGAGAGGCTCAGTGCTGATCCCGAAGGTGGTTACGAGCTTCCTCGTCGCGTTGCGGTATTGAAGGCTTTGTCCGAGCTTGGTCTCGAACCGCTGACCCGAGATCTTCGTCAGCGTCATGTTGCTGACGACCAACTGGATGCCGAACTCGACCTAGCGTGGTGGGCCTCGATCTTGGGCTTGATGCTGGCAACCGATTCGCGCTTGGGCGGTTTTGATCCTGCCGTTTTGGAGCAAACCCTGATCGAGGGTCGCGATTTGGATCGCCGTCAGGTCGCATCGCTGGTCCCGCAGGTCATTTCGCGTCTGCACCGGGTACGTACCCAGGCCTTGGCTGATGATCCGCAAGCCTTGCGCGCTCTTGAATTAGCCGTCCAAGACCAGCATCCGCTGACGTCTTTGTACGCGCAATTCCCCCTGTCGTGGAAGCTTATCCCCGCGGTTTTGACGGTCCCGACTCTGGTTCCTCAAATTCTGCCTGAACAGCAACAGGTCGATGTCGTGATTTTGGACGGCATCGATGAGCTCCCCATCGCAGAGCTGGTTCCGATTATTTCGCGAGCATCGCAGGTAGTCGTCTTTGCCGATCTTGCGCAGGAACACAGCGAGGATGCCGTCGAGGCCCTAGCCGAGGTTCTTCCGCAGGTGCGCATGGATGTTCGCCCCACGCGCTTGAACGATCAGATGGCATTGCTTCTTGCCAGATACCGCGTTGATCACACGGGTGTTCCGGTTCCTTGGACTTCTGCCAGTGCTCCGGTGACCGCGGTGTGGACTGAGGGCACAGGAATGCCGACTCCGGGAAGTGAGGCCGTTGAGTCGACTTCCGTGGAAGTTGATGCCGTTGTCGAGGCTGTTCTTGAGCACGCGACGACAACCCCTGATCGTTCCCTTGCTGTCGTCGCGTTGAATGCACAGCACGCTGAGCGGATCCGCGCTCAACTGACGCGCACGATCGGCGCTGAGCCTGGCTTGGCCTCGTTCTTTGATCCCGCGCGTGTGGAACCTTTCGTGGTTGTCGACCCCGATGGTGCACGAGGACTAGGCCGCGACCACGTCATTATTTCGGTTGGTTTCGCGAAGACTCCTCACGGTCGCGTTATTCACCACTTCGGTGTTTTCTCTTCCCCTGCGGGTGCGGGAGCAATGGCCGATGTCTTGCGCTCGGTGCGCGGAGATCTGACCGTTGTCTCTTCGATTCGACCCGAAGAGATTGATACTTCGCGTTTGTCCCAGCGCGGTGCGCTCATGCTGGTTGATCTGCTAGAGATTGCTCAAGGGCAGTCGGGTGCTGGTATTGATGCATGGCCGACCCTGGAAATTGAGCCGGATCGTCTGCTCATCGACCTAGCGGATCGTCTGTACGGCTTGGGTCTTGAGGTTGTTGCAAATATCGGTATTCCCGGTGGTTTGCGGATCCCCCTTGCAATTGGACATCCCGAGGTTCCGGGACGTCTGCTCCTCGCGGTTCTTACTGATGACGATGAGTATGTTGCTCAGCCTTCATTGCGTGTGCGCGATCGCCTGTGGCCATCGATGCTTGAGGAGCAGGGGTGGAAGGTGCATATCGCATTGTCGATGGCTGTTTTCATTGACCCGGCAAAGGAAACGGATCGCATTGTCCAGCTGGTGTTGGATGCAGTTGATGAGATCAACGGTCCCGCCGCGCCAGTCCTTGAACTTCCCGAAGACCCTGACGCTGAGTTTGGCGTAGCTGAAGAAGAAGATGCTTTCGCTTCTGTTTCTTCCGAGGCGCCGCATGAGGATCAGGAGGACGACGAGGCCTCGCAGGCTCGTCAGCGCCGTGATGAGTTGGTTGAGGATGCTCGTGAGAACGAGGCCGTGGCTGAGTCTGAAAACGATGCCGATAGCGCGCGTGGAGAACGTCCCGCGATTGCGCGTGGTTTGCCGCTGGCGGCCTATAGCGATGACCAATTGGATGAGGTCGCACTGTGGGTGGCATCCGATGGTGTTGAGCGCAGTGAAGAAGAGGCAGTTGATGAGCTCTGGCGTGCACTTGGATTGACTCGTCGCGGCGCTCAGACCGATGCGGTCTTGCGCCATGTGATTCGTAGGAATAGTAAGTGAGTGATCCCTTTGAGGCGACGCACTCGCACTCTCATGAGCCGGATTTAGGAAGTGGAGATAACTCTGCGGGATCCGAAGAACACGCGACGCGCGCGCGGAAGCGCAGGCGTGTGCTTTTCGTCAACGAGGTTGATGAAAAGCTGATTTCGCGGGGGATCCCGACCTCTCTGGAAGATCGAGTTTCCGACCAAGAACGCCAGGATGCTCTGGATAAGGCGCATATAGTTGGCGAGGCGGATCAGTCGAATACTGCCCGCCTCGCCGCTAACGTCCCCCCGCACTCCCAAGCGCGGATTTAGCTATCCCTATTGGATATCTAGCGGCACTGGGTGCCGCGGTCGCGGGAATGCGGAGTCGAGAAGATCGAGTTCTGTTTGCGAGAAGCAGATTGATGCTGCCTCGATGTTTTCTTTCATATGCTTCAAGCTTCCGGTGCGCGGGATTGCAACGACGTCCTTATGAGCAAGGACCCATGCAAGCAGGATTTGGAAGGGAGTTACACCGCGGTCGGCAGCCAGGGTTTGGATAACTTTATTTGTGATGAGGTTGTGCTGCAGCCTTCCAGCCTGCGCAAGAGGACAGTAGGCGATCGTCGTAACTCTATGTGCAGCGTGCAAAGGTTGTAGATCGACTTCGATTCCTCGTGAACCAAGGTGGTACAGGACTTCGTTGACTTGGCAATGCTGTGAGCCTCGAACCTCCAAGAGCTCTGACATATCAGAGCAGTCGAAGTTAGATACTCCCCACGAGGAGATCTTTCCCTTTGCGCGGAGGCGCTCCAATTCTTCGACGGTTTCTTCTAGGGGCACTGCTCCACGCCAATGGTAGAGATACATGTCCAAATAATCGGTGTTAAGGAAGCGCAAGCTTGTGTCGAGCGAGTGCTCTATTCGCTCGTGCGAGGCATTAGAGGGAAGAACCTTCGAGATCAAGAAAATAGAATCGCGTTCATAGGGGCTGATTGCTTCGCCGACTAGATCTTCAGATCGTCCGTTTCCGTACATTTCAGCGGTATCGATAAGCGTTGCGCCCGCTTCGATTCCGTATCTCAGGGCGGCAATTTCTTCGTCTCGTGTGCTTGCGCTATCGCCGAGATACCAAGTTCCCAAGCCAAACTGGGGGATTGAAGTTCCGTTTTTAAGAAGGACCATTGACATCTGTGATCTCCTAGAGTTCCTTCGTCGCATTGAAATCTTCTGCGACTGCATTTCGGAAGCGTTCGTCGTAGCCGAAGTCAAGCGCCACGCTGGCGAGGCCAAAAGCACCATCCAGCGCTGCTTGGTCCCCTGAAGGTGATGCCGCGGCGGCGGCTAATTCTTCTGTGTGGAGCATCAGCTGAGAGTCTCCAACAGAAACTAGCGGATGGATTGCCGGTATACGGATTGATAGATTTCCAAAGTCTGTTCCCGCCGCGATTGTCTCTGATAGGACTCCGAATGGCAGGGGGTTTCGTCCGCGTCGATGCTGTGAACGTACCCATGATTGGAGGAGCCACTTATTTGATATAACGGGCGCTTCGTTTCGATTTGCTTCTTCGATAAAAGTGACCGCTGTGCCTGTCATCAGTGCTGCCCCGCGGAAGATATTGAGTACTCGTTCAACAAGGTTGCTCAGTCCTGAGTCGTATTTTGATCGGATACACATGCTGAGTTCGGTTTTCTCTGGGATGACGTTAGGCACGTCGCCACCATTGGTGATAATTGCGTGCATGCGGTCGGTGGGTGAGAGCTGTTGGCGGAGCAGGCCGATTCCGGTCAGAGACAGGACTGCAGCGTCGAGCGCATTACGCCCCATGAAAGGCGCCGATGACGCATGTGAGGGGACGCCTGTAAATTGGATCTTTAAGCGTTTTTGTGCGAGCCATGTTTGGTGTGCAACATCCGTCCCGTAAGAGTGAGCCATAACAACCGCGTCAACGCCATCAAATGCGCCTCGTTGGAAGAGAACTTCTTTGCAGGTCGAGCATTCTTCTGCGGGGGTGGTCTGGAGGATCACCCGCATGGGGAGGCCGTCGGGCAGTTCTGAATTGAGTGCTGATAATGCTAGAAATGCCCCCACTGTTTGGGCGCACATAACGTTATGTCCGCAGCCATGCCCGATGCCCGGGAGGGCGTCATACTCGCAGGTTAATGCAAATACCGGTGCATCCGGGTCGGAGTTTCCGATGCTTGCACGAAGCGCTGTTGGAATATCGAAAACTCCCTTCTCACTACTAATGCCGTGTCGCGCGAGCACTTCGGCGACTGTGTTCATCGCAAAGTACTCATTAAAGCCCGTCTCAGGGTGCGAATGAATTGTGTGAGAAAGCGAAATAATTTCGTTATTTAGATGAAGAATTGCGCTGCTCAGTGCATCGCGGAGGACTTCAGCTGCTCCTGTTTCTTCATCGAGTTGCTGTGAATCTCCGAGAAATGCGCGGCGTTCCTCGGTCTCTTTCTGCATGAACTCGGTATATAGCCGGGTAGGTGTTTCGGGTGTATCGAAATGGAAGATATCGGTCACGATATTTTTCCTTCTTGGTCTATAAAAAATGAATTGTTACCGGCTTACTTCTGACTTGCCGTAAGTTTCTGGACAACCCGAGTAAGGGCAGTTTCATCACCGACATTTCCCGGGAAAACGATGTACGGAATTCCCAGCGCAGGACCCGAGCATGCTGTCCAGAGCGAAATGATTCCTTCGAGCATCGGCCCAATGCACATTGCGTGCCGCATCTGAAGTGCCTTTGAGGCCAGATCCGATGAAGTAATCCCTCCCTTTGCAATGACAAAACGGGGGGAAGTCCCAGTGATGATTTCTTGAACGAGGCGGACAAGGGAAGCCGACACGAGGCGTGCAATAGCAAGCGAGGCCTCGGGATCGGAAGCGGTGTGAACCTTCCGAGAGGTAGAGATCAATACAGTTTTTTCAGATAAACAATCGATTGCTTCACGCGCGAGCTCGTTGAGGTACATTTCGCGTTGTGAATCATCAATGACCTGCGAAACATCAAGCTCAATGTGATGGAGCGGCACGTTCGAAGTGAGATGGTTGAGCTGCGCATTCGTTACCGCAACATGCGATCCGACTACGACCAAGCCACCAGGAACGAAAGCGCGCTCAGAGTCGATGAGAGTGTTGATTTCATCGCTAGTAATCGGAGCATGACGGTCCTGGCCAATTCGAGCTCGCATAAAAGGCGGACCGACGTGGTAGACAAAGTGTTTCCCCTGTGCTTCTGCTTGAATCAAAGCGAGACTAATTGCGCGTAAATCTTCTTCGCAAGCTGCATCAGGTGCAAAGACCATTCCGTTACAAATCGACATCACGCGTGAAAACAGCTCTTCAGGCTTGGTGCGAACGCAATTTAGATCCGCAGTAACCACATTATCGAAGGGAATCTCACCTCGGCTCTTTTCTTCTACCCAAAGAGCAAGTTCAGATGAATGAAAACCAAAACTTGCATCTCGAGCAAATTCACTTTCTCCAACAGGGATATAACTATTGCCTTCTCGGCAGTAATGGACACCATTTATGGTCACTCGACCGGCATCTGGGAAAGCAGGAATAAGGACAATTCCGTCAATTCTTTGGCCGTTTTGCTCAATTGATTTTGCAATCGATGTAGCCTCAAGCGGAAAATGGCAACGTAATGTCGAATCTGAGCGCGAAACAAATGAGATAGGAATATTTAGTTGTCGAGCCGCTTCACTAGCATTCTGAACAATTTCATTGATGATAATTGCGACTTCTGAACGCGGTAGTGAACGCGAATTTGTCATAACATAAATTGCGGGTTTTTCTCGCAAAAGCGCCCATTTGCAATCCTCCAAACCCCAGGTTGTTAATACCGGGATATCCGCAACGGACTGGGTGCCGGTGGGGTCGTCGTCAAGGACGAGAAAAACCGGTTCGGTTGCTGAATTCTCCCTGATTTCTGTGCGGACTACACCAGCGCTGATATCGGGGGCTTGAGGATATGAGCTGAGAAGCTGATCGAGGGACACCATGAGAACCTCCATGTTCAGTATGTGACCGTCCTAGGGGGCTCACTGTAGTACAGCGCGCAGTCGGAGTGTCAATATTATTTAAATTAATAGGTATATGTGCCGCTATTTTTCAGTTTTTGTTCATAGGCAAAACTAAATGCTGAAAAAGTGGTGTGAAGTTGATATGAAGCTCCTAAGAGTTTTGGCTCAGGGTGTCAAGATTGACACTTTTCAGTCCTTATTTTGTGCGTATTTGAACAAGGAAAACGTGCGATAAAGCCAAAAATCCAGGTGTTTTGTCGAAGCTGTGCTCTGTGTACTATCGCTGTTACCGACGGTGGCTCGGCCACTGAATCGGCTTATTAGCGATGTAGCTGATAACTGACTTCTGGGAGGAAAAATGAAAATTCTCGCGGTTAACGTCAATACCACCGCTGCAATGAGTGAGCAGATTGCTGATGCAGCACGCGCTGTTGTGCGTGAGGGTACGGAAATCGTTGAGGTGACTCCACGAGTTGGTGCGGAATCAGTCGAAGGTAATTTCGAATCGTATCTCTGCGCTGTTGCGGTGATGGACAGCGTGGCAACCTATCCTGATGCTTTTGATGCTGTCATTCAATGTGGCTTTGGTGAGCATGGCGTTGAAGGATTGCGTGAGATTGTTGATGTTCCAGTTGTTGATATGACCGAGGCGGCTGCGCATTTCGCAATGCTGCTCGGCAATCGTTTTACCATCGTGACGACACTTGATCGTGCCGTCCCTCTTATCGAGGAGCGTCTGCTGAGCTTTGGGCTTGACCGACACTGTGCAAATGTTCGATCGACTTCGCTTAGTGTTCTTGAGCTGGAAGATCAGGAGCGCGCGAAAGACGCAATTCGAGAACAAGCGCGAATTGCACTCGTCGAGGATCATGCTGAAGTAATCGTTCTTGGTTGCGGGGGTATGGCGGGGTTGGATCGGGAGCTAACTGAGCAGCTCAATGTGCCCGTGGTTGAGGGGGTTGCTTGTGCAGCACTCCTGGCTCAGGATCTTGTAGATCTTGGTCTGACTACCTCAAAAATTCGCACCTACGCGCCACCGCGCCCCAAGCGGGTTGCGAATTGGCCAATTTCGAGAGCTAAGTAGTTCTCAGAGCATTTCTTGTTAAACGGAACTTTTCCGTTTGGGTAAAACTTCAAGTTCAAAATAAGTGGCGGAAGCTTGCCCAGATAATGCTACAAGCTTCAAGAAATATCGGTGAGGCGATGTGCTTGTTGGAGGCCAAAGCGCGAACTGAAGGCGTCCCCTTGTCCGTATCTTCATAAATTTTTGAAGCGTCTATTCGGTAAATCTGGAGCTCGACAATGTTGTCGGGCAGAAAGTAGGAAAGATGAGTGAGAAAGTAATAAGTCCCTCATCGGCTAGCGTTGAAGGTGACGCCGTGCCAGTGGGCGTCGATTCCAGTCTTTTCAATGATGATCTTGCTCCAGCAAAAAGTCGTGACTGGAGTTTCTACTCGCTGTTTGCGATGTGGATGTCGGATATTCACTCGATTGGTGGATATACATTTGCTGCGGGTCTTTTTGCGCTTGGGCTCAGCGCTGCACTCGTGTTCGCGGGCTTGTCAGTTGGAATTGTTATTGTTTTCCTTCTGATGAACCTCGTGGGATATGCGGGTCAAAAAACTGGCTTGTGCTATCCGGTGCTGGCACGTATTTCATTCGGTGTTTATGGGTCGAATCTACCGGCCTTGACACGTGGTTTTGTTGCTATCTGCTGGTATGGAATTCAAACCTGGCTTGCGTCCAAGGCCGTTATCGTCCTGGTTGGTTCAATCAATAAATCGTGGATCGACTGGGGACACACAATGTTCCTCGGCGAGAGCATCCTTGGGTGGGTTGCATTTGTCTTGATGTGGACACTTCAGCTTCTCCTGCTTCGTAACGGCATGGAAACGATCCGTAAATTCCAGGACTTTGCAGGACCTGCGGTTTGGGTTGTCATGTTTGTGCTGACGATTTATGTGCTCTACAAGGCTGGTTGGAGCATCTCGCTGACGGTTCCTTCAAAGCCTGCGGAGTGGGGCATGCTGCACGCATTCCTTGCAGCCATTGCCTTGACAGTTGCTTACTTCTCGACGCTCTTGCTGAATTTCTGCGATTTTGCACGTTTCTCTCCGAGCAAGAAGGCGGTCTTCCAGGCAAATATGTGGGGACTTCCTGTTAACTTCATCCTCTTCTCGGTGGTCTCGGTTCTGGTAACTGCAGGTTCCTTCCAGATTTATGGTGAATATGTTTACGACCCCGTCGAAATGGTTTCGCGTATTAATCACCCGATTGCCGCGGCCCTAGGGGCAATTACCTTCTCGGTTGCAACATTGGGAATTAACGTCGTTGCCAACTTCGTTTCCCCTGCATACGACTTGGCGAATGCATGGCCTTCGAAGATCAACTTCGTTCGTGGTGGTTTGATCTCCGCGGTGATTGCCTTGGTTATCACGCCTTGGAACCTGTTCAACAGCCCTGTGATGATCAATATCTTCCTTGCAGCTTTTGGTGCGGTTCTCGGTCCGCTTTTTGGAATCATCATTGCGGATTACTACCTCCTGCGAAAGCAGCATGTCCAGGTATCAGAACTCTTCAAAGTTAACGGGATGCATGCTTTTACAAAGGGCTGGAACATGCGTGCTGTCTGGGTATTTATTGCGACCTCGATCCCCACAATTTTAATTGCGGTTCTGCAGATCGATTTCTGTCGCTTCCTCAGTCCATTCTCATGGTTTATCGGAGCAGGGCTTGCCTTCGCCTGTCACTACCTGGTCTCTAAGAATGACCCGTACGTGATCAATGCAGTGAAGCAAGCGATGACGGTTGACCTTGATGCCGATCGCGATGCGATTGCCCGATAGAAAGGTGAAAGACATGGGAACTCAAGCAGTAGACCTTGTTATTAGAGCAAAGCGGACCGTCTTCCCTGAGGGAATTCGTCCCTGTGCAGTGCTCATCAGCAATGGAGTTATCGCTGGACTAGATGACTTCGATGCTCCGGTTGATGCAGCGAAAGAAATTATTGTTCCGGACGATCAAGTGTTGATGCCAGGGCTCGTGGACTCGCATGTTCATATCAACGAGCCAGGCCGGACAGAATGGGAAGGCTATGAGAGTGCGACTCGTGCCGCACTCGCCGGTGGAATTACAACGGTTCTTGACATGCCTCTCAACTCGAATCCTCCGACGACAACTCTTGAAAACCTAAATGTTAAGCGAGTTGCAGCAGAAGGGCAGCTCTCGGTTGACGTCGGTTTCTGGGGTGGCGCGGTTCCGGGGAATGTTCCTGATCTGGAAGCTCTTTGGGAACACGGAGTTTATGGATTTAAATGCTTCACAGCTCATTCCGGTATCGATGAATATGGATATCTAACCTACGAACAGATCAAGGAGACGCTCGAGGAAATTGCGCGCCTTGATGCAGTCCTTATCGTCCATGCCGAGGATTCAGAAATCCTCAGTCAGGCACCCCAGATCGGTGGACAAAAGTATCAGGATTACTTGAACTCGCGTCCACGGAGTGCTGAGAACACTGCCATCCATAACCTGTTGGAACTGGCTAAAGAGACGGGCGCTCGCGTACATATCCTTCACCTGTCCAGTTCAGAGGCTCTTGACGATATTAAACGTGCTAAGGCCGAAGGAGTGCGAGTCACTGTCGAGACGTGTCCTCACTATCTGACCTTTGCGTCTGAGGAAATTCCAGACGGCGCAACCCAGTACAAGTGTGCGCCTCCGCTTCGCGAAGATGAGAATCGCAAGAAGCTGTGGCAAGGACTCATCGATGGCACGATCGACCATATTGCTTCTGACCACTCTCCATGTACTGCAGATCTGAAGCACCTTGAGATCGGCGACTTTGCGAAGGCTTGGGGCGGTGTTTCATCCGTTCAGCTTGGTTTCTCTGCCATTTGGACAGCCGGCAAGCAGTTCGATATCGAACTCCAGGATATTGCTCGTTGGTTCGCCGCAAATCCTGCTCGGAATTTCGGCATTGCCCGGAAGGGTGAAATTGCGGTCGGGAACGATGCTGACTTTGCCATCATTGCGCCGGAGGAGACCTTCACAGTGAAGGTTGCTGAACTGGAGCATAAGAACAAGATTTCTCCCTACGACGGTCGGGAGATGCGTGGAGTTGTAAAGCAAACAATTCTGCGCGGAAACACAGAGCTGACTAGGGATTCAAAAGTGGGAACTGAATTGTTCCACGCCTAAGGGCGCTCTTCATTCAATAGAAAACACTAAGTAACACAGGAGTTATTGTGTCTGAATACATGCGCTCAATGCGCGAACTGATCGATGCCGTTGACCATGCCGGCAAGAATTTCATTTCGATCAACGATCTCTCGAACGAACAGCTCTACAACCTGTTCGAACTTGGTAAGGCACTTGAGCTGTTCAACCGCTCGAAGATCGACCTTTTTGATGACAAGATGCTCGCGCTGATGTTCTTCCAGCCGTCAACGCGTACCCGTATGAGCTTCCAGACCGCTATGGAGCGTATGGGCGGCCACGTCATTGTTGAGGCAAATCCGAAAGTCACCTCTTCGGTGGCGAAGGAAGAGTCGATTGAAGATACGATGCGCTGCATTTCGCAGTACGCCAATTTGATCGTTCTCCGCCACTACGACGAAGAGGAAGCTCGTCGAGGAGCCGAGTCCGCAGAATGCCCCGTGATTAACGGTGGTTGGGGCCACTGGGAACACCCCACCCAGGCACTTCTCGACCTATACACACTGTGGCGTCGTTTTGGCCGTATCGAAGGATTGAATGTTGCAGTCGTCTCGCCTGACATGGTTGAGGCGCGAACCGGCCACTCGATGGCGTATGGGCTTGCTCGTTTGGGTGCAAACGTCTCTATCGCCTCCGATTCTGATCGTCGGACTCCCTCTGAGGTGACCGACCGTATTCGCAATGAATTTAACGTCGAATTGAATGAGGAATTCGATTTCGAACAGGATTCCTTCAATGAATTTGTCCGTAAGCAGGACCTGATCTATCTGCCGGGTTGCTCTGCTCCTGCTGGCGCCAAGGCTGACGAGTTCAAGACCCTGATGGATCGTTACTTCGTCCGCTACGACACCCTCAAGGATGAGGCAGAAAAGGGTCACATGATCTACGTGACGCACACCCTGCCGCGTCGTAAGGGCGAGATGGATTTGCGTATTGATAACACTCCTCATCAGTTGCACTTCCGCGCAATTTTGCAGTCGGTTTCCATCCGTATGGCTCTGCTTGCATCCATCCTGGGCAACTGATTACAGACAGAACAATAAGAAAGGAAAAAACAAATGCTGCTCGAAATTACCGCCGGTGGATACACCTTCAAGGCGCGCTATGAAGAAGAAGCTGCGCCTAAGACCGTTGAAGCGTTCAAGAAGCATCTTCTTGGCCTGACCTCAAAGATCATTCATGTCCGTTGGTCTGGCCAGGCCGGATGGATTCCTTTTGGCGATCTTGATCTTGGTATTAAGCCTGAGAACGGAACCTGCTACCCGCACCCCGGCGAGCTCGTGATCTACCCCGGCGGTGTATCTGAGACCGAGCTGCTTCTTGCATACGGATACGTCAACTTCGCCTCGAAGGCGGGGCAGCTGGCTGGCAACCACTTCGCGACGATCATCGAAGGCAACGAGAACCTTGCCGCCTTGGGCGAAAAGTTCCTTTGGGAAGGTGCTCAAGAGATTTCGTTCCGCGAAATTGATGAGTAAGCACGCATGACACTCAGGGTGTCCTGGCGAGATGGTGATCTCGCCAGGACACCCACAGAAGAAGAAAGGATATGCATTGAAACAGGAAGAAATTGAGAGCCTCGAGCAGACTGCTCTCGAGTGCCGTCGCGATATTGTGCGAATGGTGCACCATGCGGGAAGCGGCCATCCGGCTGGTTCTCTTTCCGCCATCGATGTGTTGGTGGTTCTGTACATGAAATACATGCGTGTACGTACTAACGAACCTCACTGGCATGGCCGTGACATGTTCTTTCTTTCAAAAGGACACTGCACTCCCGCCTACTATGCCGCGATGAGCGCGCGCGGGTTCTTCCCTCGCGAAGAGCTTATGACATTCCGAGACATGCACACTCGTCTCCAAGGGCACCCATCGAATCTTCACCTTGACTGTGTTGATGCGTCTTCGGGCTCTCTGGGGCAGGGGCTCTCTGTTGCAAATGGTGCAGCACTGGCCGCTAAGCATGACGGGATGGATTCGCGTTACTACGTCATGCTTGGTGATGGAGAAATTCAAGAAGGTCAAGTTTGGGAGGCTGCGATGTCAGCTGCAGCCTTCGGCCTTGATAACGTCTGTGCAATTCTTGATTACAACAAGATCCAACTTGATGGTCCTGTCAATGAGGTTTTGTCTATTGGCGATGTCCGTGCAAAGTGGGAAGCCTTCGGCTGGAACGCCATCGAAATCAATGGGCACGATATCGCAGCGATTGATGCTGCTTTCGAAAGTGCAATGCGGTTTAAGGGGAAGCCGAGCATCATTATTGCCCACACGATCAAAGGTAAGGGTGTGTCCTTCATGGAAAACACCGCAAAGTTCCACGGCCTCGCTCCGACGGATGAAGAACTTGCACAAGCTCTGGAGGAATTGAAGTGACGACTACTACCGAACCGCGTGAAGGCTATGCGCGAGCGCTTATTGAACTGGGACATCAGCATGATGATGTTTTTGTTCTTGATGCCGATTGTGCGAAGTCGAATTACACTAATCGATTCCGCGACGAGTTTCCGGACAGATTCTTCAATATGGGAATTGCCGAGTGCGACATCGTTGGAACTGCTGCGGGCATGGCCGCGCTTGGGAAGGTCCCATTTGCCAATGCATATGCCAATTTCCTCACTGGACGCGGATACGACCAAGTTCGTATTTCGGTCGCATACTCCGGTAGGAATGTGAAGATTGTTGGTCACAATGCCGGGACTTCTGCCGCCCAAGAAGGCGCAACGCACCTTCCTCTTGAAGATATCGGACTGATGCGTGCGATTCCGGAGATGACGGTGATTGTGCCCGCAGATTCGTGTGAGATGGAAAAAGCAGTGCGTGCTGCATATGAATACGACGGCCCTGTATATCTGCGTGTTGGGAAACTGAAGGTCCCGGACGTGACGACCGCCGATACTCCGTTCGAAATCGGGAAAGCAATTCGCTTCCGTGAAGGCAGTGACGTCACGCTAATCTCAACGGGCAATATGCTTTTTGAAACGCTTAAGGCAGCCGAGATCCTTGCGGAAAAGGGTGTTTCCGCTGAGGTTCTTCACATGCATACGGTTAAGCCTATTGATTCGGAAGCAATTGCTGAATCCGCAAGGAAGACCGGCGCAGTTGTCACAGTTGAAGAGCATTCGATTCTGAATGGCTTGGGGTCAGCTGTCGCTGAAACCCTCTGCGAAAAATATCCAGTTCCACTGCGACGGGTTGGTACAAAAGACGTTTTTGGACTGTCTGGAACCATGGACGAACTCATGGATTACTTCGGACTTCGAGCGGAACCCATCGCTGCAACCGCTTTGGAAGCAATCCAGGCAAAGTAACTACAAACTCGGAAAGAAGATCAAAATGAAACAGCCGTTACATGACTACATGCGTGTTGGCATTGTCCACTTTATGGCTTACCCGTTTGCGATGTCTGGTGAGGGGCCGATCGCGGATTCTGTTGCCAAGATCGTGTGCGATGAGTTCTTTGAGTCAATCGAGGTCACCCACGTTGATGTTCCTGATGAACATGAACGAGTGAAGAACCTTCTCGCGACCTCGGGTGTCCGTGTTGGTTTTGGTGCACAACCATTTATTTTACGCGGCAAGCTTGACTTGAATTCTCCCGACCCTGAGAAGCGTCAGCAGGCGATCGACATACTTAAGGGAGCAGTTGATCAGGCCTACGCATTCGGTGCTCGTAAGTTTGGTTTCCTCTCTGGTCCGCGCCCCCAGGCCAAGGAACAGCAGGAGAAGGCTCTTGAACTCCTCGCCGAATCAATTACTGAGATTGGTCGCTATGCGCAGTCAAAGGGTGACCTGATGCTGTCGCTCGAGACTTTCGATGACTCCACCGACAAGCGTGCACTTATCGGTTCAAACCGACTTGCAGTCGAACTTGCGCAGGAGGTTCGTAAGTCGGTCCCCAGTTTCGGTTTGATGATTGATCTCTCGCATCTGCCGATGCAGACCGAGACCATCCATGAAGCACTTCATGTGTCTGCGGACTATATCAACCATGCACATATCGGAACATGTGTGATCAACGATCCGACAGATCCGGCATTTGGCGATAAGCATCCCTATTTTGGACACCCAAAGGGTGAGTGCAAGGTTCCTGAGGTCCGCGAATTCCTACGTGGTCTGCTGGAAAACGGTTACCTGGTTGAAGATGCAGCCGATCGAAATATCGTCGCTTTCGAAGTCCAACCGCTGGGCGAACAGACATCTGAAGCTGTTATCGCTGACGCGAAGCGTACTTTGCGCGAGGCTTGGCGGACCCTCTGAACGGTGAAGAGGAAATGGAGGGAACGATGGGCCCAGAGAACCATATGACGGTGGGCTTTGTTGGCATTGGCACTATGGGGTTGCCAATGGCAATAAACCTCCTCCGTGGAGGCTACTCCGTTAAAGGTTATTCTCGTGTTCCTGAAAGGAATGAAAGCTTCGGAGATGCTGGTGGCACAGTCTGCTCCTCCGTCGAAGAAGTTCTTACGGACGTCAATGTCGTTATCACGATGGTGCCAAACGGTAGCGTTGTCAACGATATCGTGAAGCGTTATAAGCACCGCATCACTCCCTCCACCCTCTTCATTGACATGTCAACCACTTCTCCGGCAGATGCGCGTGCTGCTGCGGAGCAGCTAGCAGAAGTAGGAGTGGATTTCTTGGACGCGCCGGTGTCTGGCGGACTTGCCGGCGCATCCGAGGGGACATTGTCCATCATGGTCGGAGGCCATGAAAGCGTCCTTGAAAAAGCGCGGGGAGTACTTGCGCTTCTCGGGCGCTCAATTACTTACATGGGACCGGTAGGTTCCGGCCAGGTGACCAAGGCGGCCAACCAACTCATTGTCGGTGGAACTCTGGCATTGGTAGCGGAAGCCACTGTCCTCCTGAAGAAGAGCGGAGTTGACCCAGCGACTGCACTCTCCGCTCTTAGAGGTGGGCTAGCTGGCTCGCGAATCCTTGATCTGAAAGGACCGCAGATGATCGAGCGTGAATTCACGCCGACCTTCGCAGCGGGACTCCACCTAAAAGATATGGATATCGCCATGGCAGTGGGACATGAAGCGCAATGTGCACTTCCCGTAACCGCATGCGTATTGCAGCTGTTTGAAGCGGTTTGTGCATGCGGATTCGCGGAGCAGGATCACTCGGCCATCATCAAAATCATCGAAACACTTAGTGGAATTGAAGTCGAACGGAGAAACTAACCATGTCACGAATGCGCGCTGTTGATGCAATCGTTCGTATTCTTGAGAAGGAGGGGGCAACACAGGCATTTGGGGTGCCCGGTGCTGCTATCAACCCGCTTTATTCAGCAATGAAAGAGCACGGTGGGATTCGCCATGTCCTTGCACGTCACGTTGAGGGCGCTTCCCACATGGCAGAGGGCTTTACACGTGCAAAGTCTGGCAATATCGGTGTTTGCATTGGAACATCGGGTCCCGGTGGCACAGATATGATCACCGGTTTGTACTCGGCGAGTGCGGACTCAATTCCGATCCTGTGCATCACTGGCCAGGCAACCCGCCCAATGCTGAATAAGGAAGAGTTCCAGGGCGTGGATATCGCATCGATTGCGAAGCCCGTCACCAAAATGGCAGTGACGGTTCTCGAACCTGCACAGATTCCTGGAACCTTTGCCGAGGCATTCCGCCGTATGCGCTCTGGCCGCCGTGGCCCTGTCTTGATTGACCTGCCTTTTGATGTCCAGGTTGCTGAAATCGATTTTGATATCGAAACCTACGAGCCTCTGCCAGTGTGCGAACCGCGTATGACTGCTCTCCAGGCAAATCGTATTCTCGACATGCTGGATGAGTCTGAGCACCCAATCCTATTGGCCGGCGGAGGTGTCATCGGTGCCGACGCATCCGACGACCTCATCGCCTTGGCTGAATATCTTGGGGTCCCCGTGATTTCGACACTTATGGGTTGGGGAAGTATTCCGGATGATCATCGACTGGCTCAGGGAATGGCGGGAATCCAGACCTCGCAGCGCTATGCCAATGCAACGATGATGGATTCAGACCTAGTTATCGGTATCGGTAATCGTTGGGCTGCACGTCACTGCGGCAATTTGGAAACCTACCGAAAGGGTAGGAAGTTCGTCCACGTCGACATCGAACCAACTCAGATTGGTCGCGTGTTTCCGCCGGACTTTTGGTCGGTCTCTGATGCCAAGGCAGCACTCGTTGAGTTGCTCCGCGCTGCCAAGGAACGCTACGGTGCAGAGCTCACTCGATACAACCAGTGGGTGGATGAATGTAACGAGCGTAAGTCGACGATGCTTCGCAAGACCCATTTCGACAATGTTCCACTTAAGCCGCAGCGTGTCTACGAAGAGATGTGTCGCGCATTTGGACCTGAAACCCGCTATGTCACCACGATTGGTCTTTCGCAGATCGCTGCGGCACAGATGCTTCACGTCTTCAAGCCCCGCCACTGGGTGAATGCCGGTCAAGCTGGTCCTCTTGGGTGGACAATTCCAGCAGCCATTGGTGCATCTGTTGCTGATCCGGATACTCCGGTTGTCGCACTTTCGGGTGACTATGACTTCCAATTCCTCATTGAAGAACTTGCAGTCGCTGCGCACTTCAATATTCCGTATGTGCATGTCGTCGTGAATAACGCGTACTTGGGATTGATTAGGCAAAGCCAGCGAGCCTTCGACATGGATTACCAAGTCCAATTGTCCTTTGAAAACATCAATGCCCCTGAAACAGGGGGCTACGGTGTGGATCATGTTGGTGTGGTTGAAGCACTCGGCTGTAAGGCAATTCGCGTGCACAACCCTGATGAGTTAGCGGCAGCGCTCGCGGAGGCACCGAAGATCGCAAAGGAATACCAAGTCCCCGTTGTGGTTGAAGCGATCCTTGAACGCGTTACGAATATTTCGATGGGTGCTGCTATCGATAACGTCAACGAATTTGAAGAGGTTGCGGAAAATCCCGCAGAAGATGCACCTTGCGCGATTGGACTCGCGAAGTAGTAGCGAACCGCATCTTCAATACTCTTCCTGCAGGAAATACCGAAACAGGTATCTCAAGTAGGAGGTAGCAGCATCGTTTGTGGTGCTGCTACCTCCCCGGGTAGTAACGAGGCTGCCCAGACCTCTAGCTATCGCATTCCTCGGCATCGTCCTCTCTGAAGTTATGCGATGTCACGGATGGAATCGCACTGATCCAGCGATAGGCCTAAAAATGCATTTTCAAACAATGAGGGAAGGAGTGTATCGACTTGCCTTTGCTCTGATGCTGAATGTGTCGAAGTGGAAGCGAGTTTTGAACGGACTTAACCGTTCATTGTCGGCAAGAGATGCCGAAATGCCGGGTACTTCACTCGGGAATAGCGATGATCTTGCCTGTTGGATCAGTTTGTGATGATCCGTTTTTACCGCAGAACAATGGAGTTTTAGGAGAAATATTATGAGAGCCCAGGAGCTGTCATTTGAAGAAATAGAAAAGGGTGATCCGGAACATCGGTTATGTAATCGGGATCTTGCACCGGCAAGTTCGGATGACCGAGTGTGGAATGGCTATTCGCTTTTTTCCCTGTGGATGAATGATGCCCACAATGCATCGAACTACACTTTTGCTGCTGCGCTATTTATTGGCACCGGGACGTTGATGGGCCTTACGCCTTTCGCAATCGTCATCGGCGTTCTTGTCGCTACGGCAATTATCTTTGCTGCGTGCTGCCTTTCTGGAATGATGGGATACGAGACAGGTGCTCCATATCCGGTCGTTTCTCGTGTCACTTGGGGTGTTTGGGGAGCGAACTTCCCAGCAATTGTCCGTGGCATTGTTGCGATTGCTTGGTACGGAATTCAGACCTATATTGCGTCGATTTCACTCGAGCTGCTCTTAATGCGAATTTTCCCAGCAATGCGAGATTGGTCGACGCCTTTCCTTGGGCTACGCCTATCCGGTTGGTTTGCATTCCTGCTGTTGTCAGCGGTCCAGCTGCTGATTGTCTGGCGCGGAATGGAAGCCGTCCGCCACTTCCAAGGTGCAGCGGGTCCTATCATCTGGGTCATTATGATCGGCATGGCGGTTTGGATGCTCTCGCAGGCAAACTGGAGCTTCTCGTGGATGACGAACGCTAGCGGTGAAACACCCGCTTTTGGCACCCAGCTTTACCAGATCTTTGTGACCGTTGGCTTGACAGTTGGAACACTTGCGACGCTAATGCTGAACTTTGCAGACTTTGCGCGCTATGCTCCGACGAAGAAGGCCGTCTATGTGGGTAACCTTCTTGGCCTTCCTCTGAACTGGACGGCATTTGCGCTCACTTCAGTGATTTGTTCGGCTGCGGCGGTCCAGGTTTACGGTGAAGCCTTCAATGATCCAGGTGATTTGCTTGACCGTATTGATAACAACATTGTTTTCTACCTGGTGTCGATTGGCTTCATTGTCGCAACTGTAGGCGTCAATATTGTGGCAAACTTCGTGTCAGCGGCTTTCGATCTCTCGAATGTGAGCCCGAAGCATATTTCCTTCCGTATTGGTGGAATCGCGGCAGTCGTCCTATCCATTGTTGTCACTCCGTGGAACCTGTACGGAAGCCCCGCCGCGATCACTTACTTCCTGGGATCCTTGGGGGCGCTTCTCGGCCCGTTCTTCGGAATTCTTGTCATGGACTACTACTACTACAAGCGGTCCAATGTGAATCTGAAGGACTTGTATTCGCCTCAGTCGGGGGGACGCTATTTCTACCATGGCGGTTGGAATCTGCGCGCTGTCGCTGCTTTCATTCCTGCGGCGGTCGTTGCATTGTGCGTCGCACTTGTAAAGGTGCCTTTCCTCGAAGCGATTGCACCCTTCTCCTGGTTTGTTGCGGCTCCGCTTGGTGCGCTGTGCTACTGGGTGGTTATGACTGTGACCCATACTCCACGGGATTGTGCTCCCGTGTCTGAGACCGTCGAAACAGAGAGTGAAGTCCTTAAGCTCTCATGACGTTCTCGTAGGTATAAAAAGAGGTGGCGGCAAGCGATGCTTGCCGCCACCTTATATATAGATCAGATTCAGTTGTTGCTCTGAGCCTTGAGCAGGTCGCGGATCTCAGAGAGCAGCTGGACGTCCTCGGAAACTGCGGGAGCTTCCTCGGCCTCTTCCTTCTTGCGGCGAGCGTTCAGAGCGTTCATCGGCATGACCACGAAGAGGTACAGTGCAAAGGCAACGATCAGGAAGTTGACCAGTGCAGTGATGATGGCGCCGGGCTGAACAGTTGCCGAGCCAACGGTGAACTCCAGGAAGCTGTCGAAGTTCGGCTTGCCGACCAGACCACCGATGAGGGGGTTGAGGAACTTCTCAACCAGAGCGGTGACGACTGCGGTGAAGGCAGCACCGATCACCATACCGACGGCAAGATCAACAGCGTTTCCGCGGGAAATGAATTCTTTGAAGCCCTTGAGCATGGAAAACTCCTTGAGTTATTGATATTCAGCTCTGAGTCCAGTTAGGAATCACCGAACTCGCACGTGTTGCGTGACGCTCATGCGTCAACCAAGGAGAAAGCCTATCGGCAACACCAGTGCCTTGGGAAGCGCAAAATACGCAGTCTTCCTCACATATTGCGCCTAGCCTGTGCAGGAGCTATTCACTTGATTCCCAGTTTAATGAAGTGCGAAGGCGTAATGACTCCGTCTACCGGAATATCGTGATCCTCGCGGGGGAGCAATTCTTTTCCTCGATACTCCCAATCAAAAATGCATGCAATAACTGGGGCTGACACGCCCTTATATAACAGTGCGCGGTCGTACCAGCCGCCACCCTGGCCAAGGCGAGTGCCGGCCTCGTCGACTGAAAGACCGGCGATCAGGACAACCGAGGCCGCTTCAAGAGCCTGGGCTTCGCGGATAGGGGCGCGGCTTTGGGCAGGGAAGCGCGGGTTAGGGCGAGTGAGTTCGTCACCTCGGGAATGAAGAGCCCAGCGGGGTTCGCGCAGCAGCGTGCCGTCCTCGCGCGCAAGAACAGGAAGTAAAACGGGGTTAAAACAGGCAAGGATTCCAGAAATATCTGGCTCCTTTTCCATCGGATAAAAAGCTGCAAGGGGGTGGCTACTGCTGGGAGTGACGCCAAAAACATCGAGCGCTTCACGGAAATGTGCGGTCAAAGCGTCACGCTCACCCTGTTCCTCGCCGGGGCCTCGGGAATCCCAATACAGGCTCCTACGCGCACGAATTTCAGCGCGAAGTGAGTTTTTATGCATGGTCATTTCGCTCCCACGCCCCTTCCTCGACTACTCTGGTGACTATGACAGATCGAAATGTACCTGTGCGTCACGCGGTTGTTCCGGCCGCCGGACGCGGCACGCGTTTCCTGCCAATCACAAAGTCTGTGCCTAAGGAAATGCTGCCTGTTGTTGACCGTCCTTCAATTGAATATATCGCTCGAGAGGCAACGGATGCCGGTATCGACGATATGCTCTTCGTGACTCGAACCGGTAAGGAATCCATCGAAGCCTACTTTGATGCCGACCCCGGTCTCGAAAATGAGCTCGAGAAGGCAGGCAAGGACGAGCTTCTTGCCCTCTCCCGCGAATACCTCAAACTTGCACGCATGCACTCGGTGCGCCAGGGGCACCCGCTGGGCCTGGGACATGCTGTTTTGCAAGCCCGTCAGCATGTTGGAAATGCTCCCTTTGCTGTGATGCTTCCTGACGACCTCATGCACCCGAATTCCACGCTGCTCAAGCACATGATTGATGTGCGCCATGCTCTTGGTGGTTCGGTTGTCGCACTTCTGCGCGTGACTCCCGAACAGGCGACTGCCTACGCGTCGACTTCGGTTACTCCTCTGGAGATCCCCGAAGGTGTTTCCCTCAAGGACGGCGATCTTATGCGTATTGATCGCGTTGTTGAGAAGCCGCCGCTCGAAGAGGTCATGAGTGAGTATGCGGTTGTTGGGCGCTACGTCTTCGACCCCGCGATCTTCGATGAACTGACAAAGATCGAACCCGGACGCGGTGGCGAATACCAGCTGACCGATGGTTTCGCTCGCCTGATCGATCGTGATCCCGAGGATGGCGGCGGCCTGTACGGTGTCGTTGTCAATGACCGTCGTTTCGACACCGGTGACAAGCTCGGCTACCTCGAGGCCAATATTGCCCTGGCTTTGGAAGACCCGAAGCTCGGTCCGAAGTTGGCGGAGTTCTTGGTGAACGAGGCCGGTACCCAGCTGAAAGACCGTTTGGCGAAAGTTCTCGGTCTGTAATGCGCTCGGTCGCTGATTTCTATCAAGACTGTATTTCTGCCGTTGGGCAGCAGCCCCCTCTGGATGTTCAGCTTCCAGATGCTGTGGGTTGCGTTTTGGCAGAGGACGTTGAGGCTCCCTTCAACCTGCCGGTTGCTGATCTGGCTGCGTGCGATGGCTACGCGGTTGCTGCAGCTGACCTTGAAGGTGCTCGCCCGGATGCCCCTGTTGTCCTGCCCGTTACGGAAGAGATCCGCGCTGGGGATATTCACCCGGCTGCCCTGATCCGAGGCCGCGCGATCCGTATCGCGTCTGGTGCTCCTATGCCTCAGGGTGCGGATGCAGTTCTTGCTCTGGAATTCAGCGACCATGGCATTTCTAAGGTTTCCGCGAAGACTCAGCCTGCGGTGGGGGAGAACATCCGCCGTAAGGCTGAGGACGTGGAAGAAGGAACTGTTGTTCTTCGAGCGGGGACCCGTGTGGGCGCCCGTCAGGTTGCTCTGCTTGCCGGCGTTGGTCGTTCCCGCGTCCTGGTTCACCCGCGTCCTCGCGTGGTGATTTTGTCCATCGGTGATGAGATCGTTGAGCCCGGCCGTGAAGCGCGCCCAGGAACGGTCTTCGATGCTAATGGCCACGCACTTTCGACGGCTATCACCGATGCGGGTGCACAGACCTTCCGCGTGTCTGCTGTTCCTGATGAGCGTTCGGTTCTTCGTGAAACTATTGAAGATCAGTTGGTTCGTGCCGATTTGATCTTGACGACGGGCGGTATCTCGTACGGAAGTGGCGATACAGTCCGAGAGGTCTTGTCGGCACTTGGTACGGTTCGCTTCGATTCGGTCGCTGCATGGCCCGGTCATATCCTTGGCGTGGGAACTGTCGGCGGTGATGACCAGGGGCGTGCCGGTACGCCTATTTTCTGCCTTCCCGGCGACCCGGTTTCTGCCCAAGTCTGCTTCGAGGTCTATGTGCGTCCCGCACTGCGTCACATGCAGGGCTGGACTGTTCTTAACCGGCCTAGCGTTGAAGCGCGCGTAGATCGCTCATGGTATTCGCCGCGAGGCCGTCGCGAATTCGTGCGTGTGCGTCTTGTGGGCGAACCTCGCACGGGATATCAAGCGAAGGTGATGGGTGCTCCTGCCTCTTTGCTTCTTTCGGCTCTGGCTGAATCGAATGCGCTTGCGGTGGTCCCCGAAGACGTGACGAATGTGCGCGTCGGCGATACTTTGCGCTGCATGGTTTTGGACTGATTGGGTACCCGTTCGGAATGGGACTGCGCGAGCTTTTTGCACCCGCTGCGGTGTGGGGGCGTGATTCGTCCTTCTTCAGCGTGCGTATTGAGGATCCAGTTTCAGAAGGTTTCATTCGTGCATCGTCCTCTGTGCCTCCTGAGATCATGACAATTCGTCCCCTTCTGGGGCGCGACCATCTGCGTATTGATTCGCTGCGACGTGCGAACTCCGCTTGGCTGAATCCGTGGGATGCAACTTTGCCCGCGGGAGCAGTGGAAGAACTTCCCACCCTGTGGGATTACATGCGGCGTGCAGACCGCGATCAGCGTGAGGGTCGCTCTTTAATATTGATGCCCGAATTTGATGGGAATCCGGTTGGGCAGTTCACCCTTTCACAGGTGCAATGGGGTGCAATGAGTCAAGGAATCCTTGGCTATTGGGTCGCACAAGAGGCTGCTCATATGGGCGTGGCTTCTTTGGTTGTCGCCTACATGATGGATCTGGTCATTGGTGAACTCGGCCTGCATCGAATTGAAGTGAATGTTCGGCCAGAAAACGAGCGCTCTTTGGGTCTTTGTCGCAAGCTTGGTCTTCGCGAGGAAGGCTACCGTGAGCGCTATATGAATATCGCTGGACAGTGGGCCGACCACGTGAGTTTTGCAATGGATGCAGAGTCTCTTCCTCAAGGTGGCATGGTCGCCTCCTTGTACGGTCAAAGCTTGCGCTAGTTTGACTCCTATTCATGTTGTCAATGGTGTGCATGTGACAACTGTGATTGATGTGAATATGCTGGGGTATTTTTCCTCCAACGATCACAGACACGCGCCCGCTATAGAACCCTGTCATGGTGCTGAGGTTTTAGCGTTAGAGGGTGGTATACGGAGGAGTTTTAGTTGCAGTGGCGCTCGTCGTCACCCTAGCCACCCTCCCGTACCTTATTGCTCGTCGAAGCGCGATGATGCAATCTCGAGAGAACGATCGGTTTTCTCCCAGCTTGCGTCTCGTTGAATCGGCTAGCGTCGTACCCGTCGACGAATGCGCTGACGACTCGCCCGCGCTACTCAACGGCACCCGTCCCGTGCAACGAAGGAGCTCTCCAGTGGCACACAATGCTCCGGTCCTGACCGCAGAGGCCGCCCGCGCTCGCAGTCGCGGAGTGCGTGAGATTTCTGCACTGCGCGCCCGTCGCGCTGCCCGTTTGAGTGCCGAGGCTGCTGCTGCCCGCCGACGTGTGCTGCTCGTGGCGCTAGCCGCCCTTGCAACCCTGATCCTTGCTGGTTGTGCCGCAGCAACCTCGCTGTCATGGGTGTGGCCGCTTCTTCCCTTTGCTGTGGGAGTGGCAACCCTTGTTTTCTCGCGTGCGTGTGCGATTCGTTCCCAGCGCATTGGGGAAGAGGAAGTCGCACAGCTCCACAGGCTTCGCGACCAGCTCTCCCGCTCATCAGCGTCCGCGAAGGCGTCGACTGAAGTGACCACGGTTGAAGCTGACACTATCCACACCTCTCTTTCTGATGCCTCGGAAGAGGGCGTGGAAGACGAAAGTCAGCGCGCGGACCAGGTTTCGGATGAGTCTGAGGAACTCGCTGAAGATCTTCAAGATGAAGCGCGGGCTGCTGTGGAGCAGACTGTCGCCTCGGCTATCGAGGAAGAAATCCCCGCGCCAGTGGAACGTCGCACCTGGACTCCTGCTGCCATCCCGGCGCCGACCTACGCAATGCGCGCACGACTGAGCGGACGCATCGTGCACCCCGATACCGATATTCGCGGAATCCCCAGGGTGGATGCGCGTATTCCTGCTCGACCGATCGCCGCTGGCCCAGTGCCAAAGGATGCGCGCTCGACCGAGGAAGTCGTCGCCTACGAAGCGGTTGTCTTGGATGTCGAGGCCGCACTGGACTCGCGTATCGCTCAGTAGTTTGGCGTGTGAGCCTTGCTGGGGCTCCGTTTGGCCAAACGGACTTCTGCCGCTATGATGGTGAGGTCCTTGGGGCTATGGCGCAGTTGGTAGCGCGTCTCGTTCGCAATGAGAAGGTCGGGGGTTCGAATCCCCCTAGCTCCACAACCGGGGTCGGGCTGATTGCCCGGCCCTTTGTGTATCTCCTGTTTTTTGGGTCAAGAAATTCCCGGTCACCTCAGTGAGGTGGCCGGGATTCCTATTCTTCGAGAGCTTTGCCGAGGGAATGGGCCTGGGGCGGTGCTAGGGGCCCTGGGCCCTGTCCCTAGCTAGTCCTGCCAGTAATCCAGTTTTTGGGTCATGCCAATCGAAGAAGCCTTGAAGGTCGGGTTAAGTCCTGCCTTGCGCTGCTTCTGGTAATCGAGGGCGCATCGGATGGCTTTGTTGCCCAAGATGATGATCACGGGCAGGTTGATCAAGGCCATGAGGCCCATCAGGATGTCGCCAATGTTCCATGCGACCGAGAACTCCAGCAGTGCGCCTGCAAAGACCAACAGCGAAGCGACGGCGCGGAAGATTGTGAGTACCCAGTGCGGAGTGGGCTTATCGCCGAAGAGGAATCGCAGGTTCACCTCGGCGTAGTAGAAGTTGCCAACCAGGGTAGTGAAACCGAAGAGCAGTAGGGCAAAGGTGGTGAAGGGGCCTGCGAAAGAACCGATCGTCAAGGCCATTGCGTTCTGAACCAGGGGAGCGCCGGTCACGTCTCCGTTAAGTTCAACGTTGGAGGAGAGAATGACGAAGGCGGTGATTGTGCAGATGATCATTGTGTCGATGAAGACCGAGAGCATCTGAACCAGACCCTGCTTGACGGGGTGGGACACCGAGGCAGAAGCTGCGGCGTTGGGAGCGGAACCGACACCGGCTTCGTTCGAGTACAGTCCGCGCTTAATACCGTACATGACTGCAGAACCTGCGAAGCTGGAGAAGATTGCCTTGAAATCGAAAGCGCTTGCAAAGATCGATTCAAGCATCGAGGGGATGTTGCGCCAATTGATCAGCACAACGATGATTCCGACGCCCAAGTAAATGATTGCCATCACCGGGACGAGGAAAGAAGTGATGTCCGAGAGGCGACGGGTTCCACCAAAGATTGAACCTGCCATTGCAATAGCAAGCAGACCGCCGATGATGTACGGCGTGTAGCTGGCGTGGTACCAGCTGTATGCGCTGAATGCCTGGTTGACGTTGAAGGAAGCAAGCAGATTAAAGCCGCCCATGTAGGTGACGATCAAGGCAACCGAGAAGACGACTGCCAACCATCCCTTGCCCAAGCCGTCCTTGATGTAGTAGGCGGGGCCGCCGAAGGAATGGCCGTGAGTGGAGCGGCGCTTATAAATCTGAGCCAAGGTTGATTCAATGAAAGCGGATGCCGCGCCGACGGTCGCGATAACCCACATCCAAAAGACCGCTCCAGCACCGCCCAGTGCGATAGCCGTTGCGACACCGGCGATGTTGCCTACGCCCACGCGCGAGGCTGTGGAGACCATCAGTGCGCGGAACGAGGAGAAGTCGCTATCTTTCTCAGGTTTTTCCATAACGACACGAATCGACTCCCAGAACATGCGAAGTGGAAGTGCCTTCGTTCGGATAAAGAAGTACAAGCCGGTACCGATCAGAAGAATGATCAGGATGTAGCTGTACAAGGCCGTAGAGATTGCATCCAAGATGCTTGCCATGAGAGCTCCTCAGTCGAAATGGTCAGGAAAACCGCAGAATCTTGCCGATTGGGAGGCCCCAATAGCCGCTGCGAAAACGTTGAGATAAGCGTATAGCAATAGTAAAGAATTGGCAATAATAATAAAAATCTAGGGCCAGAAACAGTAATGTGTGCTGGTTCACGTGGTTTTGGTTTGACGTGGTGGGGGTTGGGTGTGTAGATTTTTCTTTCGTCGCCGCGGCCTTGTGTCCTCGGTGGTGGCCTTCTTTCTTGGCTTTTCCTGCTGGTTTTTGGTGGGTTTGGTTGGGTTTGTGGGGGTGTTGTTTGTGAACTCGATAGTGTGTTTGTTTTTTGTTTTT
>NZ_JAGYZL010000021.1:0-14376 GCF_018370895.1 Actinomyces sp. oral taxon 181
GCCGGAGTCGTCGTGGACGGGGTGGGCTTCGGAGCCGGAGTCGTCGTGGACGGGGTGGGCTTCGGAGCCGGAGTCGTGGTCGACGGCGTCGGAGACGGGGTTGGCGTCGTCGTCGAAGGTGTCGGCGAAGGCGTCGGCGTGGTGGTCGACGGCGTCGGGGTCGGCTTCGGCTTGGTCACGTTGGTGACTGTTGCGGTGTAGTCCTTTTCAGGGTTAACCGTCAGAGTTGCGGTCTTCTTATCCGCACCCAAGGTGATGCCATCAGCTTCACTGAAGACACCGGAAGTTGCGTTATCCCATAGAACACTTGCATCAGGAAGGTTCTTTTCCTTGATAGTGACCTTTGTTCCGATAGGCAGCTTATCCGGGTAGGTGTAGGTCTGTCCCTTCTTCACAGTGACCGTTTCAGTCCGGTCAACACCGGGGCCCTTCAGGGTGACCTCGAAAGTAAAGTCCGGGTTCTCGGTCAACGCTGCGGCAGAATCATCAACCTTCTTAGCAATCGAGAAGACCTGCTTTGCTTCTGCTTCAGCATCAGCACCGTAGACCAGCTTTTGACTTGCAGTTGATGCACCCGGAGTGCCCGGAGCCTCAATGTTTGCAGTGTTCCAGTAGCGTCCGTTCACCAGGTTCTCAACGCGACCGTAAAGAGTGAAAACTACGAACTGGTTCGCAGGAATCTCAGGAATCTGAATCTTGAGCGCGTTTGCGTCACAGGTGATGGTTGCGTTTTGACGGAGCGAGCCGTTAGAGAGGTCCGCACCGCCGTAGTTTGCGCCACCAACAGCTGCAAGAAGCTTAAAGTTCTTGACATTGGTCTTCAGCTCGTTCGTCAGATCGGTGCAGTCGAAGTCCCACTTGGTGTCTTCAGAGTTATCGGTAAAGGTCACGTTCTTCAGACCTGCAGAGCCACCGGGAATGGTCACGCGCCAAGAGATGGTGCGGCTCTTGTTGTAAACGGTACCGGGGTAGGTCCAGAAACCATCCTTACGGAAACCGTCACCAACACCGACGCCCTTCTTAATGTTAACGTCAACAAACTTGGTGTCGGTCAGATGGAAGGGCTGCGTGCCTCCCGTTTCTTTGGCCTCCATGGTCAAGCGCGAGCGGGTAACAACCCAGCCATCCCAAGATGCCGCACCCTCAGCTGCTTCGTTGAAGACAACCTTGACAGTGCCATCTGATCCCCAAGTTGCGCAGCCAATCACGCTGCCCGATGCAGACCTCACATCGAAGGTGAAGGGGGCAATCGGGTTCGCAGACTTAGTCGAAAGCTTGTACTGGAAGTACTGACCTGCGGTGACCTTCGAGCTGGTCGACCACTTGACCTTGAAACCAAGAGTCTGACCTTCGGTAAGGTTCGTCGTTGCATTTCCATTGTCGTCAACCAGTTCAGGCTGGCCAACAGTCATTTTCGACGAGATATCCGTGGTGGGCGCAGGACAGGTTGCGGCATGAGCGGCGGGAGCGGCAGCGTCAGAGAAGATCTCAACAGCACCGATGCCACCAACCGCAAGCGTCAGCGCTGCGAGCGCAGAAACCGCGCGCTTAGTGCGGAGGGTTGTCATAGGGAAAACTCCAAAAATCCGAAGATTGACAGATTCATGAATATATTACAGCTATTCAGGCTTAAATTCCTAGTGTTTTCTCAGCAAAATTTATTCAGATTTCATTCATAAACATCTCATAAAGAAACCAGGAAATCATCCTCGTCAACCACAGCTCCGCCTGCAATTCCAAGGATAATTGTTGCTGCAGACTCTATATCGCGAGTCGAACGCATACGCTCCAAACGCTCGGAACGAGTGACGATATTCTCAGGAACCTCAACATTTCCCTTAGGAAGCCACCGCAGTCGATACTCAATAACCGCTCCCTGCGCCCATTCCTCCCAGCGCAAGACATGAGGAACCTGCTCGACCTGATGCACTTCAACCATCATGATCGACTGATTCCCAATAGGACTGAGCAAAGCAAAACCGTCAACAACCTGTTCAGCGCTTAGTGCATGTTCACGATCTCGTGCTAAGGCTTCTCGCAACTCATCACTCAACTCGTGCACCACTGAACGCAGCTCTCGTTCAGCCTCAGCATCGCGACGATTCTGACGGGAAGGCTCTCCCTTCGCACCAGCAACCAACTCACGCGAATCAATCGTCTCTGGGAAAGCCTCAGACAAGGCCTTGGCAAGCTCAGCGGGACCCACCCAACGCGATGAATACACGGCCAAGGACACTGCCGAATCGGGATCGGGCTGCATAACAACGCCACTTCCCGCAATGCGCACAGCCCCAGCCAAACGCCGAGCCATCCGCTCCAGCACCAGCAAGACCTGATATTCGAGGCCGACGGGCAACCCCTTCGGGAAAGCCGCAGCCCAGCGGTCACTTGCGGCAAGCTCAGGCGGTGCGGGCTCCCCGCGCATCGGCTCACACTCTACAACCCACGCGTGAGTAAGGTCTGCACCCAAGCCAAGTGGGCCTCGAACGTTAACGGGAAGCGCCCAAGGGCCAGAAAGCTCCACTCCCCCGCGAAGGTGCAAACGGCCGGGCGCAACCCAATGGGCCTCGTCCCACGCGGAAACAGCCAAGGCCTCAAGCTCATCATCTTCAACCGACGCGCCCACACAGAAGAGGTGATTCGTCAGTCCCAATTCAACAGGAAGCGGCAAAACCTCACGCGCAGCGGAGCTGGTACCCATAGATACGCGCGCAACATGGTCATCAAGGCGGATCTCGCCGGTGCCATTTACTCGCAGCGCGGTATCGAAAGCACGCATCCCCCCGACCGAGGTCATCGAGGTTTCAGTCAAAGGGTGCGAAGCCGTCTGGCTCAGCGAGGACTGAACACCTCGTGCGGAATCATGAGCCTGCCCAGCAGGAGCAGCTTCCAAACGCTCACGAAACGACCTGCGTTTGGGAGGCAGCGATGCTTCTTCGCCCACGATCAACGCTCGATACGGGTGCGACTAAAGCGAAGGTGAGTACGCGAGGGCGTCGGCCCACGCTGACCCTGGTAGTGCGAACCCAGGCCTTCACTACCGTAGGGGTGCTCAGCGGGCGAGGACAGGTCGAAGAAGCACAATTGGCCGATCTTCATGCCCGGGTAGAGCAGGATCGGCATGGTCGCAGTATTCGACAGTTCCAGAGTGACGTGGCCAGAGAAGCCGGGGTCAATGAAGCCAGCGGTTGAGTGCGTGAGCAGGCCCAAGCGCCCCAGCGAAGACTTTCCCTCCAGGCGCGCAGCGATGTCGTCGCCCAGTGTCACCAGCTCATAGGTTGCACCCAGCACAAACTCACCGGGGTGCAGCACAAAGGGGTCGTCCGGTCCCACGTCCACACTGTGGGTCAGGTCAGATTGATCGGCAGCGGGATCGATCACCGGATAGCGGTGATTATCGAAGAGGCGGAAGAGCCGATCCAAACGCACGTCGATACTTGCGGGTTGAATCAGAGAGCGATCAAGCGGATCCAATTGAATACGTCCACTATCAAGACTTGCTGAAATATCGCGATCACTGAGCAGCATGGTGCCATTCTCGCACAGTTTGGGGTGAGCCTACCCGCCTCAGCGGGCGCGTTGGGTGACGGCTAAGCTACCTGTGTGCCCGTGACCGAAAGAGAAACTGCCCGTAGTGCCATCATGGAGTGGTACCGCCTTCATCGCCGCGATCTTCCCATGCGCGCCGATGACGTTTCCCCGTGGGGCACCCTTGTTTTTGAGGTCATGAGCCAGCAAACCCCCATCCCACGCGTGCAGCCAATTTGGGAGCGCTGGATGAGTCTATGGCCCACTCCCGCGGATCTTACGAAAGCATCTCCGGCCGAGGTACTTGTCGAGTGGAGCCACCTGGGCTACCCATCGCGAGCTCTTCGGCTTCGCGACTGCGCGCTGAGTATCACGCGTGACTTCGGGGGCGTTCTCCCCTCCTCCTACGAGGCCTTGCTGGACCTGCCGGGAATTGGCCCGTACACCGCCAGCGCAATTGCATCCTTCCAGTTCCATCAGCGCATCCCCGTCCTTGATACGAATATTCGGCGGGTCTTCGCGCGCATCTGCGATGGGGTTGAATTTGCGCGACGGTGCGCACCTTCGCGCTCTGAGTTCACTGCCGCGATGGAGTGGCTTCCCGAGGACGGCGCAGAATGCGCGCTGTGGAATGTGGCGATCATGGAGTTCGGAGCGCTTGTGTGCACCCAACGCTCCCCCAAGTGCCAGGGGTGCCCACTGCGCACAAACTGCGCCTGGGCAGGGGCTGGTTTCCCACCCGCCGAGGTCCGGCCTCGGGGTCAGGCGTGGAAAGGAACGGACCGGCAGGCTCGAGGGCGAGTGATGGCGGCTTTGCGTGCTTCTCCCTTGGGAATTTCGATTGACGAGGCCGTCGCCGCGGCACGCTTAGAGGGCGCGGATCCGCAGCAGGCTCCTCGCGTCATTGAGGCTCTGATACGCGATGGCCTGGTTGCCGAAGAGGTGGCAACCAGGCACATCACTCTTCCTCGGGAGTGAGGAAGGGGCTGGACCCTGGAGGGCAGGCCTAGCCCTTGACTGCTCCTGCCATTGCGAAACTTCCTCCGGAAACCTTCTGCATGATTGCGTACAGAACCAAAGCCGGGCTGGAATAGATCACCGCGAATGCGGCAAGCTTTCCATAAACAACGGCTCCGTGAGTTCCGAAGAACTGGTAAATTGCGACGGCAGCTGGCTGAATATCCGGATCAGTCGTCAAGATGAAGGGGACGAAGAAGTTCCCCCAGGTTGCGGTGAAAATGAAGATGAAGACGACCAACAGACCGGGTTTCATCAGGGGAAGAACAATGGTTCGCAGCGCTTTGAGTGCGCTGGCGCCATCGACCCAGGCTGCTTCTTCAAGTGACACGGGGACGGAGTCCATGAAGTTCTTGAGCATCCACACGGCCATGGGCAGTGAGGTTGCAGTCATGAAGCAGATGATGCCGGGCATTGAATCGATCAGGTCGAGGCTGACGAAGAGCGAGTACACGGGGACCATCAGTGCCGTAATGGGCAAGCAGGTTCCGAAAAGAATCGTGTACATGAATCCGCGAGCGAAACGACTCTTGTAGCGAGACAGCGGGTAGGCCGCAAGTGCACCGACGACAACGGTCAAGATTGCCGTTCCGAAGGAGAGAATCGCAGAATTCCACAGGGGAAGCCAGGTTCGATCAAATGTCGCGATGTCCGTGTAATTCTCGGTCGTGAAATGCTCAGGAACACTCAGGGAGACGGTTGCCGTTGGATTGAAGGAAGCAAAGAGCACCCACGCCAATGGAATCAGGAATGAAATTCCGATCAATGCCAAGACGATGCTTGAGATCAAGCGAACCGTTTTCTCGCGCGGATTAGCGACGGAGGGGATTTCCTTAGCTTGCGTAGCCATCAGTCCACCTCCGGCTTCAGAGCGCGGATGTAAACCAGAGCAAAGAGCGCACCCAGCACAATGGTCACCGTGGCAATCGCCGTACCGTAGCCAATCAGAGAGTTCTTAAAGGCTTCTTGGTAGGCCATGACCGGGAGGGTTGTCGACTGAGTTCCCGGACCGCCGCCCGTCATCACCCACAGGAGCGTAAAGACGCCCAGGGTTTGAAGGGTGGTCAGGAGCAGGTTGGTGGAAATAGAACCCTTAATCATGGGAAGGGTCACGAAGAAGAAACGCTGCCATCCGCGTGCTCCGTCAACTTTTGCTGCTTCTTGAATTTCCGGTGGAACCTCAGCGAGAGCCGCGGAGTACACCATCATTGAGAAGGCCGTACCACGCCATATATTGGCCATGATGACCGAGAACATGGGGAAAGTCAGGAGCCAGGTTGTTCCGCCGAGGCCGATGTAACTGAGCAGGACGTTGAGTGTTCCGTCAGTGGAGAAGAAAGCATAGAGCGCGAAGGCGGCGACGATTTCGGGCATGACCCAGGCGATCACAACAACGCCACCGACAAGTGTGGAAAGGATCTTCGGCGCCTTACGCATGAGCATCGCCAAGGCCAGACCCAAGATGTTCTGGCCGACAACAGCTGACGCAAACACAAAGATGACGGTAAGCAGGACTGCTTTCCAGAAAGCATTGCTGGTCAGCAGTTCCGCATAGTTTTCGAGGCCAACAAATTCGGGGTTTGCCGCTTTGTAGCCCGAAAGGGCGGCATTGGTCAAAGACCCATATACCGAGTATGCAATGGGACCGACGAGGAACACCGCCATAAGAGCAACTGCTGGAAACAGCAGGCCCATTCGGCCCGTTTGGCGGGCGATGCGAGAGATCAGTGTCTCGCGTCGCCCGCCAAGGGTCGCAGTGCTCTCGGTCCCCACACGAACCGAGGTGGACATATTACTTCGCCGTTTCGATGTTCTTCTCGCCGACGATCTTCACCAGGCCCTCGTTATAGGCCTTTGCAGCCTGCTCGGGGGTCTGTTCCTTGGTAACCACGGATTCGGTGGCCGTCTGGATATTCGTGGAGATCTGCGGGTAGTCGGGAGTTGCAGGGCGGAAGTGCGTGTACTGGACGATTCCAGCGAAGAACTCGAAGGCAGGGTTGGCCTTGAGGTACTCGGGATCAGAGACGATGTCCTTACGGACGGCAATCGCGGAGGTCGCGATGGAGTACTGCAGGGAGCCCTTCTTGTTCAGAGCGGTCTTGACGAAGTCGGCTGCCAGTTCGGGATCCTTGGTCTGGGATCCAACAGAAAGCACCCAGCCACCCGAGAGGGTGGTGAATCCGGGTTCTTGCCCCTTCTGAGTCGGCATCTTTGCCAGACCGATGGTGTCTTGCCATTCAGCCCACTTGGTGGAGTCCTGCATCCACACGTAGGGAAGCCAGGAACCATCAATATCGATGGCGAGCTTGCCCTTGGGAAGGAGCTCAGTGGAAACACGAGTACCGACTGCCTTGTCCAGAGCAACGTCATTGGAGGGGGCCAGGCCTTCGGAGTATGCGGTCTGGTAGAAGGTCAGAGCATCCTTAAAGCCCTGGGAACCGCTGATCCACTTGTTGGTGTCGGTGTTGTACAGGGTGTCCTGAGTTCCGTAGAGCAGCATTTCGAAGCCCTGCATGCTGGTCTGTTCGCCACCGGCGCGACCCGCGTAGATGTTCATGGGGATAACGTCGGGCACCTTTTCCTTGATGGTGCGGGCTGCGGACAGAATCTCATCCCAGTTCTTGGGCTGCCAATCGGTCGGCAGACCTGCCTGCTCGAAGATCTTCTTGTTGAAGTAGATACCGCGGGTATCGGTGCCGAAGGGAACACCGTAGAGCTTGCCATCCATACCCTTTGCACCCTGAGTCGAGCTTTCGGGGTACTGGCTCCACTCATCCCAGTTCTTCACGTACTGGTCGATGGGCAGCAGGTATCCGGCTGCAGCATCGCTCATGACCTGGAAGGTGTCTTCATAGATGATGTCGGGAGCCTTGGACTTCGACTTATTCATCAGCGCGAGCTTGGTGAAGTACTGGTCAGCATCAGCTTCAACGGGCTGAAGATCGATGGTGACACCCTTGTGGGTCGACTCGAACTCTTCCTTCGCGCGCTTCATGAAGTCTTCAACCTGCGGGAAAGACGAGGTCTTGTAGTAGGTAACGACAAGCGACTTTCCTTCTGAGCTTCCAGAAGCAGCCTTGTCCTTGGATCCAGAGCACGCTGTCAGTCCTACGGCGGCAATGCCCAGAACTGCAACGGCGGCGAGTGCACGACGTGCCATTGAACTCTCCTTTGATAGTTCGGTGACTTCCCTCGGTTTGCCTGCGGCTTCACTGTCGCCCGGCTTCCCGCGCCCCTATGACATGGAAGTCCTTGGTGTGAATTGTATTACTACGTAGAAACCGCTTTCCAGCCCCCGTTGGTTACACTTCGGTCACGATCTTGACAAAGTTCCCTGAATATTTGGTGAGCGAATATTTGCAGCTCACAGGGCATATAGAGAGGGGTGCAGCACCGGCACGCGGCCGATGCTGCACCCCATCGTCAAAGACTAGGTTCCTTGCTTAACACTCTCCCATAGAGAGAAGACGACAAGGGTAAACCAATGCCCCGACAATTACTTACTACCGACCTCGTAGGACATATCTTCCAACTCGACTCCACGAGTTTCAGGAATGAACTTAACGACCAGCCAGATCAGGATCGCTCCCACGACTGCATAGGAGAGATAAGTTCCGGACAGGCCAAATGCACCCTTGAGAACGGGGAAGAGGAAGGTGACCAACATGCCACCAATCCAGTTCGCAGCGGTTGCCAGACCCAGACCAGCAGTACGGATTTGGTTCGGGAAAACTTCACCGAGGAATACCCATAGAACGACTCCCCACGTTCCGCAGAAGACGATGTAGACCATGTGTGCTGCAATCAGTGCGAAGTAAGCCCAGACCATCGGCAGTTGGAGGTTACCTTCTGGAGTCAAGGTTCCCTGTGCAAATGCAATGGCAGCAGCAACCATGAACACAAACATTCCAATGGCGCCCCACAGCAGAAGGGGACGACGACCGACCTTATCGATAACACTCATGCCGAAAACGGTCATTCCGATACCGATCACGGAAGTGACAACCGGAATGAACACGGAGATATTTCCAGTAAAACCAACTGTCGACCACAGGTCCGTTGCATACAGAAGGATGTTGTTAATACCTGCCATCTGGATCAGGAAGCCAAACGCAACGGCGATCCAAACAATTGGCTTCAAGCCAAATTTCTTATCGAGAAGATCCGAAACGCGCGGTCGGTGCTCCGAAAGCGAAGCTCGAATTTCCTTGATGCGCTCGACAGGATGCGCATCGGCACCAACCTCAACAATAATTTTCTGAGCTTCTTCGGTCTTCCCGATCGAAACCAAGTAACGCGGAGACTCGGGCAGAGTGAGGGCCATAATGCCGTAAAGAACCGCAGGAAGAAGTTCAGACATAAACATCCAGCGCCACGTGTGGAGCCCAAACCATGCAACAGACTCGGCAGAACCCGTGATCTGAACCAAGATGTAGTTTGAAATGAACGCACCAAAAATACCGAAGGCAATGGCAAGCTGCTGGAGCGTTCCCAGACGTCCGCGCTTATCGGCAGGCGCCACTTCAGCGATGTACGCGGGGCCGATAACTGCAGAAATTCCAACACCAAAACCACCCAGAAGTCGCCACAGCACAAGAGCTGTCAACGAGAAGGAAAGACCCGACATCAGCGCTGAGATCGAGTACAGGATGGATGCGAAGACCATGACACGAACACGGCCAAAACGGTTTGACGCAGGACCCGCAAACCAAGCGCCGATCGCTGCTCCAAGGCTAACAATGGACACGACCAGACCTGTTTGCCAGGTCGTTAGGCCAAATCCCACTTCTGCACCGGTAAATGCTGCGACTGCTCCGTTAATGACTGCAACGTCAAAACCGAAGAGGAATCCGCCCAGTGCCGCGGCAATCGCAACGCCCCAAAGACGTCGTGTCTGATTGCTCGACATTTCAGTTCCTTTCTGAATTTTCACTCATAAAACGACTCATGAGTATTTGGATTTCTGCCCACGTCACTGAGTCCGGAAGCGAGAGCGACCCGTGGAAGGTACCCGCGAACATGTGCAATTCTGAGATGCAACCAGCGGAAACTAGGCCGGTCGCAAGTGATATTCCTTCATCACGCAACGGGTCAACCGGATTGACCACGATGAGCGCAGGAGGGAACCCCTTTTCTTTAAAGACTGGTCTTGGTACAGGGAAAGCCGCCATTTTAAGCGCAGACGGAATCTCCTCGACTTGACCATCGCCTTCTGCAACTAGGGGAAGACCATAGAAATGGCGCCAAGAGTCGGCCGCTGCTCGTCGCGTCCAGATAGGGCCATCAGCAAACAATGTGCTTGAGGGAGTTGCCAAATCAGGATCGATGCATGGCTCTAGCAGAATGATCCCTCTGATTGCAGATGCCAAAGCATTCTCAGCTTCTTCATGCCCAACATTTTGATTCTCGTCACCGACCCCAAAGATTCGAGAAACCATTGAGTACGCGAGGCCAGCCCCAGCAGAGTCCCCGAAAATGAAAATTCCTCGACGCTCTCCAAAGCGCTGAACCGCTTCCTTCAGGGAAGAGATACAGTCATCAACAGCCGCCGGGAAGGGGTATTCAGGAGCTAGACGATATTCGGGAGAGATAACAATCGCTCCAAACCGACTGGCCAACTCATCGTTCTTCACGTCGTCAAAAGCCGCGCGGCCTGCGACGTAGCCGCCACCGTGAATAGAAACTAACAGCGGTGCATCATCGGACACACCCTTCGGAATAAAAGCGCGCCCTAGGGAGGTGACTTCCAACGTGTTTTCAGGATCATATGGCGCGGCTAGCAGAGCATCTCCACCTGCCCTCATGGCACTCAGATCCCACGTTGTTTGTTCAGGGGTCGCCTCAATTACTGGCAAAAGCTCGGGACGAATGAAATAAGGAACTTCACACATCTTTGATCAATTCTTCTTAAGAGCCTCTAGGAATGAATTCACTGCCAGATAGAACGGTTCGGGAACGGAACGACGGATGCAATGCCGAGCAGTCGGGATCACATGGGTTGTAATGTTTCGGTTTTCCAATGCATCGATGGCCTCAGCTCCAGCCGGCCCAATAAGGACATCATCACCATCACCTGTAATAAGTAGCGTCGGCACCTTCAATGCAGAAAGGATTTCTTCCCGAGTGCGTGTACCCCCAACTATTCCTCGCTTAAGGAACTCGCGATCGGCTTGCACCTTCCCCTGTGCCCATCCCGCGGCCTCCGAAGGGCTCCACAGTGGATAGTCCTTAAGAAGGAGGGCTATTTCACGCCCAAGATTTTCGGTCACTTCATCGCACCTCGCAACGAGGCTAGGGCCCAGTTCCCGAAAATCTTCACGTTGCTTAGGAGTTAGAAGAGCAGGGTCCTCCAGAACTAATGCATCAATGTGAACCAAGCCCCGCGAAACAAGCTCAGCAGCAGTAGCACCTCCCATTGAGTGTCCCATCAAAACAACGAAGGGTGCGGGATTCTTTGCTTCGGTGCTATTAATCAACGCTGCCGTACTCTGTACAAGGGCTTCGAATGGATCCAATAGTTCCCCATCCGAAAAACGTGGAGAACAGCCATGGCCCAAAGCATCAACGCAGACAACTTCAAAAGTCTCTGACCAACGTTGACTAATGTCGCTCAGCGATGCGGCATTATCAGTAACGCCATGAAGGGCATAGATCCGCCCTCTAATAGGAATACCGGATGTATTTACAGCAAGCTTTGCCGGTGTCATGATTCCTCCTCAGTGAGTATCACGTGCCACATGCTAGCACCGACCTCCCTAGGGCAGTCAAAATACAAAACTGCAGATCAAGAGCGGTAGTACGATACAACTGTGGACTCAAAATATCTGAGAATTTTCTCCACGCTCATTGACGAGATGGAGAGGATGTCTCCAGGAGAACAGCTTCAAAGCGAACGTGAGCTCTCGCAACGTTTTCAGGTTTCACCCATGACAGTACGTCGCGCTCTTCATAAGCTCTCAACAGAGGGATACACCTCAGCCATACCCGGAAAAGGTACATTTGTACGCAAGTGTTTCTACGCAAAGCGTGCTGATACATCATCATTTACCGATTCAATGCTTGCCGCTGGGAAAGTTGCGTCAGCGCACCTGATAAGCGCGACATTAAGGCAGGCAACACGGGGAGAAGAAGAAGCATTAGGAATTGATAAAAATACTTTTATCTACGCGATTTCCCGCATCCGCTTTGGGAATGATGTTCCCCTATGCGTCGAAGACTCAATCATCCGTTCGGACTATTTTCCGAAGCTCTTAGGAGAAGACCTAACTGGTTCTCTCTACGAAATATTTACAAAGAAATACAGCATTACTCCTATGAAAACCCGTTTTCGCATCAAGGCAGCGCTAGCAAGTGAAGCACTCTGCCAACAACTTAAAGTGAGCGCTCCAGCACCAGTCTTAATAGCAACAACAGCTACTGCTGACCAGGATGGACGAGTTTTCGAGATCTGCACATCTACATACCGCGGGGATTCGTACGAGATTACTATCTAAACAGTTAGTAACCATCACGGATGGATGCCATGGATGAGAGCAAGATCGAAGACGCAGAGTAAGAGCGACTGAATCGACTGAGGCCTTTCTCTATCATGCGAAAGACCTCAGTCTTCGTGGCGTCCATAGCGTGCGGGATCAACTGGCCGTTGATACTTCGGCAACCCGCCGACTACCAGCAGGTAGGACTCAATGACAAGTTCTCGAACTAGTTCGTCGTTAATTCCCGGGCCCGGCATGACGCTGATCCAGTGTTTCTTATTCATGTGGTAACCCGGAGTGATTGATTCAAAGCTTTCACAGAGCGCACGCACGTCCTGCGGATCTGCCTTGAGATTCACCATCCGCTTCCCGCGGACGGTTGAGATCATGAACCATTTACCGCATACTCGCGCGGCATCCCACTCCTCGTTAAAGGGATAAAGCTCGCTTGCGGGAAGCTCGAGCACAGCGTCGACGACAGCCTTCCAAAGCTGTTCATCATCTAGGTCAGCCTTCATGAGGACCCCCATCCGCTGCGTCTTTAGAGTAACAAAAAGCGGCTCCCAAGGGGCCGCTAGCGGACCAAAGGAGAGCCAAACGGATACAAAGCGACGCCAGGTTCGTTTGCGTGAAGGGTGGGGGCATACAAGGTTTTCGTTGAAATATAGCGAAAAGCCTTCGCCTCCATGATTGGGGAGGTGAGGGATGAAGCGGCTGGAGTACTGTCAAGGTTAGGCGGTGACCGCGTCCTTGAAGGTGAGGGTGAATGTGTTTTCCAGGTTGGTCAGTTCGGTGGGGCCGAATTTGCGGGCATCGTCGACCAACATGATGGCCCACTGGCAGAACAGGTGGTCGCCCCGGTCAATGTGCTCAATAATCCGGTGGATCGTACCGTTGCCGTTCTTGCGACGCTTGGCCTGCCCGATGTAAACCTCAGGCTTCTTGTCCGTGGGGTCGCCAAGCATCATGTAGATACCGGGCTTGCTCATGTGCTTGTGCATACGGAAGTCACGGATCTGCCGAGCGGGGACGACGTAGAGTCGGTAGGACACGTCCGTCGAGGCCACCCGGACTTCCCTGGCGCCGGCGAAGGAGCCGTCCAGCATAGTCACCTCAATGACTTCTTGCGATCCGCCCATCGCGGCCTACCTTTCCCATATTTCACGCGCCACACTTCATTCTCGCAGAAGCGGTGATGCCGGGTCGTGAGCACACTCGAGGCAGTGGGACGCCCCCGATATCTTGGTAGGAATCGGAATCCCGGATGAGGAGACAATGTGCCCAGTGAGGACGGCACCAAACCAAGATAACCTCGGATGTGATAAGTCTGAGGCGGGGGTGTTTGCCGAGTGTTTGGCCTGTGCTTGGTCAGTGTCTGACCAGTACACACTTTGGAGGCAAAGTGTGTACCCAGTGTTGGGGAGTTGTCGTGACCATCAACAATATAAGTCGGCTGTAACCTTGGTGGCTCTTGGGCCACGACGACATCGCCCCAGCCGCAATCCTGTGTGGAGCTGCAGGCAGCATCACCAGCCGTAGCTACGGCTGTGGTGATGCGGCTCGGTGTGTCGTAGCGCGGGTGAGTGCTTATTTCGCTTTGTGGAACAGTCCTAGCGCAACCAGGAACGCCCCAAGCGCCAAGCTGCCGATTCCTGAGAATTGTGAGGTGTGGGCGAACAGTGGCCCGGCGATCGCTGCCCCAATGGTTGTTCCACCGTACATTGCAACATTTGACAGGGAAGACACCGTTCCTCGAGCATTCCCGGCATTGCCCTGCAAGGTGGCCATCATGACTGGAAATACGAACCCGCCGCACGCCATGATGATGGCCAGTAGTGCCACGCCCACGGGTAAATTGGTTGTAATGGCGATGCATGCGTAGCCGGCGCTCATTGCCAGGATTCCTATCACCAGAGAACGTGGATTTCCCCAACGGGAAACTAGTCGGTGTCCATAGAGCGAGCCGAGGGTATTGCCAGCCCCTACAATCAGCATCGCAACGCCAATTCCTGTGGTATCCAAGCTGAAGTCACGAGAAAACCATGAGCCAAAAAATGACAGTGCTGCAAAGTTGCCGGTCTGGAAGACAAAGTAAGCGCATAGGCTCACAACTAACCTGCGAGAGGAAAATACTGCCCGGTAGCCGGTGTCGGCCTGTGATCCTTTCGCTGTTGTGACGTGGGGGAACGCTAGTACAAGTATGCCCGTGACTACTGCGGATGCGAGGCCGATGGCGATGAATGAGGCTCTCCATGAAATGGCGGCCAGAAATGCGCCGAGAGGGATTCCGATCATCTGTGCGATGGATAGCCCGGCGGTGGCCTTGCCCATAGTGCGTACAACCTGGGCGGGGGCT
>NZ_JAGYZL010000022.1:0-12808 GCF_018370895.1 Actinomyces sp. oral taxon 181
GGGGGGGGGGCACCGCCCCCGCCCCCCCCACCACTCATGTGTGCAGGCAATTCTCAGGACATACGGCGGGCGCGCGCTGCGCGGCGCTTGAGGGAGCGACGTTCCTCTTCGCTCATCCCTCCCCAAACGCCAGAGTCCTGATTGTTGTCGAGTGCCCACTGCAGGCAGATTGCTTGAACTGTGCATTCGCGACAAACTGCCTTGGCTTCAGCCGCCTGTGCGATGGCCGGACCCGTATTCCCGATTGGGAAAAAGAGTTCTGGGTCGACGCTGAGACATGCGGCTTTACTCCGCCAATCCATTATGGGTACTCCTTCAAGAGCATAAGTGCAGGCAAGGCATGCCCGCACCGAACAAAAACAACAGTCCTTAGTTTCAGGGATTGACGAGTGTATATCAAGAGTCAAGAGGCCATAAAAAACATAAATCGATGTGCAAGACGTCACTTTATTTAAGAGTCAGGACGAAACGCCCAGCAATGCCATGATGAACAATTACCCCAGAATAAGAATTCCAAGAATGTGCATATAAAGAACTGGGAAAACTCTGGCAATTCTGGGCGATGAATCGAAGCGCCTCTTTGGGTGGATTTGCGAAAAGTAGCAGTTCGGTGCGGTTTTCAAGTGCCCTCATCCACTGTGAGTGTTCGAAATGGTGAATGATGCAACCAGCATTTATCTCTTTAAGAGCGTCAATTAATGCCGAATTATCTTCTCCGATAAATGTGCAATTCTTTTCAGAAAATAAGAATCGTTTTAATTGCGCGCCGTAACGAATGATATACGAATGAATTCGCATGTCAGGGTCGGTTTTGGTAAGTGAAGCAACTCTAGATTGGGCAGTTGCTGGAGTGATCGGGAAGCGAGGTCTTTGTTGGGCTAAAGCGGATGCGTCGAGTGTCGCCAAAGGAAGAGAAGAGCAGGAGTTCATCTGCCGGGGCGCTGCGTTGCCTAATTGCGCCTGACAGTCGTGAAGTATCTGATTCCACGATGGGATGCTCAACGGTAAAGAGGGCTTCACTGAGTCGGTGCATAAGCAGAGTAAAGACTTGTGAGCACTGCTCCAAAGTTGAGCGGGCAAATCTGTACACTCGGCTCCCCGGATTGCTGGGCAGCTTTCCGCAATTTGGAGATTGGGAATCTCATACCAAATATGCTCATAGGAACCAAAAAGCGTGCGTGAGGTGAATCGACCTGAAACATCGCTCGCAATGAGAACAATGTTGACGCCATCGCATGAGCGAGTGAACTGACCCCATAGATCATGAGCGCGAAGCACTCCCAAGCACTCTTCCAACATATGCAGGGTCCCTTCGATATCCTCGAGCCAGATAACGCAAGGAGCGCGATGACAAAGGTCTTCGCAGAGGACCCCAAAATCCACGATGTCACGTATCAGGTAGTCGGGTGAGGTTGCGGCCGAATGCGGAGTGCCCGAATCAATCGAGACTCCGCAAAGGGGGAAGCCCAACGCATCGCTCAAGGTCGTGGCGCATGAACGGACAAGTAAAGCAAGTTTGTTTGTCGAGCTCCCAGAACCGCTCATCATAATGTTTCCGTGTTGCCACGTAAGGCATCGGTGTGCACCATTTTCGATCCCGTCGATGAGCCCAATGTGTATGCCCCGTTCAGAAGAATCCACCTGATCGAGATCGTCGCGTGTGAGTTGGGAGGGTAAAGAAGGACACCACAAAGGCGCTCCAATGGAAGCTGACTGCTTCTTCGAAATCGAAGCAATGATCTGCTCAATATTCCTGCAATACGCAAATTGGACAGGTTTTCCGGAACCGAGCAATGCTCTGCCGGGAATGCGAGGAAGGTGCGCGGCCTCTGCGTTGCCGATGACGCTGTGTGAATCAGATTCAGAGATGCTCCGCAGTGCAATTCGTAGTTCTGTGTTAGCTCGCATGTGAGCGTTGATTGAAGCACCGGGATGCTGGGTCGCATAGATCAAATGCAAACCAAGAGAACGCCCCTGAGCCGCGAGCCTTGAGAAGGTTTCGAGGGTTTCCGGATGTAGATCGGCAAGCACTTGGAATTCATCAATAACGATGAGGATCCGTGGAGGTGGAGGAGGCACACACCCCTGAAGAAAACGCTCACGCCACTGTGAGAGGTCCTTGACTGCGTATTGTGCAAATTGTGCTTCTCGCGTCGCGATGCATGACGCGAGACCTCTGAGAGCGCGCGAGGAATGACCGAGGTTAAGGTCGGTCAAAACGCTTTCAGTGTGGGGGAGCGCGGTAAGGGGAGCAAGGGCAGACCCGCCTTTGTAGTCCACCAAAACCAAGCGGAGGTGTGAAGGGGAGTAGCTCGTGCACAATCCAAGAAGCCACGTTCGAAGTGCCTCTGACTTTCCGCTACCTGTCGTGCCGGCAATAAGGGCATGAGGTCCGTGCTTCACGAGGTCGATGTCGACAATTCCTGAGGCGTCTTTCCCAATCGGTGTCCGTAACCCCTCATCGCTATCGATTACTTCAAATGGAAGTTCATCGAAACCGACGTGTTGAGGAATAGAACCGGATAGCGGGTCTCTACCCAGCATCTTCCACCAGGCCAAAGACACCGGTGCTCGGGAAGCGGGTATCACTGCGTGACACCACGTTGGAAGTTCACTGAAATGCTGTGCCCAAGCAAGGTGAATGTCCTCGTCCCCGGTTTCATCTTCACCCGGAGCGTGAATTCTGATGCTTATACGACAGGGGTCGGAATGAATGGAACCCTGGGCAAGAGATTTCCGCCTTCCGATATCGATAAGCTCATCAGGGCCTTCGGCTACCCGTGCTCCTCCCAACTGTGCCGCTAGCTGCGCCGCGCACCACAAAGCACTTAACTTGGCCTCGGGGCCAAGAAAACCAAGATACGTTTCCCCGCCAGCGCGAGAAACCGCGTGACCCCTCCCGCGCCCAATTTGGTTGGGATAGACCAGAAGGGGTGAAGATTCTGAGATGGAAGGAGCTGCAGCTTCAAGAAGAAGTGCAAGCCCCGCTGCGTCAATGCGATGCCTGGGTTTTCGTCGTTTCATGACTACTATCCCGATGATCGACATGCTGATGAGGGGAAGGGCAAATAGAAGAAGCGACATGCCGCCGTAGGCCCCCATGACGAACATGCGAAACGCCATGAAAAGTAGAAGCGGAACAATGCCAATGAAGGACATCGTAGGTAGGTGCCTTGAATTGCGGGAAGAAGAAGGAAAAGAAAGATCACGCGGCCGTTGGCGCAACTGGTAATAGTCAGTGGCAGATCGGCCAGCTACTTTGAGTTGCATACCTTTGACGGGGGTATATACGCGCTCTGGACGTAGGCGTCGCCACGGTGTGAAAGCCGTCGCGCGAATCCATATTCGTGCATCCTCACTGCGGAGAATGAAACTTATGCGCTCGCGGCTTCGGTGATTGGTGAAGATTTGTATCTGCGCTGGAAATTCTTGAGGGTACCCCAGGGGAGAAACAACAAGTCCAATGTTTGGCCCACTCACGCAGGCAAAATGCCACGAGGAGCGAAGGGCAGCTTGAAGAAGCGTTGGTGTCAAGGGGAAATCTCCCACGTGTGTGATCACCTCCCAAAAACATCCCTGCGAAAGCACGTGAACTGTGCGCTTGCGTGTGGACAGTTTCTCTTCACCCTTCAGCATTCGACAGTCGTCGTGCTCATGCTCGCGAAAGGGCAAAGCTGTGGAAAACGCCGATGCTTCGTCCAACCTGTGGAGGAGCAACAAAAAGAGGAGGACCAACAAGAAGATCTGCGTGTGGGGAACAAGCGCACCCTGAATGGAGATGACACAATGACAAGCATGAGTGAAGAGGAACGCCAGCTAGTTGACCGCTACCATCAACTCATTCAGGAAGTTGATGATGCTCGAGCGGCGTACTACAACCGTGATGCTCCTGTTTTGTCGGATGCAGAGTATGACAAGCTCTACCGCGAACTCGAAGACTTTGAGGCGAAATATCCGCAGTATCGCAGTGCAGATTCTCCGACCACTCAGGTTGGAGGTGCGGCTTCGGAAGCTTTTGCTCCCGTCGAACACCTCCAGCAGATGACCAGCCTGGACGATGTTTTCTCTTTGGAAGAGCTCGCAGGCTGGGAAACCCGAATGGCTAACGACACGGGCCGTAGCGATCTGGACATGCTCACCGAAGTGAAGATTGACGGTCTTGCCGTCAATTTGCTCTATGAAAATGGAGTACTTAATCGCGCAGCGACGCGAGGCGATGGATGGGTTGGTGAAGATGTCACCGCCAACGTCCGGACAATTTCGTGTATTCCTCATCGTTTGAGGGGCTTGGTTCCCGCCCGCGTTGAAATCCGCGGCGAGGTTTACTTTCCAACGAAGGATTTTGAATCTCTTAATGCTGAGCGCGTGCGCAAGGGTGAGGCGCCCTTTGTGAACGCACGTAATGCCGCTGCGGGATCTTTGCGTCAAAAAGACCGGAAGAAAACCGCTGAACGTCCTCTTGCAATGTTGGCGCACGGCATTGGTTTTGTCGAAGCCGGAGATAGCGGCTTCACGGAGCCCGATACCTTATCTGGATGGTTTGAGTGCCTGAAAAATTGGGGAATGCCGGTCTCTCCTCACACCAAGCTCCTTCGTGGTCGCGAGGCCATTGAGAAGCGTATCGGTGAATTGGGCGCTCAACGACACTCTTTGGAACATGAAATCGATGGGGTTGTCGTCAAGATTAATGATCGTGCGATTCAGGCAAGTTTGGGGACGACCTCGCGCGCTCCCCGTTGGGCCGCTGCCTATAAATTCCCACCCGAAGAGGTTAATACCCGACTCCTTGATATCCGAGTCCAAGTGGGTCGTACCGGGCGCGTGACACCGTACGGCGTTATGGAGCGTATCCTCGTTGCCGGTTCCCACGTCTCACGCGCAACCTTGCACAACGCTAGTGAAGTTGCACGAAAAGGCGTTCTGATTGGTGACCTTGTTGTTTTGCGGAAAGCTGGGGATGTTATCCCCGAGATCGTCGCCCCCGTAGTCGCCGCCCGCGATGGCAGTGAGTATCCCTTCGTCATGCCGGAAAACTGTCCTTCGTGTGGGACGAAGCTGGCTCCCCAGAAGGAAGGGGATGTGGATCTTCGTTGCCCAAACCAAGCGGGCTGCCCGGCACAAATAACCGAGCGGATTGCCCACTTGGGTGCCCGCTCTGCCTTGGACATCGAAGGACTTGGGGACGAGGCCGCGCTTGCCCTTACCCAGCCCGAGGCCAATCGCGATGAGGTAGCCGCCGCGCTCGCGGCAGGACGGACTGTTTTCCTGGAAAACGGGACCGCACTGCGCATGGAAAAGACTGCTGAATTGACGCATGGTGAACTGATCGGTGATGCCGAGGCTCTTCTGCCTTCTGTCCAAAAGCCTGTTTTGTCCTCAGAAAGTGATGTTTTCAGCCTCGATGCTGAACGACTTCGCGATGTCATGGTGTGGAAGCCTGTGACGAAGGAAGGTCAAGAAACCGGGGACTGGACGCAGGTTCGATATTTTTGGACTAAGGCATGGAAACAGAAGGGAAATAGCGGAGTCTATACCCCACTTGAGAGCACTCCTTCAAAGACCACGGAGATGATGCTCGAGCAGATTGAGGCCGCAAAAGAACGTCCACTTGCACGCATTCTGGTTGCGCTTTCAATTCGCCATGTTGGGCCAACTGCTGCCTCCGCTCTGGCTATGACTTTCCCCTCGATGGATCTCTTAATGGAGGCTTCTGTCGAACAATTGGCAGAAGTTGATGGTGTTGGCCAAGTAATCGCTCAATCTTTGCGCGAATGGTTCGAAGTAGATTGGCATGTGGAAATCGTTCGCGCCTGGCAAGCTGCGGGAGTCCGTATGGAAGATGAAGCTCGCGAGGATATTGAACAGACCCTCGAAGGACTAACGATCGTCGTTTCAGGAGCAATGCCTGGCTATACGCGAGAAGGCGCGAAGGAAGCGATCGTTGCCCGAGGAGGAAAGGCCTCGGGATCGGTATCGAAGAAGACGTCGCTGGTCATCGCGGGGCCCGGTGCTGGATCGAAAGCCGCAAAAGCCGAGGCCCTGGGAGTGCCCGTTGTTGACGAAAGCTATTTTGAGCGGGTACTTGAGCGTGGGCTGGCCGCCCTCGATGACTAAACGATAAATTCGAAGGGGTGCAAAAGACGCTCGGAAATTCGGGTGAGTAGCGAGCGTTCTTCCCATTCCTCGAAAGTAAGCTTGCGCGCATTGGTCAGGTCAAGCTCAAAGATCCGATCCATCGTCGCTGCGAAGGCTTGCGAACGGAACTGGACATTGACTTCGTAGTTGCCCTGCAGGGAAAGCCTGTCGATATTTGCGGTTCCGACAGTTGACCAGACTCCATCAATTGTCATGGTCTTGGAGTGGATCATTGCATCTTGGTACAGCCAGATTTCCACCCCTTCCTTCAACAGCGGCCCGTGATAGGGACGCCCAACCCAGTCGGCGAGGATGTGGTTGGAATACTCGGGGATCAGAATCTGTACCCGGACACCTCGACGCGCTGCGTGTACCAGGGATTCGAAAATCTCGCGGTCAGGGATGAAATACGCACTGGTGATGCGAATTGAGTGCTGTGCCCGATCGATTGCGTCGATATAGAGGCCGCGAACGGGGTAGAGCAGGCGTGAAGGTTGGTTGAAGGCCAGTGAGACATCGCTGGCCCACCTGGGGGCTCGACTGCGCGGAAGTTTAGGCTGTCCGCGACGCTTGAAGTGATTCCAGAAGTCAATAAAGCCGTACTTCAACTCCGCAACTGCTTCCCCTGTTACGCGCACGTGGGTATCACGCCATTCGAGGGCGAAAGGATCGCCAATGTTGTACCCGCCAACGAAGGCGACGCGGTCGTCGATGACCATGATCTTGCGGTGATCGCGACCGGTTTTACGCAGATTGAAGGTGAACATTCCCGAACGGATTTCGGGGAAACGTCGGATGTAGAGGTGGGGAGTCTTGGGGAAGACGTAAAAGAATGGGTCTTGGTTCATGACGGCGAAGCCGTCGTAGACGATGTGGACGTCAACCCCGCGCTGTGCGGCGGCAAGGAGTGCCGATTTGAAACGTTTGCCCCACGCATCTGAGCGCCAAATATACGATTCAAAGAAAATGTAGTTCTCTGCTGAGGTGATCGCTTCAAGCATGTCCTCATAAAGAGAGGTGCCCTCGGTATAGGTGCGAACCTTCGTCCCATCAACCTCGGTGTCTAATGGAGGAAGAGTTGGGAAACCACCTGCGACCTGCGGAACGCGGTCTTTACGGAGCCTATCAACGACATGGACGCCGATCAGTGCCGCTGCCTGGGCACCCACAAGCGCTGCGCCGGTAATTTTCAGTGCCTTGAGGGTGCGCGAAGAAAAAGACGGTCGATGATGAGACATGTTTTAAGCCTACTCAAAAGTTGCCAACGATGGGCATGGTATGAGAGGTGCGGCCCGGGCGGGTATCATCCTTGTTATGGCAAGGATCAGTACTGATGAGGTCACCCGTGTGGCGGGATTGGCTCGAATTGCACTTACACCGGAAGAAATCACCAGAATTGCTGGTGAGTTAGACGTTATTACCGAGGCCGTTGCAAAGGTCTCCGAGGTTGCAACCCCGGATGTGCCCGCGACCTCGCACCCCATTCCGCTGTCGAATGTGTGGCGTGAAGACGTCGTTGGCCCAACGCTTGACCGCGACGAGGTTTTGGCGCAGGCCCCCGCGCAAGAAGACGGAATGTTCTTGGTTCCGCAGATTTTGGAGGAGGACTGATGAATCCGTTGTTGAAGAAGTCCGCCTGCGAGCTTGCTGACCTGCTGCATAGCGGTGAAATCACTTCTGTTGAGCTCACTCAGGCGTGCTTGGATCGCATCGATGCGATTGACCCCAAGGTCCACGCCTTCCTGTATGTCGATCGTGAGGGTGCTCTTGCAACTGCTGCCGACGTGGATGCGCGTCGTGCCGCTGGGGAAGAATTGCCTCGCCTGGCAGGCGTGCCTATTGCGGTCAAGGACAACATGGTGACCCGAGGCGTTCCCACGACCTGTGCGTCGAAGATCCTTGAGGGATGGCTTCCTCCCTACGATGCAACCGTCGTCGAGCTTCTGCACAAGGCTGGAATGCCGATCTTGGGTAAGACCAACATGGACGAGTTCGCTATGGGCTCGTCGACCGAGCACTCCGCTTACGGCCGTACCGGAAACCCGTGGGATCTTGATCGTATCCCCGGCGGCTCCGGAGGTGGCTCCGCTGCTGCTGTTGCATCCTTCATGGCGCCGCTGGCTTTGGGCTCTGATACCGGTGGTTCGATCCGTCAGCCCGGTGCTGTGACGGGAACTGTGGGGGCAAAGCCCACATACGGCGCAGTTTCACGTTACGGACTGATCGCTATGGCCTCGTCGCTGGACCAGATTGGCCCGGTCACCCGCACGGTTGAGGATGCGGCCGCACTGACCGAGGTGATTGGTGGCTACGATCCCCACGATTCGACGTCCCTGAATGAGCCGGTTCCTGCACTCTCTGAAAGTGTTACTCGGGTTGCTAAGGACGGGAAGATTGAGGGGCTGCGCGTTGGCGTTGTCCGCGAACTCTCCGGTGAGGGCTACCAAGATGATGTTCTCGAGGCCTTCAACGCGACCGTTGAGAAGTTGCGTGCCGCCGGTGCTGAAATCGTTGAGGTTTCCTGCCCGAGCTTCGATTACGCTCTTGCTGCCTACTACCTGATTATGCCGGCTGAGGTTTCCTCGAACTTGGCACGTTTCGACGGTATGCGTTATGGCATTCGCGTCGAGCCCAGCGAAGGCCCTGTTACCGCAGAGCGCGTTATGGCAGCGACTCGTGAAGCCGGTTTCGGCGATGAAGTGAAGCGCCGTATTATCTTGGGCACTCACGTCCTGTCTGCAGGCTTCTTCGATGCCTACTACGGAAGTGCGCAGAAGGTTCGTACCCTGATTCAGCGCGACTTTGCGCGTGTCTTTGAAGAGGTCGATGTTCTGGTTTCGCCGACCTGTCCGACAACGGCATTCCGTTTCGGAGAGAAGATGGATGATCCCATGGCGATGTACCTCAATGACATCGCGACCATCCCTGCAAACCTGGCCGGAATTCCTGCGATGAGTGTTCCCAACGCCGTCAGTGCCGAGGGCCTTCCCGTTGGATTCCAGATTCTTGCTCCGGCTCACCACGACCTCAAGATGTATGAAGTCGCAAGCCTCGTTGAGCAACTCAGTGGCGATATCGCGGGTAATTGCCCCGCAGCGCAGTGGGAGGAAAAGTGATGACTGAGCTGATGGATTACCAGGAGGCTACCGCTTCCTTCGATCCGGTTCTCGGAATTGAAGTTCACGTCGAGTTGGGTACCGCGACCAAAATGTTCGATGCGGCCCCCAATGCCTTCGGTGGCGACCCGAATACCTACGTGACCCCAGTGTCGCTTGGCCTTCCCGGCTCGCTCCCCGTGGTCAATCACCAGGCAGTCGAATACGCGATCAAGATCGGCCTCGCATTGAATTGTTCAATTGCCAAGAGCTGCCGTTTCGCGCGTAAGAACTACTTCTACCCGGATTTGACGAAAGCTTTCCAGACCTCGCAGTCAGATGAGCCCATCGCTTATGACGGCTATGTGGACGTTGAGCTAGAGGACGGCACTATGTTCCGCGTTCAGATTGAGCGTGCGCACATGGAAGAAGATGCCGGAAAGAACACTCACATCGGTGGCGCGGATGGTCGTATTCAGGGTGCGGACCACTCGCTGGTTGACTACAACCGTGCGGGTGTCCCCTTGGTTGAGATCGTGACCCGTCCTATTGAAGGGGCAGGGGAGCGAGCACCAGAGGTTGCCGCTGCATACGTTCAGGCACTGCGTGATATCTTCCGTACCCTTGGCGTGTCTGAGGCGCGTATGGAGCGCGGAAATGTCCGTGCCGATATCAACGTTTCTCTTCGTCCGACCCCGAGCTCTCCTTTGGGGACTCGAACCGAAACCAAGAACGTGAACTCTTTCAGGGGTATCGCGAACGCCGTTCGTTTCGAGATTCAGCGACAGGCGCAGATCTTGGCTGACGGTGGATCAGTGCTTCAGGAAACCCGTCACTTCCACGAGGAAGACGGAACGACCTCGTCTGGTCGTGAAAAGTCCGATGCAGAAGATTACCGCTACTTCCCCGAACCGGATCTTGTCCCGGTCGTTCCCTCTGAGGAATGGGTTGAATCCCTGCGTCAGTCCCTGCCTGAGCTTCCGGTCGCCAAGAGGCGCCGTTTGCGCGAGCAATGGGGTTTTGCCGATAAGGAAATGCGCGACGTCATCAACGCGGGTGCGCTTGAACTCATCGAGGCAACCGTCGAAGCCGGAACTGATCCCGCAGCTGCACGTAAGTGGTGGATGGGTGAGCTGGCTCGTTACTCGAAGGACAAGCAGGTTGCGCTTGAGGACCTACCGGTTTCTCCCGCACAAATCGCACAGCTCCAGTCCTTGGTTGATAGCGGTCGTCTGACCGACAAGCTTGCTCGCCAAGTCCTTGAGGGGGTTCTTGCGGGTGAAGGCGATCCCGAGCAGGTCGTAGCTGCACGCGGACTTGAAGTTGTTTCTGACGATGGTGCACTCACTGCAGCCGTTCAGGAAGCGCTGGACGCGAACCCCGATATCGTCGAGAAGATCAAGGGCGGCAAGGTTCAGGCCGCCGGCGCTCTTGTCGGTGCGGTGATGAAGGCTACCCGTGGCCAGGCAGATGCTGCCCGCGTTCGCGAACTCATTATGGAAATGGTTGGCGCTTGATCCTTCGTTGATTAAATGCCCCTGGCCCGGTCTGTGCAGCAGGCCGGGCCCTTTCCATGCCTGTCAAGGACCGAGGAGCGCAGGGAGCGAGGAATCGGGACTTCATACCACGGCCTCGGAAATTAGGCTCAAAATGGACACTGCTGCACCCGCGCACTGGCGCGGCTACGATGGGGGAGGAGTCCTTGTCGGCTCTCCTCAAAACAATCGGATATGCAAAGGTGACCAATGCGTACTTCTCCGTCATACACCGCGTCCTACCGTCTTGAAGTCGACGAAGCCAACCTTTCGGTTTCGCAGATTGTGGATGCCGTTTCTGCTACCGGTGCTCAGATTAAAGGCCTTGATGTTGCCGATTCTGACCGTGGTCGCATCGTTATTGACCTCACCTGCGACATGCGTGATTCCGAACATCGCCGCGAGGTTGAAAAAGTTCTCGATGACCTTGAAGGTGTTCACACCTCTTCCGTGGCAGACCAGACCTTCATGGCCCACGTCGGCGGCAAGATCGAGGTGAAGCCCAAGGTTCCTCTGCGTAACCGTGACGATCTTTCTCGCGCATACACCCCCGGTGTTGCACGTGTCTGCACAGCGATTCATGACACGCCTTCTAAGGCCCACCTGTTGACCATGAAGGCCAATTCTGTCGCCGTTGTCTCGGACGGTACCGCGGTTCTTGGTTTGGGCGATATCGGCCCTGAAGCTGCTCTTCCCGTGATGGAAGGCAAGGCCGTTCTGTTCAAGCAGTTCGGTGATGTCGATGCGTGGCCTGTTGTTCTTGATACCAAGGACACTGAAGAAATCATCTCGATTGTTAAGGCAATCGCGCCCGCATATGGCGGAATCAACCTCGAGGATATTTCTGCTCCCCGGTGCTTCGAAATTGAAGAGCGTCTGCGCGCAGAGCTCGATATCCCGGTTTTCCACGATGATCAGCACGGCACGGCAATCGTTGTGCTGGCAGCGTTGATCAATGCACTCAAGCTCGTCAACAAGAAGATTGAGGATGTGCGTATCGTCGTCTCCGGTGTTGGTGCAGCGGGTTCCGCTATCATCAAGCTCCTGCTGGCTCAAGGCGCGCGAGACATTGTCGGCTACGGTCGTACCGGTGCACTTGCAGGTGATGATGTTGAGGGTATGCACCCCTCACGTGCATGGTTGGCGCAGAATACGAACCCGCGCATGGTCCATGGCAGCCTGAAGGAAGGCATTGTTGATGCCGATGTCTTCATTGGTGTCTCCCATGGAAACATCTTGGAGCCTTCGGATATCGCAAAGATGGCTCCGGGTGCGATCGTTTTTGCTCTTGCAAATCCGACTCCCGAGGTTGATCCGATTGCAGCCGCCCAGTATGCGTCAATCGTTGCGACCGGTCGTAGTGATTACCCGAACCAGATCAACAATGTTCTGGCCTTCCCCGGTCTATTCCGTGGGCTCCTGGATGCAAAGGTCAAGGAGATTACAACCGAGGTTCTTCGCGTCGCTGCAAACGCAATTGCCGATGTGATTAGCCCCGACGAGCTTTCACCCAACTACATCATCCCCGGTGTTTTCAACGAGGCCGTCCCCGGTGCAGTCTCGAAGGCAGTGCGTCAGGCGGTCCATGACCTTCCGACCATCGATATCCCCGTTCAAGAGCACATGGATGCTCGCTGAGTTAGGGGAGTGAAGTTTCGCGGGAAGTGGGTGCGCTTTGGTAGCGTAGCTCCTTTCTGAAAAGATCCGCTTCAACCATAAATCGCAGGACCTGCCTCTTTGTGAGGCAGGTCCTGCTTTTGTTGATATACGCATGTATCGCATTGAAATTTAGCCGTTATTTGGTGAATGTTTGCTGGCTGGTCATTCAGAAATGGCGGTATCACTTGCTTTTGTGTGCTGGTTCACGTGGTTTTGGTTTGACGTGGTGGGGGTTGGGTGTGTAGATTTTTCTTTCGTCGCCGCGGCCTTGTGGTTGTGGTGGTTGCCTTCTTTCTTGGCTTTTCCTGCTGGTTTTTGGTGGGTTTGGTTGGGTTTGTGGGGGTGTTGTTTGTGAACTCGATAGTGTGTTTGTTTTTTGTTTTT
>NZ_JAGYZL010000007.1:0-97149 GCF_018370895.1 Actinomyces sp. oral taxon 181
TGCAGAATCGATTCGAAAGATCCACGTCCTCACAAGCGATTTCACCGAGGCGAATGGACTCCTCACCCCTTCACTCAAGGTCAAGCGAAAGGCTGTGCTTGAACGCTACGCCAACGTTATTGACGACATCTACGGAGGTCCCGTTCAAAACGGCTAAGCAAGACTAGCCGCAAAGAAAAACCCGGTACATCGCTCACCACGACGATGCACCGGGTTTTCTTTTATTGCGAGGCCAATGCAGCAGTTGGCGGTGTATGTGCCGCCCGTAGGGCCGGGTAGAGACCTGCAATTGCTCCAATGACCAATGGAGCCCCGAGGCCAGCGGCGATGACGTACCACGCGATAGTGACGGGCCATCCGTATGCGAGACACATTCCCCATGTGACCGCCGTGCCAATCACACATCCCACGCATCCGCCAAGGAAGAAGAGGAGCAGAGCCTCGGCAAGAAATTGCATGCAGATATGTCCCCGTTTGGCTCCCAGAGAACGCCTGCACGTTTCCCGGGCCCGTCCCTCCCCGTCACTCACCCCCGGCGGGGCAAGAAAACTCAGCTTTCCTTGGCGTCAGAGCGGACTATGCTCTCCTCCAGGAGAGAAACGATCTCACCATGCTTCTCCTCAGTCAGGGTAACCTTGCGGGCGAATACGATGAAGGACAGGACAATCACCGTGAGGGGTACGTAGAACGCGGCGGTCTTGAAAGTCTCAATGTTGGCGCTCGTCAACAGGTCAGGGTCGACGTCGTTGGTCATAGCAGCGGCGATGGCGACGAAACCGACAATGGAGTTGGACAGAGCACCCGCAATCTTGTCGAGCATGGGTCGCACCGAGAGGGTAACAGCCTCGTTGCGCTTGCCAGTCTTCCACTGGCCATACTCGACGGAGTCCGTGATCGTGACGATCGCGGTCATCTGAATACAGGTGGCGGGCAGGTAGAACAGGACCAAAGCGATAAAGACGATCGTGAGGTTCGTCGAGAAGAGGATGAAGAGGATGTACGCAGCGATCATAAGCACCATACCTCCGAGATAGAGGTAGCGGCGCGGTACGCGGCGGTTGATCATCGGGTACAGGGGCGTGACGGCCAAGCCGACAACAAAGGCGATAATACCGACTATTGAGTATTTATCAGGTAGGCGCAACACAAACTTGAAGAGGTAGAACATAAAGCCTGTGGTCGCAACGTTGGCAATGGAATACAAGACATAGGACAGGGACACCCACAGGAGCTGGTCATTGCGCCAAATGGCGCGGAAAGCCTGCAGGGGGTTCGATTTCTCACCCGAATTACGCAGGACACTCTCTTCCTCGCGGGCGCCGAAGGCGACAGCCAGACAGGTGACAATGCTGAGGCCAGCGATGACTGCGCCAAAACCGGTCCAGCCGGCCTGACTCTCCGAACCCGCTCCAGCTATGGCGCTAAAGAAGCCAACCACGGGGACGACAATCGCGGTGACGCCATTGTAGCCAATGGAGCCCGTGAAGGTGCCGAGGGCAGTGTAGACACTGCGCTCCTGCGAAGAGGAAGACAGAGCAGGGATCATGCCCCAGTAGGAGATGTCGCGCAGTGAGTAGAGGACGTCGAGCACCACGAAGACGACGATGAAGACGACGATGAAGACACCCTTGTTGACATTGACGAGGCCAAAGAGGCCCGTGAAGATCGCGAAGAGCAGGATGGACGATCCAACACCACCGATGACCTGCCACGGCTTGAAGCGCCCCCAGCGCGAGGTGGTGTTATCCACCAGGTTTCCCAGGAGCGGGTCGATGAAAATCTCAACGATTCGGATGATGAAGACGAGGGCCGCAATGATGGCGATCATTGCCTTAGCTTCGGAGCGCTCGTAGTCGCGGAACAGGGTCTGCGCCACGTAGTAGGTGACAAAGAATGTCGAGAGCGCATTGTAGTACGCAGCCTGTCCCAGATTTCCGATCGCGTAGCAGATTCGCGATACCCAGCTCTTGTGTACACCCCGTTCGTGCGACATGGTCCCTCTCCTTCGAAGCAACTCCTGCCTTGACACACCTAAGTTAACGTATTTACCCGACCAATGCAATGGAGTTCTCAATTACACGCCCCCGTACGGTTACCTTATTGCACACAGAAGAGAAAGGGGGTTACCCTAGCGTCAGAGCAAGTTCGCTCCGCCGCAATGCCGCACGTTCAGAGGTCACCATGTCCCACACCGCTCTCACCCACGCTCCCGATCATGCCTGGCTCCACAATTCGCAGGCATTCGCTTTCAATCGACTAAGTGCCCGCTCTACACACCGCTCCACCGCGCCCAGTCAGAGCCTAGACGGCACCTGGGAGGTGGCTCTCACCTCGGGGATGACCCTCTCCCTCAACTCCCCGACCGACGCATTTGATCAGGGCGATATTCATTCCATCCTCGTTCCCTCCACGCTCGAGACTCAGGGGCTCTGGCCGCCGGCCTACGTCAACATCCAGATGCCATGGGATGGACACGAGGACCCTCAGGCCCCGGCTGCACCCCGCGACTGCCGCGTCGCCGTCTACCGCCGTTCCTTCGCTCTTGACGAGGCCGTAGCACAGACACTGAAGGCGCACGGAAGCTTGCGAGTGCGCTTCAATGGCTTCGCAACCGCCATCTACATCTGGGTGGACGGTACCTTCGTCGGCTACTGCGAGGATGGCTACACAGCCAGCGAATTCGACATCACCGAGGCGTTGGATAACCATAAGGAGAAACATGACATCGTCGTCGTGTGCTACGAGCACTCCAGTGCCTCATGGCTCGAGGGCCAAGACTCCTGGCGCTTTCACGGCCTTTTCCGCTCCATCACCCTCGTAGCGCTGCCCGCAGCCCACGTGGAAAACCTTGAGACGGACGCAGACTACGATGCGGCAACCGGAGAGGGCATACTCACCGTCACCGTGCACATCGAGGGTGCACTCGAAGCCACGATGATCACCGCAGAGCTGAGTGCCCCGGACGGGCAGGTTGTCTGGCGACACGATGCTCTCGCGAGCGCCGAGCGCCTTGACCTGGATGCGAGGCTGGCGAACGTGCGCCCATGGAGCGCGGAGTCTCCATCCCTCTACACGCTGACGCTGACACTCGCGGATGAACAAGGCACCGTGGAGCAAGTGAATCAGCGTGTGGGCTTCCGACGTTTCGAGATTGCCGACTCTGTTTTCTTGCTCAACGGAAAGCGACTGATCTTCCGAGGCGTAAACCGCCACGAGTTCGATGCTCGCACGGGCAGGACGATGACGCTGGATACCATGATTACGGACGTTAAGCTGTGCAAGCAGCTCAATATCAACGCGATCCGTACCAGCCACTACCCCAACGACACGCGTTTCTTGGATCTGTGCGACGAGTACGGTCTTTACGTCATCGATGAGACGAACCTAGAGACGCACGGCTCGTGGTGCACGCCCGGCGATATCCCAACCCCCGCTACGACAATCCCGGGTTCAAAGATGGAGTGGGAGGGAGCCTGCGTGGATCGCTTGGAGTCGATGGTGCGCCAGGACTTTAACCATCCGTCCGTGCTGATCTGGTCACTGGGCAACGAGTCCTTCGGCGGCGAGGTCTTCCGTTCTATGTACCGCCGGGCACACGAGCTCAATCCTGCGCGCCCGGTCCACTACGAGGGCGTGACCTGGGATCGCGAGTTCGACGATGTCTCGGACATTGAGTCTCGCATGTACGCGCTGCCCGACGCGATCGAGGACTATCTGCGGGATAACCCAACGAAGCCCTACCTTTCGTGCGAGTACATGCACTCGATGGGTAACTCGGTGGGTGGCCTGCAGCTGTACACAGCTCTGGAGCGCTACCCCGCCTACGGCGGTGGCTTCATCTGGGACCTGGTCGATCAGGCACTCTACCACGAGGATACAGCCAGCTCGGGAGGCGAATTCCTGGCCTACGGCGGCGACTTTGAGGATCGCCCCTGCGACTGGGAGTTCTCCTGCGACGGCATTCTCTTCGCGGACCGAGCCCCAAAGCCCCAGACGCAGGCTGTCAAGGCGCTCTACGCTCCGGTGACGCTGGTCCCGACCGATACGGGCGTGGAGGTCGCCGTGGTAAACCTGCCCGCTCCCGTGGCGGATCTGAGCATCCGCGCCCGCGTGCTCGCAGACGGCGAAGTCGCATGGGAGACAACATTCCCGACCGCGACTACTTATGACGAGTGCGCTGAGGTCCCAGTTAACTGGCCGCGTGAGCTACTGGCCGACACGCAGCGCGAGATCGTCCTTGAGGGGGCACTCCTCGTCTCCACCGATACCCCCTGGTGCGATGCCGGGCACATCGTCTCCGTCGGACAGACCGTCTACTCGCGCCCCAAACTAACGGACAGTAAGCCCAAGGGCGGAGCCTCCTTCACGGTGGGGCGTTGGAACATCGGCATGCGTGAGGGGCACAACGAGGCATTGCTGTCTCGAACGGCGGGCGGTATCGTCCAGTGGAAGCACGGGGAGACTGCCACGGTGCTACACCCGCCGCGCCTAACCACCTTCCGTCCGCTTACGGACAACGACCGGGGGTGCGGTCACGGATTCGATCGCGCGTGCTGGACAACGGCGGGCGCCTACGCGCGCTGCGTGGCCACCAACGTCGAAGAAGGTCAGGGCAATGTTGTCGTGACCTACGAGTACAAGCTCGCGGGAGTGAATGAGGTGATCGTTCCGGTCCGCTACGAGCTGCGCGCCGACGGCACGATCCGCTTGACCGCAACCTACCCGGGTACGCAGGGCCTCCCAACGATGCCCTGCTTCGGCATAGAGTGGGCTCTCCCGGCGGCGATCGATCAGCTGCGCTTCTACGGCCGCGGCCCCATCGAGGCCTACGCAGACCGCTTGGATGGGGCGACGCTGGGCGTGTGGGAGACCAGCGCTGCGAAGGGCATCGCACCCTATGCAGTGCCCCAGGAGTGTGGCTACCACCCGGGAGTTCGCTGGTGTGAGGCAAGCGACACCAATGGCCACGGCCTGCGCGTCGAGGCATGCGGCGACCTTGGAGTATCGCTCCTGCCCTATTCTTCAGCCCAGATCGAGCAGGCTGCCCACTGGTGGGAGCTGCCCGCACCCGACTCTCGCGCAGCGACCTACCTGCGCCTACTCAGCGCGCAGATGGGCGTGGGCGGCGATAATTCCTGGGGCTCCCCGGTCCACGATGAGTTCCACGTCGACGCCAGCGGCAAGCAGGTGCTCGACGTGAGACTGTCCCTCATCTGAGGTAGACGGGTCAGAAATCAGACCCCTCCTGCGCGGGCACAAAGCTCTGGCGCGCGACCAGGCGTGTCGACAGCAGGATGTGGTGCTTATGCCGAAAACGACCCACGATTGAGTCGGACAGGAGCATGAGAGCTGTCTCGGCCAGCTCGGAGCTCTCGATCGCATACGAGCTCAGCGGCGGAGCAGTGTACTCACATATTTCTAGGTTGTCGATGGACAGGACGGCCACTTGGTCGGGCACGCGGACCTTGCGAGCGAACAGGGTCTGAAGGACTCCAACCGCGAGGCTATCGGCAGCAACGAGGATCGCGTCGGGCAGCTCGTCGCCGGCGGCGTCGAGGAGTTCCTCGGCCTGCCGGCGGCCGTTCTCCACGGTGAAAGCTCCGCTTGCGTAAACGAGCCCATCGACGTCCATATGCAGCAGCCGCGTCCACTCATCGAAAGCCACGGTGCGGGGATCCTGGGCGAACACGTGCAAACCCATCATGTGTCCGTCGCCGCCGATAAAGGCGATGCGCTTGCGGCCCTGCTCGCGTAGCGCGTAGATCGCGTCAATGACAGTCTGTTGCAGGTCGGGTCGCAGGGAGTGAAAGAGCGCGGGCGCAGGGTTGATATCGATGAAGACACCGTGAGGCAGCACCTCATGCAGCGCGGCAAGATCGGCGCGCTGCATCGGCGCGGGACCCAAAGAAACGAAACCGGAGAACTCCTCGCCTGCCTCGATCAGCGCGCGTACGTCGGGAAAGAATGTCAGGCTCATCATGTTCTCTGCGGCGCGCTCTCGCAGAGCCTCACGCACGTCAGAGAAATAAGCGTCCCGCGGCCCATGCGAAGCATCGAAGTTCTCTAGCACGGCGACAGTCATGGGAATTCCGGCGCGGGAGGTGCGCAGCGCATAGCCGAGCTCGTTGGCGACCTGGATGATTCGGTGGCGTGTCGATTCCTTCGCGGCGAAGCTCAGATCGCCCGACAGGACACGAGACACGGTGGCCTTGGAGTATCCCGTTGCTTTTGCGATATCGCCTAAATTAACCATCACATCCCGTCCCGAAACGCCTCACGGTCGCTCATGACAGTCTAGCCGACGCAAGTGGCACCGAGCTGCTAAAACGCCGCACACCCTGCCCACCGCGCTCGCACGAATCCGGGCGGCCATCGTTCATTCCTGCGCAGCGGCCACAGTCGGAACTCATACACATTCTCGTATGTGATCCCCCAAAGCCGCTCACAAGCATGAATCGTCAAGACCGCGGAATATGGACAAGCTAATGTCGAAAGCTGAAAGAGTCACAAGAGAATCGTGCGCAAAATTGAGATAGCACAGCTCAGAGGCGCGAACCTTCGTCGTATTCGGCTTTGATATCCTCGTGGTGTCGGATGACCTCACGAACCATGAAGCCCAGGAACTTCTCCGCGAAATCGGGATCAAGGCCAGAGGAAGCGGCCAGGGCACGTAGGCGCTCAACCTGGCGAGCCTCGCGATCCGGGTCAGCGGGAGGCAGATCCAGACGTGCTTTGATGTAGCCAACGCGCTGCGTACAGCGGAAACGCTCGGCGAGAATGTGAACGAGAGCAGCATCGATGTTATCGATCGTTGCGCGAGCCTCCGCCAGCTCGGCGGGCACACCGCTTACCGCGCGGTCGGCTGATGCAGCCACCTGGGCCTCGTCACGATCCTGCATGCAATCCTCCTGGTGTGTATGGACTGATCAGAAGTCTAGCGGGAAGGCTCAGGCGCTACGCTTTCCTTCCGAGGAGCATTCGGGATGCAGCTCGGCCTCACCCAAGCCCTCCACCAGGTCGCGCGTGACGACCACGCGGGCAATGTCATCACGCGAGGGAAGGTCAAACATCAAATCCGACAAAGTTGCTTCCATAACGGAAGAAAGGCCTCGCGCCCCTGTCTTACGCTTGTTCGCCAGCTCCGCAATGGCAAGCAAGGCCTCGTGAGTGAACTCCAAGGTAATTCCATCAAGTTCAAAGAGGTGCTGGTATTGCGAGACCAAGCAATTCGTCGGCTCGGTCAACACTCGAACCAGATCTTCCTCAGAAAGTTCTTTAGTCGAGGTCAGCACGGGAAGACGACCAATAAATTCCGGAATCATACCGAATTTGTGAAGGTCTTCTGCGGTGACAGATTCATAGAGGTCACCCATCTCGGCAGCAGACTTTAGCTCGGATCCAAAACCGGTCGAACGCTGTCCCAAACGAGCCTTCACGATGTCTTCAATCCCCGCGAATGCTCCCGCAGCAATGAAGAGGATTCCAGAGGTATCGATCTCCAAGAACTGCTGGTGCGGGTGCTTACGTCCGCCCTGCGGGGGAACCGAAGCAACAGTACCTTCGATGATCTTCAGAAGAGCCTGCTGCACACCTTCACCAGAAACGTCACGCGTGATGGAGGCGTTTTCACCCTTACGTCCGATCTTGTCAATCTCGTCGACGTAGATAATGCCTCGTTCGGCCTTCTTAATATCTCCGCCGGCTTCTTGAATCAGGCGAAGCAAAATATTTTCAACATCTTCACCGACGTAACCGGCCTCGGTCAGAGCTGTCGCATCAACAATTGCGAAAGGCACATCAAGCAGACGCGCCAAGCAACGAGCCAAGTGAGTCTTACCAGTACCCGTGGGACCGAGAAGCAAGATATTTGACTTCGTGCCATACATATCTTCTTCATTGCCAGCTTCACGCGAGCGGACGCGCTTGTAGTGGTTGTACACGGCCACCGAAAGCGCACGCTTCGCGCGGTCCTGGCCGATTACCCAAGAATCGAGGAATTCAAAGATTTCACGAGGCTTGGGGAGCGGGAGAGAAGAAGGCTGGCTTGTCGGCTCGGAGTCCTCGGCGATGATTTCATTGCACAGGTCGACGCACTCGTTGCAGATGTAGACACCGGATCCACCAATGAGCTTGCGGACCTGTTTCTGGCTCTTTCCACAGAACGAGCACTTCAGGGCCTCTGCTCCGTCGGCTAAACGACTCACCTGCGCCTCCTGAAAACTATCCCAAAAAGTGGGCTTTTACTGGAATCTAGCCTAATTCACACGGTCCCTTACAGCGAATTGACGCGCGGAATCCGTAGTGTAAGACCGGTCATTTAATAGGAACGGGAGAGAGCACCAAAACGCCCTCTCCCGCTTACTATAAACAGCAACTGTTTACAGTCGCACAGCTGTCAACTAATTCTGCGCTTTACGAGAAGCCAAAACTTGGTCGATCAAACCGTATTCCTCGGCCTGAGCGGCAGTCAGGATCTTATCGCGCTCAATATCGCGGCGAACTTCCTCGACTGGCTTACCCGAGTGAGCAGAGAGTGTCTCTTCGAGCCACAGACGCATGCGGTCAATTTCATCCGCAATAATCTGGATATCCGAGGCCTGTCCCTGCATTCCTTCCATCGCGGGCTGGTGGATGAGCACGCGAGCGTTGGGAAGAGCAAGGCGCTTACCGGGAGAGCCGGCGGCCAAGAGGACTGCAGCGGCAGATGCTGCTTGGCCCAAGCAGACGGTCTGGACCTGCGGCTTGATGTACTGCATCGTGTCGTAGATCGCGGTCATTGCGGTGAATGAGCCGCCGGGGGAATTGATGTACATCGTGATCAGCGAATCGGGATCTTGAGATTCAAGAACCAACAGCTGAGCCATGATGTCATCCGCACTGGCGTCATCAACCTGCACGCCCAAGAAGACAATGCGGTCTTCAAAAAGCTTCGCGTAAGGGTCCTGGCGCTTGAAGCCATAGGCAGTGCGCTCTTCAAAGTTGGGAAGAACGTATCGCGCCTGAGGCATTTGGCGGGCAACTGCGTCGAAATAGGGCTGAGTGCTCATCAGTTTTCTCCTCCACGGTTGCCAATTTCCTGCGGGCTGTCGATAACCTGGTCGACAAAGCCGTATTCCAGTGCTTCTTGAGCGGTGAACCAGTGGTCACGATCGCCATCTGCCTCAACCTGCTCGACAGACTTACCGGTACGCGAGGCGGTGATCTGAGCCAGTTCCTTCTTCATACCCAAGATCAGATCCGCATTAATGCGAATATCCGTTGCGCTACCGCCCGCGCCTCCCAAAGGCTGGTGGAGCAAAACACGAGCGTGCGGGGTGATGTAGCGCTTTCCAGGAGCGCCTGCAGTCAGCAGGAACTGCGCCATCGATGCTGCAAGGCCCATACCAACAGTGACAACATCAGGCTTCACATACTGCATGGTGTCGTAAATAGCCATACCGGCGGTCACGGAACCACCAGGAGAGTTAATGTACAAGTAGATATCGCGTTCGGGATCTTCTGCAGCCAGCAAAAGGAGCTGCGCACAGATCGCGTTTGCGTTGTCGTCTCGCACTTCGCCACCGAGCCAGATGATGCGCTCTTTCAGCAGGCGCTGGTAGACCGAATCTCCCAGTCCCATGGGCGTTTCATTTCCGCCCGAGGCTTGAATAGCCATTCACGCTCTCCTTACACATTGAGGGTCCGGTTCCACTCATGAAACCTCACTGGGTCCAAACTTATCGGTTCATCGAAGACTTGGCGCTCTAAAAGCAGCCTTTTCGCTCAGGGCGCATGGAAAAGGTCAGAACCAAGGCTCATATGTAGTGTGGGCCGAAACCAAAAGGTTTCGGCCCACACCTCAGTCATGAATTCCGCGAGGCGGAAATCTCAGCGACGCTCGAGCTCGCTCACTTCTCGTCGGCGAGCTCTTCGCCGGCCTTCTCGACCTCTGCAACGGTCTCGGCTGCGGCCTCGGCAGCTGCTTCCTCGTCGCCCTTACCGAGGAACTCGGAGAGGTCGACGTCGTTGCCTGCGGTGTCCTTAACGGTAACCTCGCTGAGGACCTCGATCAGGGCCTTTGCACGACCAAGATCGGCGACAACAGCGGAGATCTGCTGGGGATCAGAGAACAGGCGGTTGATGTCCATGCCGTAGTTCTGAGACATCTGGATCGCGTAATCGAAGAGCTCCTGCTGTCCGACCTGAACCTCGTTCTTCTTGGCGAGTTCTTCAGCCAGGATCTCGGTGCGGTATTCCTTCTCGATAGCCTCGCGGGCTTCCTTCTTTGCCTTTGCGGAAGCATCTTCTGCAACGCGGTGGCTGAGCTCGTGCTCAATGACCGACTCGGGAAGAAGAATTTCGGTGCGGGACAGAAGGTTCTCAACCAGACGATCGCGTGCCTGCAGTGCCTGCTGGGACTGCTTGGTCTGTGCGGCCTGCTTCTTGAGGTCTTCCTTCAGCTCGTCGATGGTGTCGAACTCGGAAACCATCTGAGCGAAATCATCGTCGGCCTCGGGAAGCTCGCGCTCCTTGACGGACTTGACGGTGATGGTCACCTCGGCCTCTTCACCTTCATGCTCGCCACCCTTGAGGGTCGAGGTGAAGGTCACGACATCGCCTGCGTGGGTCTTACGCAGGGCGGTGTCCTGACCATCGAGCATGGTGCCCGAGCCAATTTCGTAGGAAACGTCAGAAACGGAGTCAACCTCTTCACCATTGATGGTGGCAACCAGATCGATGGTCGCGAAGTCGCCGGTCTTAGCCTGACGCTTGATGGTCTTCAGGGATGCAAAACGTCCACGCAGTGCGTCAAGCTCTTCCTGAACGTCTTCGTCGGTAACCTCAACGGGATCAACCTCGATGACGGTGTCCTTGCCGTATTCGGGGATATCGAATGCGGGAACGACGTCAACCTGAGCGGTGAAAACCAGCTGGCCGGTCAGTTCACCGGTGGTCGAGGGGATCTCGGTGACCTCAACCTCGGGCTGGGACATGGGACGCAGTTCGTTCTCGGAAACAGCAGCGGAGTACTGACCGGGAAGAACCTCATTCACAACCTGCTCGATGACGGCTGCACGGCCGAAACGCTGGTCGATGATGCGAGCGGGAACGTGACCCTTACGGAAGCCGGGAATGGACACCTGATTGGCGATGCTCTTGTACGCCTTGTCCATCTCTGACTTCAGTTCCTCAACGGGGATTTCAACAGTCAGACGAACCTTTGTGGGCTCGAGGGTCTCAACAGTGCTCTTCACGTGGATTCTCCAGGTCTTTTCTTGGGCGCAAAATGCGCGTATTTCAACTGAACTAGCCTACAACAGCTCACGCCAAAGCTGCTAGCTGGCTGTGCGCTTTCACATTTTCCGCCGGCTCCCGTCGCCAGCGCGGTGTACTTTCACTTACCGCTCAAATGGCTTCATCTACGAGGCCACAAGGGCGTTGGCAATAAAAAGTCGGGGTGACAGGATTTGAACCTGCGACCCTCTGCTCCCAAAGCAGATGCGCTACCAAGCTGCGCTACACCCCGTGAGACGAATGTCTGCGCGTCCAATAATACGGGACTTCACCCTAAATTTCGCAATCGCAGAAATAATCAGGTAATATCGATCCGCACGCGGGTGTAGTTCAATGGTAGAACCTCAGCCTTCCAAGCTGATGGTGCGGGTTCGATTCCCGTCACCCGCTCAGAGTAAAGGAGCCCCGGTTTTCCGGGGCTCCTTTTGTTTTGCCTTGCATTCTTGCCCAGAGGATCGCTAGGCCAGAATGCGTGTTAGAACGTCGATGTATCAATCACGAAGCGGTAACGCACTTTTGAGGCCACAACTTTGTCATAGGCCTCGGTAATGGAATCACCGTCAAGCAGCGCGCTCGCCAATGTCCGTGGCTGGCAGGTCGGGGCCTTCGAAAACCTCGGGGTCGGCCAGTCGGGTTGCAGGCTTACTGGCGGTGAGCTTCTCACGCAACGGTTCCGGCTTCGCGCCCGCACGCACCCGGTGTCCGCCACGATTCGTGCCATCTTTTGCCACCGTTTCCTCCTTCACGTGAGCAAACTTGCGTTCCCCTACAGCAGTAGGTGACGGCTAGACGCAGTGTGCTGGCACCCCTTCTAACGCTTCCTCTGATTGAGACCAACTCGCGACTTTCCGGCATACCTACCGGTACAGTCAAACTATGAAGCATTTGATTACTTCAATCGGCGATATACAGGGGTCAATCAAGAGAGTTTTCTGGTGGGCAGGGCTTGTACTGTTGCTACCGGTGTCGTACGGCTGGTTTAGTGATCTCCCAATCAGGATTTTTCAACGGTATCCTTACCCGGTCGAGTTTGTGTCAGAGGTCTGGGTAGACCGAATGTTGTTCGTAACAAGCCTCGGTTTACTGTGTTGGCTAGTTGTCGCTTTCATGAATGCGTGTAGGGTGTTGACTTTAGCCGAGGTTTCACGACCCTCTGCCGAAACTGTGGTAAGAAAATTCGTCGTGGTGGCAGTGACCGTTATCGTTCTCATTCTGAGCCTTGTAGCGGCATACATCTTGTCTATTGATGTCAGCAACATCCCTGAGTGAGAGTGCAATACTTTCTGCACTCCTACTCAGGGATGAGGCGTCAACTCATGCCTTCACTGATGAGGATTGTCTAAGAATGCGTGTTAGAACGTCGATGTATCAATCACGAAGCGGTAACGCACTTTTGAGGCCACGACTTTGTCATAGGCCTCGGTAATGGAATCACCGTCGATGATCTCAATCACGGGACGCACGCCATGCTCGGCGCAGAACTCCAGCATTTCCTGAGTTTCAGCAATGCCACCGATCTGCGACCCTGCAACGACCTTGTTTCCATTGACCACAGCTCGCATGGGGATCACCATCGGATTCTCGGGCAAACCAACGTCAACGAAGACGCCGAAAGGCTTAAGCGCACGGATCAGTCCTGGGTAATCCAGATCATCCGCGCTCACCGTGCAAATAATGAGGTCAAAGGACGAGGCCAGTGATTCGATGGTGCCTTCTTCTGCAGTTGCATAGAAAGCGGTGGCACCAAACTGACGCGCATCGGCTTCCTTTGAACGACCATGTGAGATCACGGAAACTTCTGCACCCATTGCGGCGGCAAGCTGAACGCCCATGTGTCCCAAACCGCCCATACCGACAATGGCAACTTTCTTTCCCGGGCCCGCACCCCAACGCCGCAGCGGTGAATACATGGTGATCCCGGCGCACATCAGTGGTGCAGCATGTTCCAAGGCCACAGCATCCGGTACGTGACAAGCGAAGTCTTCGCGCACCGTCATTGCCTGGGCATAGCCACCAAAAGTCGGCTTCCCATCTGGGCCCGCCCGGAACGTCCAATAGGCATGGGGATTGTCACAGAACTGCTCGTGACCATCGGTGCAGTACTCGCATTCCTTGCACGCCCCCTGCAAACAACCGACACCGATGCGGTCCCCTACCTTGAATTTAGTTACGCCTTCGCCAACTTTGGTCACAACGCCAGCAATCTCATGTCCGCCGACGAAGGGATAGGGAATCGGTCCCCATTCACTGCGTGCAGTGTGGATATCAGAGTGGCAGATTCCCGCATATTTAATGACGAAAAGTACTTCACCCGATCCGGGTTCACGAATATCAATCATCATGGGGTGATACTGCGATCGCGCATCATCACAGGCATAGGCACGGACTTGAGGCATCCTAGACTCCTTTGTTTGTCCCCCCAGCGCTGGGCCCCTGCCACACGGAACGTGTGGGAAGCTCTTTTGCGCACGCACATTGCTCACATGCTAACACTCAAAACATATGAAAAACCCTCAGAACCTTAGGGTTCTGAGGGTTATACCGGGTGGCTGACGGGACTCGAACCCGCGACGTCCTGGACCACAACCAGGTGCTCTACCAACTGAACTACAGCCACCATTGAGCGCTGCGAAAAACGCAACGGAAAAACTCTAACATCTGGGCACGCCAAGTGAGAAATCGAAAAGCGAAGCGTGGTGATTGCCACGAATAGACGTCCTCCCGCGTTTCGCAAGGAAACGAGGGAGGACCACGGACAAGATCTACATCTCACCAGAAGGCACGGGTAGAGATCGCGTCAGCGAAGTTACCCAGCGCATCGGGTGTCGCCTCCAGGTAGAGGTCCGCGTCCACCAAGGACACCTCCATCACTCGGAAGGAGCCTTCACCATCGGGAACCAGGTCAACACGGTTGTAGAGAAGTAGCTCATCGCGTCCCAAACGCGAACGCATGTACTCATGCAGAACCTGACGAATCTGCTCACCCCACTGCCATGTGGCGGTGTCTGCGGGACGAGCGGTTACCACGGCCTCGTGCATGGATGGGTCTGTGACCGAAGAAGGGTGCAAAACCGCGCGCTTCTCAACTGCGTGGGATAGCAGACCATTGAAGAAGACCAGAGAAACCTCACCGTGGACGTCGATATCTTCTAGGTAGCGCTGAAGCATCACGGAACGGCCTTCATCAAGCAGTTCCATGGTTTGAGCCAAAGCTGCTTGACGCTGTGAGGTATCGATAGCGGTGTAACGACCAATATCGCGCACACCCGAAGAAACCGCAGGCTTCACAACGAAGTCGCCCAAAGCCGGGAAGCGCGAGTGAACTTGATGCTTCGAAAAACCATGCGAGGGCTCAAGCCAGGTCGTAGGAATAACAGGAAGCCCCAGGGCCTCCAAATCCTTCATGTAGTGCTTGTCAGTGTTCCAGTCCATGACATCCGCGTGGTTGAGCAGACGCGGCACTGAATTTGCCCAGTTAATAAATTCCTGGCGCTGCGTTGCGTAATCCGAAACGGACCGGATCACGCAGACTCCCGCTGCGTCCCAATCGACCGTGGGATCATTCCAAATAGCAATCTGGGGGTCCATTCCACGCTCTGCAAGAGCGTCAGGAAGTCCACTTTCATCGGAGAAAAGTTCGGGCATATTCTCCGAGGTGACAAGGGTAACCTTGGGTTTTTTCGTCATAAAAATATCTTACCTTAGTCCCAAGGGGCGGCTCATGGCTTCCTCCAACAGAGAAGTCACCAATTCGGTGTAGCTCAATCCAGCTTCGCCCCACACACGCGGATACAGCGACAAACGAGTAAAGCCGGGCATGGTGTTCACTTCATTCACGATAATCTCGTGGGTTTCATCGTTATAGAAGAAATCGACACGAGCCAAGCCCTCACACTCCAAGGCCTCAAAAGCCTTGAGCGCTGTTTCTTGAATACGGGCCGCATCTTCTTGTGGCACATCCGCCGGGCACATCAAGGAAATGGCATCGGTATCGACGTACTTCAGGGCGTAGTCGTAGAACTCGCCTTCAGGAACACCGATTTCACCCAAAGGTGCAGCCATCGAATCGCCGCCCGCAGGAACGCGCACACCGCACTCGACCTCACGACCATAGGCCATCGCCTCGACGATGATTCGCGGGTCGTTTGCGGCTGCTTCCTTGATGGCAAGGTCCAACTGATCAGGGGAATCCACTCGCGAAATCCCAACCGACGAACCACCTCGAGTGGGTTTAACAAAGACTGGGAAGCCCAAAGCTTCAATCCGCGAGCGCACCTCCTGGGGATCGCGGGACCACTCCTTCTCAGTCACCAGCTCCCACCGGCCGACTGCAATCCCCGCCTCGGCAAGGACAGTCTTCGTTAAGTGCTTATCCATTGAAACCGCGCTGGACGTCACACCACAGCCGACGTAACGGACATTCGCCATCTCGAAGAGACCCTGGATCGTTCCGTCTTCGCCATAAGGACCGTGCAGAAGCGGAAGCACAACATCGATAACACCCAGATCTTCAACACTAACAATCCGAGCATCATCGTCTTCGGGAGTGCGGTCGTAGGTAGTTTCAACCAAACGAGCAAGGCCAGGAAGCAGGCTCACGCGACTGAGTCCCGGCTCAATAGTCGTATTCGAGGCCGTGCGCAGGTCGACAAGCTCAGGATTGCTATCGACGTGCACCCATTGGCCGTCCCGGGTGATTCCAACCGCAAGCACATCGAAGCGCTCGCGATCAATCGCATGAAGAACACCGGCAGCGGTCGCACAGGACACCAGGTGCTCACTGGAGCGTCCGCCGAAAACGACAAGGACGCGAGGACGTTTGACTTCACTCATGGCTTTAACACTACCGCGTGGCCAGCCAATACCGTCACTCTTCTCATGCCCGCGTCATTCGATGTTGAACACACTCAGGGTTTCAATCCGGTATCGACTTTGCCAAAGGTCAAGGTTCCACTCCCCGACGCAGTCCGCCCCCATTAGGATGAGGGAAGTCAAACTCGTAGATCGCTCAAGGAGGAGATCGTGAAGGCGCACCATTTTTCATCTCTATGCGCACTAGTCCTTCTAGCCACGCTCAGCGGATGCTCCCCGACTCCCGCGCCCTCGGCAAACAGCTCAGCTACGGCCTCGGCAAGCGAAAGCGCGTCTTCCTCCCCTACTCCCGAGGCCACGCCCTCTTCCACCCCTACTCTTGAGAATCGGGAAGAAATTCCCTCGCGGAAGGCATCCCTCACACATGGCAAAGAGGACGCTAATCACGCACCGGTCTTTCACGACCTGCGCGTCGGTGAGCACGATACTTTCTACAGGGTCGTCGTTGAGTTCACGGGAAGCGACGATGTGGGGTGGCAAGGCGGGTGGACGACTTCCCCAGCAACCCAGGGTAAAGGCGATCCAATTGATCTAGGGACGCCAATTTACCTTGAGTTGTCCTTGGAAGGCGGAGCCATGCCCGTCAGCGAAGAACTCCAAAAAGACTACTACAAGGGCGAAAGAACCAAAGAAGTTGGGCCGATTCGCGTACGCGAAGATGGAAGCTTTGAGGCGAATACGCATATCGTGATCGGAATGGATCACAAGCGCGAGGTGACTTTGAGCGCGCTCAGCAACCCCTCGCGCGTGGTGATTGATATTGCGAAGTAAGAAGTAAGGGGTTTAGATCTCCACCCGCTTCTTCAGTTTGCGATCCCACACGCCCTGCGGGGCATCTTCTCCGCGAAGAGCAGCAACCTGATCAATCATCGTGCGCTGAATACGTACGGTTGCTTCATCAACAGCGTGATGATCAGCAGAACCGGTGTCATGGCGAAGGTCATCCAGGTCGATTGGCTGGCCAATGCGGACGCTCACTTTGCGTTGGGGACGAAAATCGATCAGCGCCGATCCCGAACGCATAATTTTTTGCTCTCCCCAGTGGATGAAGGGAATAACATCAACCCCCGTGTCCAGAGCAAGACGCGCCGCACCGGTCTTAATGCGCATCGGCCACTCATCAGGGTCAGTGCTCAAGGTGCCTTCGGGGTAAATTGCCACGCATTCGCCATCGCGAAGCGCCTTCGCCGCCGAGGCCAAAATCGCCCCCGGTTCCTTCGACTTTCGATCGACCGGAAGCAGTTGCATCCGACGCATGGCCCCACCTAAAAGCGGGACCTTGAATAGCTCTGACTTGGCCATAATGCGCACGGGAACGTCCGCTTTCATCATGACCCACAGTAAACAGACCGCGTCAATATTTGACAGGTGATTACATACCAGCAGGTATCCGCGGTCCTTAGGAAGATTTTCAAGACCTTGGACGTCAATCTTCATCCACGGGACCATAAAGCTGCGGAAAACGCCTCGCGCGAAACGGTAGAAACCTGTGAGTCGGTGAGTCATGTGTGTAGTTTATCCAAGCAAGGTGCTGGGGCCAAAGATCAACAAGACAGCTGGAACAAGCAACAAGTTCGCGCTAACTCCCACGGCTTTAAACAAAGACGCGGAAAACCTCAGGGCTGACCGAGATTTCAAGTGGGCCTTCTCCCACTTGGTCGCCATCTCCCATGGCAACTAAACCGGCGCTATCCCAGATCTTGACGCTGGTGACCTGTTCGACGTGAAGGATCGGATCATCGACTTTTCGCATTGCAAGGACCCGTGCAAGAACACGGATCGCGTAGCGCTTCGGCACCGGGTCCACGGTAAGAAGCTCCAGACGGCCGTCACTGGGATTGGAACTGGGAACAATATTGATCCCACCTCCAAACCATCCGGAATTAGAGACTGAAACAAGCCACCCCCGGATTCGCCTTCGCGTCCCGTCTACTTCTATTTCCATGGTTTTGGGCTGGAACTGCTGAAGGGCACGCAAGGCACCCCAAGCGTAAGCGAAAGTACCTGAGGCAATAGATGTGCCATTTGCGATCTGGTTCGCCAAAGCATCCAAGCCGAAAGAAACAATTCCCAGCACCTGAGCCGGTTTTTCTTCGAGGTCCTTGCCTTCAAGGTCCTTGCCAGGCGAGGGTGGCCGCTGCCCGGCGGCATCTTGCCCGTCATTTACCCTATTGAGCGCGCGCACCTGCATAGCGTCGACGCCTCTGATCCGAGGATGCTCCCCCGCGTCCTCAGCACAGATTTCCGAGGCCGTTGGCAGGCTCCGCACATGCGCGACCGCGTCCGTCCCAATTCCAAGGCAACGGCACAGATCATTTCCTCTTCCTCCGGGAAGAGCAATCACCACTCCACCGCGCGCCCCAACCTGAGTAGCAATGCGAGCGATGTAGCCATCACCACCTAATACTGCAACCCAGTGATTGGTGCATGCTGCCGCCAAAGCTGCCGGATCATCCGAGCGGTGAGTGACTCGAACGTCGACGTTCCACCCTTGGGAGCGTAAAAGTGCCGCTACTTTGGGAGCTCGACGTAGCGCGCGGCCTTTCCCGGAAAGGGCGGAGACAAATAGCTTCAGTTTGGGTTCGGACGGCTGATCCACGACTGCGGCCTTCGACAGGTGCGTCAGTCTTCGTATTCCACGCGAGCATTGAGCTCACGAAGCTTGCGAATGAAGTGCTCGTAACCGCGGGAAATGACATCAATTCCTGACACAGTCGATGTACCGGTCGCGGTCAATGCTGCAATCAGGTGTGAGAATCCGCCGCGCAGATCCGGAACGACAATATCAGCGGCGTGCAGTGGAGTCGGTCCCGAAATAACTGCTGAGTGGTAGTAGTTCTTCTGGCCAAAACGGCAGGGCGTTCCGCCCAAGCACTCGCGATACACCTGGATATTTGCGCCCATCTGACGCAGTGCTGAGGTAAAACCAAAACGGTTTTCGTACACCGTCTCGTGGACGATCGATAGTCCTTCTGCCTGAGTGAGAGCGACAACCAGCGGTTGCTGCCAGTCGGTCATGAAGCCGGGGTGAACCGCGGTTTCCAACGCGATGGAGTGGAGTTCGCCGCCGGGGTGGTAGAAACGAATACCTTCTGAATCGATATCAAACGCGCCACCGACCTTTCGGAAAGTATTGAGGAAGGTCGTCATATCTGGCTGATGTGCGCCGCGTACGTAAATATCACCGCGGGTCGCAAGAGCTGCAGCGCCCCAAGAGGCGGCCTCGATACGATCAGGCAGAGCGGTGTGGCGGTATCCGCTCAGGGACTCCACACCCTCGATACGGATGGTGCGGTCAGTGTCGACAGAAATAATGGCGCCCATCTTCTGCAAAACATTGATGAGGTCCATGATTTCCGGCTCGATGGCAGCGCCCTTCAGCGTGGTAATTCCATCGTTACGAACCGCAGTCAGCAGAGTCTGCTCGGTTGCGCCAACGGAAGGGAAGGGCAGCTCAATAATCGCACCGTGGAGACCGGAAGTAGGACGCTTGATATGGACCCCTTCGGGTTGCTTATCAACGATTGCACCGAACTTACGCAGAGTTTCCAGGTGGAAGTCGATGGGACGGCCGCCAATTGCGCAGCCACCCAGTTCAGGAATGAAGGCTTCACCCAGCTGGTGAAGAAGCGGGCCACAGAACAAGATCGGGATGCGCGAGGCCCCGGCAAGAGTGTCGATATCAGAGCGCGACGCAACACGTACCTGCGAAGGATCCATCCGCAGCGAACCGCGCTCTTGATCGTAATCAACCTTGACGCCGTGAAGGGCAAGGAGGTCCGATACGACGTCGACGTCACGAATCAAGGGAACGTTGTACAGCTCGGAGGGAGTATCTGCGAGCAGCGACGCAACCATTGCTTTGGGGACAAAGTTCTTCGCCCCGCGGACGGTAATGGTCCCCTCAAGGGGGTGGCCACCTTCAACTCGAAGTTTTGAGGACATAGTGATGCTCTCCTAGCTGTCGACTTCTGTGACCACTTTAGAGCAGCATGCCCTCATCTGCGTGCGCTTAACGCATCTTCAGCGCGTGGCGAATTACTCACCTTCGGCGGGACGCGCGGAAACAACCGGCTTCGAAGGCAAGGTCTTGGCCGGCAGAGTCTTCGGTTTAAAGGAGGGACGACGCTCTTCGAAAGCGGTGATCTCGGCCTCGTGACGAAGGGTCAGGGCAATATCATCCAGACCTTCCATGAGCGTCCAACGCACATAGTCATCAATATCGAAAGTGCAGGTGAAGTCACCAACGGTCGCGGTCTTATCCTCAAGCGAAACAGTGATTTCTGCACCGGGATTCGCATCGAGCAGATCCCAGAGCTTTTCACAGTCTGCTTCGCTGATAATTCCTGTCACCAAACCCTGTTTGCCTGCATTTCCTCGGAAAATATCAGCAAACTTCGGTGCGAGAACGACCTTGAAGCCATAGTCACGCAGTGCCCAGACCGCGTGTTCACGCGAGGAACCAGTGCCAAAATCAGGTCCAGCAATCAGAACGCTGCCCCGGTTGTAGGGTTCACGGTTCAAGATGAACTCCGGGTCACGACGCCATGCATAGAACAGAGCGTCATCAAATCCAGTCTTGGTCACGCGCTTCAAGAAAACCGCGGGGATGATCTGGTCGGTGTCAACATTTGAACGGCGTAGCGGAACGCCAATACCCGTGTGCGAAATGAACTTTTCCATGAGTTTTCCTTCGAATGTGTATCAGCGAATTCTTAGTCGTCCAGGTCTGCCGGAGAGGACAGGGTGCCACGAATAGCGGTGGCTGCCGCGACCAGCGGAGAGACCAGGTGGGTCTGCGAAAGCTTTCCTTGTCGGCCCTCAAAGTTTCGGTTTGATGTCGAGGCCGAACGCTCCTGAGGAGCAAGTTGGTCGGGGTTCATTCCCAGACACATCGAGCAGCCAGCATTACGCCATTCCGCCCCGAACTCGGTGAAAATCTTGTCCAGGCCTTCAGCTTCGGCCTGCAGGCGCACCCGTGCAGAGCCGGGGACAACCAGCATCCTGAGCCCCGGAGCCTTGGTGTGCCCCTCAATAACCTTTGCAGCGGCGCGCAGGTCTTCAATGCGCCCATTGGTGCACGATCCCAAGAAAACTGTGTCGATCTTGATATCGCGCATGGGAGTACCGGCTTCAAGCCCCATGTAATCCAAAGCCTTCTGCGCTGCGGCTCGCTTGATTTCGTCCTCAAAGTCATCCGGGTTGGGAACGCTACCCGAGAGAGGGACACCCTGACCGGGGTTTGTCCCCCAGGTAACAAAGGGCTCCAAGTCCTCAGCATTCAGGACCACCTCAGCGTCAAAGACCGCATCTTCATCTGAGTGCAAGGTCTTCCAGTACTCCAGGGCACGACCCCATTCTTCGCCTTCGGGTGCGTGCGGACGTCCCTTCAGGTATTCGAAGGTTGTTTCATCGGGGGCAACCATTCCCGCTCGTGCGCCCGCTTCGATGGACATATTGCAGATCGTCATGCGACCTTCCATCGAGAGTTCGCGGATTGCCTGGCCACGGTACTCAAGGACATATCCCTGTCCCCCACCGGTTCCAATCTTCGCGATCACGGCAAGGATGATGTCCTTCGCAGTAGCACCCTTTGGCAGTGAGCCATTGACGGTGATCGCCATGGTCTTAAAAGGAGCCATCGGCAGTGTTTGAGTCGCCAGAACATGTTCGACCTGGCTGGTGCCAATCCCCATTGCCAGCGCACCGAATGCTCCGTGGGTTGATGTATGCGAGTCACCGCAAACAATGGTCATACCGGGTTGGGTGAGCCCCAATTGGGGACCGACAACGTGAACGATTCCTTGGTCGGCATCACCCAGTGAATGCAGGCGAATACCGAATTCCTTGGCATTCTTTCGCAGGGTGTCGATCTGCGTGCGACTGGTGATATCAGCGATCGGCAGGTCAATATTGACCGTAGGAGTGTTGTGGTCCTCGGTTGCAATCGTGAGGTCAGGGCGACGGACCTGGCGTCCGGCCATGCGCAGACCATCGAATGCCTGCGGACTGGTCACCTCGTGGACCAAGTGCAAGTCGATGTACAGAAGATCGGGCGCACCGTTTTCACCGTGCACTACGACGTGATCAGCCCAAACCTTCTCGGCCAGCGTTCCGCTCATTTCCCGCTCCTTCATCGACTTCTTTCTTCCCATGATTGACACTTCCTAGAGAGTTGGACTTGATATCTCATTTAATGAGATGTGAAAATGTCTTCATGGAGGACTCAGAAGCCTTTGGAAGTGGTGTCGGCGTTCTGGATAAAGCCGCATTGGTTTTGAGCGCACTTGAAGCAGGTCCGGCCCCCCTGGCTCAATTGGTTGCAACAACAGGTTTGGCGCGCCCCACTGCGCATCGCCTTGCAGTTGCACTGGAATATCACCGTTTCGTTGCGCGTGACATGCAGGGACGTTTCGTCTTAGGACCGCGTCTTCAAGAACTTGCTTCCTCTGCGGGTGAAGATCGCCTTCTCGCAGCTGCAATGCCAGTCCTCGTTGCGCTTCGCAACCACACGAAGGAATCCACTCAGCTTTTCCGCCGCCAAGGCGATTTTAGAGTGTGCGTTGCAGCTTCCGAACGCGAGATGGGTCTTCGCGACTCCATCCCCGTTGGCGCGACATTGACCATGAAGGCAGGTTCTGCTGCCCAAGTCCTTCTTGCATGGGAAGAACCCGATCGTCTTCACCGAGGCCTATACGGCGCCTCTTTCAATGCGACGATGCTTGCTCAAGTTCGTCGTCGAGGCTGGGCGCAGTCGGTTGCAGAACGTGAGCCCGGCGTTGCTTCAGTTTCCGCCCCCGTTCGTGGCCCTTCGGGTCGCGTGCTGGCCGCAGTGACCATTTCGGGTCCTGTTGAGCGCATGGGACGTCAGCCTGGCCGTCAGCATGGACCTTCTGCCGTTGCTGCAGCTAACAGACTCTCCGATTTCTTGCGTTCGGCAGAAGGAATGGAAGACTAAGCCCCCACCGAGGCCAGTTCCTGAGCTTGGCGGTAGTAGTTTTCTGTCGCCTCGATGACTTTCTCCCATGTGAAGGGAAAGTCTTCACTGCGATTATGCTCGTGAATACGTTCAAGCTGTGCAGGAGCCTCAAGCACAGATACGAGCGCTTCGATCATCTCGTCATCATTGTCTAGACACCACCCGTTGAGGCCATTTTCAATAACTTCCGCAAGTCCAGACTGTGAACGTGTCATTACTGCAAGCCCCGAGGCCAAGGCCTCGCGTCCAGCGATAGAGGCAGATTCCTTCACCGAAGGCGCAAGGAAAATATCCGAACGCGCATACAGGTCCTGGAGCTGCATCGCACTCAGACGTCCCGGTAGAAGCAACCAATCCCCCAGCCCGCTACGCTCAACGCGGCGCTGAACACCGTCAAAAAGCGGACCTTCGCCAGCAACTACTGCGCGCAGGGGGAAATCACCGCGGTGGCCTCGGGAATAAGAATCCCAGCGGCGCCGGGTTTCAGAAAGGATGTCGATCAGGGCATCCACGCGCTTACGCGGAGCAAAACGCGTAGCGGTCACCGCAACGATACCTTGGTGGGCAATAGGCGGGCGCTGCCAGGGCGCGACATCTACGCCGTTATGCAAGGTTGAAACACAGATATCTGACCCTAAGACCTGGCGGATTTGCTCATTGACCAGCTCAGAGACACCTGTCCACATAATCGGTGCCTTCGACAAGCCTGCACGTCGTGCGATGGCACGGAAGGCCGGGATTGTCACGCGGGGGTCCCACAGAGAATGCACGGTGACGACCTGCGGAATCCTCGAATCCTTTAAGTTCAGAAGGACCGACTGAACAACCGGAGTCAGCTCACCCATGTGGTAGTGGACAACATCGGGATTAAAACGCCGAATGAAGTCGGTAAAGCGACGGGGGGCTTTGGGATCAATCGGCGCATTGAAAGGATTGTGCCACGAGGAACGCAGCACCGGATAAGGGGACGTGGACAGCGCCTCACCCTCGGGAGTGCAGGTCAGAACGACGATACCGTGGCCTCGGGCATGAAGATTATCGGCAAGTGCACCGACCTGAGTTTCAATTCCTCCCATAGTCGGGCGGAAGGTGTCAGAGACCAAAACAATGCGCATGCTTTTATTCTTGCAGATGCCAAGGGCGGCAGCGCAGCTAACAAAAAAGCAGGGCCGAAGCCCTGCTGATATCTGTACCCCCAACCGGATTTGAACCGGTGTTAACGCCGTGAGAGGGCGTCGTCCTAGGCCGCTAGACGATGGGGGCGGCGCGCCACTACGTGCGCTATTCCCGTTCTGCCGAGGCATGAACAGGATTTGTACCCCCAACCGGATTTGAACCGGTGTTAACGCCGTGAGAGGGCGTCGTCCTAGGCCGCTAGACGATGGGGGCCTTTCTTCTCGCAAAAAACTTTGCGATGGCTGGGGTACCAGGACTCGAACCTAGACTAAATGAACCAGAATCACTCGTGCTGCCAATTACACCATACCCCATGGCGCAATCCGCTCAGGCTAAAACCCAAGGCGGCGACAAGAGAAAAGAATACTCAAATGCGCTTCAGATGCCAAATCGCAGGCACGTGGCACTGATCATATTTGATCACCACGCACCTGCGATCAGGTATCAGTCAGATGCTCAGCCCAGTCGGTTACGCAAGGCATGCAGACGGTTCAACACGCTCTCGCGACCCAAAATCTCCATGGACTCAAACAGCGGCGGGGAAACCTGGCGACCGGTGACGGCCACGCGAATCGGACCGAAGGCCACGCGAGGCTTGATATCCATACCTTCAACAATCAGCTCACGGAGGGCATGCTCGAGAGCCTCGGTTGTGAAGGGGCCGTCATAGTTCTCGATGTAATGGATCGTTGCATCCAGAACCTCAGGAGCATTCTCCTTGAGCTTCGATACGGACTTTTCATCCAGCTCAAGCGCATCGTCTTCAGTGAAGAGGAAGCCCAGCATTCCAGGAGCCTCACCCAGCAACTGGATGCGGGTCTGGATGAGCGGAGAGGCGTGCTGCATAATCTTCTGCTCATCCGAGGTCAGCTCCTCATAGGAGTCAGCCGACACCAATCCCTCACGGTGAAGGAAGGGAACGATACGGCCTCGGAAATCATCCGGAGCAAGCAAACGAATATGCTCGGCGTTAATCGCGATGCACTTCTTGTGGTCAAAGCGTGCCGGGTTCGGGTTCACATCGGCGATATCAAAGGCCGCGGCCATCTCTTCCATGGAGAAGACATCATTATCAGGGCTGATCGACCAACCCAGCAGGGCCAGGTAGTTGTTCAAGCCCTCGGGAATCATTCCGGCTTCGCGGTGCAGGAGCAGGTTCGATTCGGGGTCACGCTTGGACAGCTTCTTATTTCCTTCACCCATCACGTAGGGCAGGTGACCAAAGCGAGGCATGAACTTAGCGATGCCCAGTTCTTCCAGTGCTCGGTAGAGGACGATCTGACGAGGCGTCGAAGAGAGCAGGTCTTCACCACGCAGAACGTGCGTGATTTCCATGAGCGCGTCATCAACGGGGTTGACCAGCGTGTACAGCGGGTGACCATTGGCACGGACAATGACGTAGTCCGGAACCGAACCGGGCTTGAAGGTGATCTCTCCGCGAATCAGGTCGGTGAAGGTAATGTCTTCATCGGGCATACGCATGCGCAGGACCGGCTTGCGTCCCTCGGCACGGTAGGCGGCAATCTGTTCTTCGGTCAGATCACGATCAAAGCCGTCGTAACCGAGCTTGGGATCCTCACCCTTTGCAATGTGGCGAGCTTCGACCTCTTCGGGAGTCGAGTAAGACTCGTAGGCGTAGCCTGCTTCGAGGAGCTTCGCGGCGACATCGCGGTAGATGTCCATGCGCTCGCTCTGACGGTACGGCGGGTGCGGGCCTCCCTTACCGATGCCTTCATCCCAATCCAGGCCCAGCCAACGCAGCGAATCAAGAATCTGATCGAAAGATTCCTGGGAATCGCGAGCAGCATCGGTGTCTTCAATACGGAAGACGAAGGTGCCTCCGGTATGGCGCGCGTATGCCCAGTTAAAGAGGCAGGTGCGGACCATTCCCACGTGAGGAGTTCCAGTTGGCGAAGGGCAGAATCGGACGCGAACATCGGCGCCACTTGCGGTAGTCACACTCATAATCCCCTAGTTTAGCCCCCTTCTTATTAGCCCTGCGTCAATTCAATGGATGTGCGAGGACTGAGCGGGGCTTCTCCCCCGCCAAGGGATGCGCGCACTGTTACCTTCGCTCACACCATGACGGCGAATTCCGAATTATCATCACTCCCCTTACACTGGGAGGTAGCTCACACGCTTTGCCTTTGAGGGCACGTTTGGAAAGAAGTTTTCGCATGGATTTTTGCAGCGCTGAGGAACTCCGTCGCGTTGGTTCACTGAAGTGGACGGGAGTTAAGCCCGCAGACGGCAGCGACGTCTTGGGCGCCTGGGTTGCAGAGATGGATTTCGGTACCGCGCCTTGTGTCGAGGAGCGAATGACCCGCGCGATTCGCGAAGGTTTGCTGGGCTACAACCCCCGTTGGCTTGCGCCACAGGTTGCCCAAGCTACTGCGCAATTCCAGAAGAAGCGCTTCGGCTGGGATCTTGACGTTGATTCAATTCGCATGGCACCCGCTGTCCTTCCGGCATTGGAAGTGATGATCCAGTACATGGTGCGTCCCGGATCACCGGTTATCGTGCCGACTCCCGCGTACATGCCATTCTTGACAATTCCTCCCGCGCTGGGGCATCCGGTCATCGACGTGCCCTCGTTGCACGATGACGCATACCCGGGCGGCTGGACCCTTGACCTTGAGGGAATTAAGGCAGGTCTCGAGGCCGGGGCTAGCCTGGTGATTCTCTGCAATCCGTGGAACCCCGTGGGGCGCGTGTTAACAGAATCCGAGATGCGGGCTTTGCAGATGGTGGTGTCTGAGTACGACGCTTTGGTTTTTGCGGATGAAATCCACTCCCCCCTGGTTTTGGGTGGCCGAGGCTTTACCTCCTATGCGCGGCTGGGCGCAGAATTTGCAGCTCATACGATCACCGCAACTGCGGCAACAAAGGGCTGGAATATTGCGGGGCTGCCTAATGCCCAGGTAATCGTGCCCGATCAAGAATTACGAGCGCGTTGGGATCGCGTGTGCCAGGAAAAGCTCCCCCATTCGACCTCAACAATCGGCGCACTTGGGACAATCGAGGCCTACACAAACGGTGCTGACTGGCAGCACGAGGTCCTGTCCGTGATCGAGGGCAATATCCGCACCGTTACCGAGGCGCTGACACCCACCGAGATCGACTTCCGCCCCCCGCAGGCGACCTACCTGACCTGGTGGGGTTTCGAGGCCTACCCCGAATTGGGCCCGAACCCTTCAAAGACACTGCTTCAACGCGCGCACATCGCGACAAATGAAGGGGTCACCTTGGGCGAGCGTTACTCGAAGTGGGTGCGTGTAAACTTGGCGTGTTCACCGCAGGTTACTGAAGAATTGGTTTCTCGGGTTCTGGCCGTTCTTTAGCCCTTTCCCCACAGCCTGCGCCAGTCCTCACTCCGCGGCCAGCGCGGCCTCGATACCGGCAACGACCGTTGTGGATGCCTTTCGCGCGGCCTCCACAACGTCTTGCGGGTCAGTTTCTGCCTGGGCGAAAGACAGGTCTGAGACAACAGACATACCGGCAACACGCACTCCGAGTGCGTGAGCGGTTATTGCCTCAAGAACGGTCGACATCCCAACGCAATCAACGCCCAATTGCGCTAAGGCTCGGCTTTCTGCACCTGTTTGATACTCGGGCCCACGAAGGAAGGCATAGGTTCCCTCTCGACCACAGTGCTCACGCATCCTCTTGCTCATCTCAGTGTCCCAAACCTGTGAGATGTCGACAAACAGGGGGCCGTCAAATGGCGAGGAACCGCTGAGGTTCATGTGATCCGTAATGACCATGACATCACCCAGAGACCAGTCACGCAGGCATCCGTTCGCATTGGTCACAATTGCGCGTTGGATGCCCGCGCACGCAGCTGCACGGATCAGTGCGGTGACAGCAAGAGGCCCGTGTCCCTCGTACAGGTGAGTTCGTCCGCTCGCAACCAGAACGGGGCCACATTCGCGCATGTAGACACGAAGTTCATTGAGGTGTCCATCCGCAACCGGGACGCGCACACCAGGAAGTGACCCCAAAGGCTGCGAGGCCGATGGCGCTCCCCACTGCTCATTAAGAGCATTCGCTAAGCCCGATCCCAAGACGACCAACGCGAAGGGCACTCCCCCGCAAAGGGAACGGATTTGCTCCGCGGCGACAGTGGCCTCGGGATCAAAAAGAACAGAAGAAAAACGGGGATCAGCTGTCAAAGCACACCTTCCTCAACATTTAGCCGAGCGTGTGGGAAGGGGTGGCTTCCTGCGCACGAACGCGACGCGCACTGGTCAGCCAATATCCGCAGAAGCCTACGAGAAGGGCAAGAAGGATTCCGATGTTGGAACCGGCCCAATCTCCCTCTCGACCTCCGAGCGGACCAAGGAGATAGCCCTGCCATGCAAGCCACGAGGCATTCGCATTGACAACAAAGCCCCAGCCAACGAAGGAACCGACAGCCAGTGTGACGATAGCTCCCCAGTTAACGGAACCGTAGCGTCCCGTTGATGTGAAGAGTGAGGGCTCGTCGTAGTCCTGATGACGGAGCGCGATGTCAGCAAGCATGACGCCGCCCCAGGTGGCAATGACCACGCCAAGGGTTGTGAGGAAGGCAGTGAAAGGAGTGAGGAAGGAATCAGCGAAGAAGACAACGACGATCGTTCCGATGGTCATGATGGTGCCGTCGATTGCGGTGGCAACGGGGCGGGTCACCGGGACGCCAGTTGCCAACAAGGAAAGTCCAGAAGAATAGATATCCATAACGATTCCACCGACAAGGCCAAGGATTGCAACGATCGCAAAGGGGATCAGGAACCAGGTCGGAAGAATTGTTGTCAACGCGCCGATTGGGTCGTTGCCGATGGCTTCAGAGAGAGTGTCGTAGTTGGAACCAACCAGCAGCACACCGAAGATCACCAAGATAATGACGGGCAGCGCAGCACCTGCGGTCGTCCAACCAACGACCCCGGCGGTTGAGGCCTTGCGAGGAAGGTAGCGTGAATAGTCCGCTGCTGCGTTAATCCATCCAAAACCAAAACCAACCATAAGCATGCACATCGCACCCAGGAGCATTGCGAAGGGAGCCGCGGGACGTGCAGAAAGGACCGCGAAGTTGATTGTCGAGGCCGAGAGCAGAAGGTAGACGATCGTGAGGATTGCCGTCGCCCAGGTGATCCACGTTTGGACCTTCATGATCGCTTCAAATCCGAGGATGCCCGCTCCCGCTGCAAGGACAACAACGACGATCAAGGCGATGATCTGTGCAAGCAGGTGGTTGCTGAAACCAAGCGCTCCCATGACGGTCGCGGTTGCCTGAACCGCCATGATGGCAAGGAAGGTCTCCCACCCAACAGTAAGGATCCAGGAGATTGCTGCGGAGATACGGTTTCCGTTATATCCGAATGCCGCGCGAGAGAGCACTAGGGTTGGTGCAGATCCTCGCTTGCCGGCGATAGCGATCAGTCCACACAGAAGGAATGAGAGTGCAACGCCAACAACGCTCACAAGGATCGCCTGCGTGAGTGAAAGGCCAAAGCCCAGCACCCACGAACCCCAGGAAATACCGAGGACAGAGATATTAGCGGCAAACCAAGGCATGAATAAGGACGATGGTGTGCCTTTTCTTTCGGATTCGGGGATCACATCTAGGCCGGCCATCTCGATGTTTAGACCAGACGCAACCTGGGTGGTCTCACTCATGAACAATGCTCCTCTGCATTCGTGTTACCGCAGTTCATGTGGCGTTCAATCCACACTATGAACTATAGGGAAAGCAAGCAGGCGAAGGGCAGATGCTCACGAAACGGATTCGAGGGATTGCCCACACCTTTTCAGGAAAAGATGCTGCGTTGGCGTGAGAGAACCGCTCGCTAAAGTTCAACAGGAACCTCCACGCTGCGAAAACTGTCCCCTCAATAAAGAAGGCCTATTCCTCCTCCTCAGGCGTCCACTCAAGATCAACCCACTGACTCAGGAGCGGACCAGCATCCGGACGCAAATAACACTCCAACACATCCAAAGGCGAATACTCAATAACATACGACAGCGCCGAAAGAAGATAATCTTTCCGCGTCTTACATGAGAAAAATACACCTTCACTATTTCGTATACCCAAAAACCCATGCCAAGGCTTTGAATCCACAGCAATAAACGACCATCCCGGACGCATAGACAAATTACGAACAAGACGAAGAGGCTGAAACCCTAACCTTTTACGAAGAGGATTCCCATAGCACAGAGTTAAACAATGCTCCATCACACGCAAACTACTCGACTGAAAAACAGGAGCACCTCGCTGATTACGCTCATACATATAAAACGAATAGATTCCGTCGCGAAGATCAACAGCTTCAGGTTGGCCAGTAGGTCCAGGAGGACTAAATTCAAGGAAACCCTCTTTTTCCAGGTTACCGGTCGCCTTAAAACCCCAAGTAGCATAAATCACCTGACCAAGACGCTCGCTAAAATCCAACAGGCACCTCCACACGTAGAAAACTATCCCCTCAACAAGAAGCCCTATTCATCCTCCTCAGGTATCCACTCACGATCAACCCACTGACTCAGGAGCGGACCAGCATCAGGATGCAAATAACACTCCAACACATCCAAAGGCGAAAACTCAACAACATAAGAAAGAGAAGAAAGAAGATCATCATCCGTCGTCCTACACGGGACGAAAACACCAGTATTCCTTCGAATGCCAAAAAACCCATGCCATGGCTTTGAATCCACTGGAACCAACGACCATTCAACATGCATTCGAATAGTGCGGTAGAGCTGAAGAGGAGGAAACCCTCGTTTTATTCGAAATGAATTTGCATATTTGAGTGTTAGACAATGCTCCATTACATTCAGACGACTCGACTGAATCAGAGGATTCCCACGCTCACCACGCTCATATACATAGAACGAGTAGATGCCACCCTCGAAACACACGCTCGTTTCCTCCGAAACGGATCCTCCCAAATAAAAAACAAGAGAGCCTTCCCTGTCTAAATTACCGTCGGTGTTATATCCCCACGTCTGTTGTAGAACCTGAGAGAAACGCTCGCTAAAGTCCAACAGGCACCTCCACGCTTAGAAAACTAGAGCCCAACAATCAAAAGGTCCTACTCCTCCTCAGGCTTCGACTCACAATCGACCCACTGAGTCAGGAGCGGTCCCGCATCCGGACGCAAATAACACTCCAACACGTCTAGAGGCGAATACTCGACAACATAAGACAGGCATGAGAGCAACCAACTCCCATACGTTTTACACGAATAGAAAACTCCACTCTCAGAACGAATACCTAAATAACCAGTTTGCCTCCCATCTCCAACCGGCACAAGGGACCAACCAACGCGAGGCACTGAGCATTCGTCCAGCGTAAGTAGCTTATAGTTTGACCAGATCCGGAAGCGCTTCCCGAAATGCAAGGTCAAACAGTGCTCCATCACATGCAAACTACTCGATTTAAAAGAAGCTCCGCCACGTGACGCACGCTCATATTGGTAAAACGAATACACACCGTCCCGATACTCAAGCTCCTCAGTACCAAACGTCACCGTTGAAGGGGAAAAACGCACAAGCCCAGGTTCGCCGAGCTGCCCATGCATTTCCATTCCTAACGTCGCTTGAAGCGCATGAGAGAAACGCTCGCTAAAGTCCAACAGGCACCTCCACGCTGAGAAAACTAACCCCTCAATAAAGAAGCCCTATTCATCCTCCTCAGGCGTCCACTCAAGATCGATCCACTGACTTAGGAGCGGACCAGCATCCGGCCGCAAATAACACTCCAGCACGTCTAGAGGCGAAAACTCAACAACATACGACAACGCCGAAAGAAGATAATCTTCCCATGTCTTACATGAGAAAAATACACCTTCACTATTTCGTATACCCACAAACCCATGCCAAGGCTTTGAATCCAGCGGAACCAACGACCATCCCGGACGCATAGACAAATTACGAACAAGACGAAGAGGCTGAAACCCCAGGCTTTTACGAAGAGGATTCCCATAGCACAGAGTTAAACAATGCTCCATCACACGCAAACTACTCGACTGAAAAACCGGTGCCCCGATATTGCCGCGCTCATACTCGTAATAGGCAAACAAACCCTCCTTACGATGCACTACCTTCGGTTCAGAGACCATGTCCCTGGGAAAGAACTCCAAATAACCATCCTTCCCCAGATCACCCACCACGTCACATCCCCAGACCTCATGCATTACCTGACCAAGACGCTCACTAAAATCCAACAGGCACCTCCACGCCTTTTAAAACGCCCATTTCAATTAATTTCGTGATTTTTACCGGACTTCCAAGCTCATCGAGAATTCTCAACTGACGTACCCCACCGCACTCGCTTTCCCATGGTGCAGCAATCCCGTGCTCAATATTCCACCCCTCGGGCATATGGCCGGTAAAAACATACTGATAGTAAGGTTGATGCACTGAGGCAGGGGGAAGCCCACGTTCTTCAAATGAAGCAACACGCCCGCCTTCTACAGCACCCAAGAATTCTCCATTGGGTCCTCCAACGCGGTCCACGATCACACCGTGCTCGGACGAATACTCTGCAAACGAAGAGAGTTTCGGTTCGCCTGCATACCCGTCATTAGGTGGCCAATCGTGCCCGATCTTCGTCTGTCCCTGCGAATTAACATACGTCGTTTTATGCTCGTCGAGCCACTCTGAATAGGTCCTGGGCTTACCGCCGTTCCCGAAACCACAGACGTTGTCTGAATTATGAACAAGATCAACACCCTTAATGCCCTTAATCCGTCCAATATTCACAATCGACTTATCTAGGTCTGCATTCATGGGCTCGTAAGGCACATCGTCAAGTAGATCCTGACGCGAACGCACGGAATTGGGGTCTTCCTTAATGCGCGACTGCGGTTGCCTACGCTTGGGGCCTTTCGCAGAGTGTCGGGGTTCATGCGGCGCGGGAGCATGCCCTTTACCAAAGCCTACTTTCAGCCCAGTCTTAATCTTCTTCACCATTGAAGCGATCAGATCGCCACCGCTCTTGAACAAGGTAACAAGCTTGCCGGCCGAGGACAGCAAACTATCGATATGCCCCCACAGCTTGGATACCCAAGCAGAAACCTTCACGCTGATCTCAGGTATTAATTTTGCCAAGGCCAAACCAGCCGTCAGCAGCGCCTGAATAACAGCGCTAATAAACGTACCTACAATCTGAGAGATCGCATCGCGCACAATCGAATACACGACCTCGACCACACCCGCAAGAATCTCCAAGCCCTGCGACAGCACGCGAGCTCCCTGTGCAGCCCCCACAATCAGCGCGTTTACGCCGCCAGCAGACTCAGCAAAAGAATTGGCAGCTTGTCCCCTGGAATACTGCGTAAATGACGCAACATTAGCATCCATCCGCTTAGCGTTTTCTTCCAAGGCACACGCAACATTGCGCCATGTATTAGCCTTGGCCGATACGTCGTCCTGATTTCCTGCAAGCTTGTGCAACCAGCTGCGCAGAGGGTCACAGTGATCCATGATCATCGCTACGCCCCACGACAGTGCTGTACCTAAGGGATCGAAAAACATTGACGCAGTATCGGCAACCAACGACAAGCCCGACAAACCACCGTCAAGCCAGCTCTTCGACTCAACCGCGCCTGCGATACCTGCGATATCTTCCAAGGCTCCACCGCCCGTGTACCACGGATGTTCAGACGAATACCCGCTTTCCTGATTCGCAGTAGTCGGACTATCCGGAACGACCGTAAGCTTCGGATCTGGATGTTTCCCCGTCGATAATCCGGGAGCTTCAACTTCTTCCGCAACGCTCACCGCACACCCCTCCTAGATCAATCACCGGATCGGCCTGCAGCCGCTCGACGCACACCTTCAGGACGCAAACAGCCAAAACGGTCAAACCCACCGCGAACAGCTAACTCAAGTCCCGCGCTAATTTCACGCCTACTGCCAAAAGCTTGCAAAAACTCGCGCGATTCCACAGACGATGCCCCATAGGAGTCCATCGCTCGGTCAGCAATGCCTGCGCCCAAATCCTGCACAGCCCGCCTAAACGCCTCGATAAATGCATCACCAAGCTTTGGAAAACCGTCGACAACGACGCTAATGGGCATTCCCGAAGAGTCGACAGTCACGCGAACTACACCGCCTTTCGACGCTCCCTCGCCCCGAACGTCCTCAAGCAGTTCAAGAAATGACTGCGCCCTACTGCCTCGCTGAAGCGCAGCCTCAACTTCCTCGCGCAGCTCAGCCCGAGCCGCCTCAACGCGGTCCAAACCAAAGCTTTTATCCATGCTCTTACGCTACAACCACGCCCCCACAATCTCAAAATTCAAAAGAAGGTCCAGAGAGACTTCACAAGACGAGAAGCAGCCGGATGAACTCAACACGTCCACCCGGCTGCCTCGGCCTCGAAAATCGAGAAACTAACTATGACGAACCCAATTCCGCAAGGCACCACCATCTTCAGACATATACGCATCAAGGAGCGTCTGCGAATCAAGGGTCGCAATATGCGCAAACTCAGTGAGTTCTCGGTGGGTGGGGAACATTGTGCGGACGGTCAAAGGCAGGACTTTTCCGTCCAACTCAAGCCCTCCAACCCAAGGAAAGAACTGCGAATACACGTAAGGATGAGCAACGGGATCAGAATCAACCTGCGGAATGACGATCGGATCCCAACCCAGATAGCTTCGGGCGAACTCGCCCACGTGGATAATCGCGCCCTTTGCCGTCCAATCCTCGAAGGGAGAAGCAACGAAAGTCGAGCGATCCTCCCAACGTTCACTGGGACCATACTTGTACAGCAAAGTGCCCCGATCATCGTGTTCGGTCCACAAGTTATGCCAGTAAATACCACTATCCCACGTCAGTGCGATACCAGTGCCGCGATTCATCCAGAAAGCGCCAGAAGATTTAGCGAATTCAATCAGTTGACTGGTAGTACTCATGACAGAGACCGTCCCTTCAAGATACCCAGTTCAACGCACTCGGCGACCGTCAAAAGTTCGCCACCGTAGATGAAACGTACTTCCCGCGCGCCACCTTCCATTCCGAAGTTCGGTGCAGTAATTCCGGTTGAAATCAACGCATATACGGGAAGCTTCGCAATCGTGTACGCGTAATAGGGCGAGTGAACATCGGTAATTGCCAGGCAGCGCTGCTCAAAAGAATAGGGCTTGCCATTGGGATCAACCTGCCACACGCGCGAAAGATAGGGGTAGCCGATCATGTCGACCATATCGCCAAACTTAGAGGTGTAGGCCTCCAGGCTGGTGAACTGCTCAATGCTGGAACGCACCAGTGAAGAACTGACTTCTTCACTGTCCATCAACCAACGCCAAGGCCCCTGCGGTTCCTTAGACTCTGGAGTCATCACTGAATCCATGTATTTCACCTTTCCGTGAGCTGCTTCCCATCATATGCCACGAAACTTGTCATCCTGCGGACTTCGAAAGCCACTGCGTTAAAAGCGGCGCTGCATCCTCACACAAGTAGCACTCCAACACGTCAAGCGGCGAATACTCAACCACGTGAGAGAGCCCCGCGAGCAGCCAACGGTTTGCCCCCGCGCAGGGATAGAAAACACCACGATCTGAACGAATCGCGGTGAACCCCGGATTACTTGCTGATGCCGATGGAACCATTGTCCATCCAGAACGGATTGGAGCAGTGTTGTACAACGCTAGCTTCTCGAACTCCTGCGCAACTCGAAGCGCATTGCCCACACTCAGAGTCAGACAGTGTTCGACCACTCTGACATCGTCAGATTGAAACTCGGGACCAACACGCGAACCGCGCTCGTATGTGTAAAAGGAGTACGTATTGTCGTCGAAATACACGCCAAATGGTTCTGCTGCAGCAGAAGAGGGGTAAACCACCAGGGAATCTCCTGGTTCTAGACTTCCCCTCACTTGATCCCCCCAAGCGGCATTCACCGCTTGAGCGAAACGCTCAACGAAGTCCAACAGGAACCTCCACACCCTCCAAAATCTCCAAATTTAGAAGATCCGCAACGCTCTTAGGGTTGCCTTCTGCATCGAGGATACGAAGCTGACGCGCACCGCCTCCCGTGTACCAGGGATCTTCTCCTCCCTGCGCCGAGGCCGACGCCCCAGCTTGCCCACCTGCGGTCCCTGTTGCGGTAGCCCCTGGAGTGTGAGGAGCAGCCATCAACGAGCATCCCCGTTAGCCATCTCTCCACTAGTTTGAACAGCGGAGATATTGCCGGACTCCATCTCCTGGAAGTCCGCATTGACCTTCTTCAATGCGGACGACAGATCAGAGCAGCTTGCCCCGGCTTCGGAGATCGCAGTTCCCATGACATCCAAGAAAAGTTCAGCGATCGGGGTCACTAAGGGGGAAATCATCAGGCCAAAAGAATTAGAGCCGACACTTGCACCGCGGGCTTCACTGACCAAAGAGTTCACTTCCCCCGCTTGAGATGCGATGCGTCCTGCAAGAAGTGCAGCGTCACCCGGCTGCCAAGCTACTTCATTCATCTTTTCTCCTTAAATGACCTTCACTTGTCTCCAGCATGGCGAAGTGCTCGTGCATCTAGACGACCAAAATGATCGAATGCGGCATGCGCTCCAGCGTTCTCATCGGCGTGCTCTTGATGCGAACCATAGGTTTTTACGAGCACTTGAGCTTCAATAGAGGAATCTCCATAAGCATCGACAGCAGCATCTGCTACGCGAGCACCGGCATCTTGACGAGCATGTTTGAACGCCTCAAGGAAGGCGTGGCCAAGAGCTGGATGATCAGGAACCTGAACCTCAACGGGAGTTCCAGAGGAATCAACGACGACACGAACCGCGTGATCTTTTGATTCACCTTCGCCGCGGATATCCCTCATGCGCTCAACAAATTCGAAGGCGCCTGCTGCAGCTTTATTAGACTCCTCGACTTGTGCGTCAATTGCTGCTAGCAGTTCATCAACACCGCCAAAGGCACTACTGCTGTGGTGTTTACCAAATCCACCTAAACCTGACATATCCGCCATGTATTTACGCTACATCCACCGTCCCTAGAGGCACAAAATTCATGGAGAAAAGGGTCACTATGCGATCAGAAATAAGGTTCACATCGCCAGGTTTGTTAGCGTCCCAATTCCTGCGACCTCAACCTCGACGCGTTCACCGTGCTTGAGCGGTCCGCCGGCCGGAGTGCCGGTCAAGATGACATCTCCGGGCAGAAGCGTGCAGATCCCCGACACATAGGAAACAATCCGCGCAACGGAATATCCCATTTGAGAGGTGCTTCCACTCCCGCGTTCTTCCCCATTGATGCGAACCGAAATTTCAGCATTGTCGGGATCAAAATCCCCGCCAACAGTGATCCACGGACCCAGCGGGCACGCGGTATCCCAACTCTTCGCGCGACCAAGTGCTCCCCCGTCATCGCGAGCTGCATCCGCAGCGGTCAAGTCATTCGCGCAGGTGTAACCCAAGATCACGGAAGAGGCGTCCTCTACGCTGACGTCCTTGGCCAGCGTCTTGATGACCACGGCAAGCTCGGCCTCGTAAAAGATTTCCTGTCCCCAGGAAGGAAAGACAATCGGATCATCCGGGCCAATGACGGCAGTATTCGGCTTGAAGAAGACGGAGGGACGCGCCGGATCCTCACTGCGCTGCTCGCCAGGTGCCGGGTAGTTTCCGCCCAGACCAATGACTTTCGACCGGGGGATCACCGGAGAAAGCAAGCGAACCTCATCCAGTTCAAAGATCTGGCCAGAGGGCTCGACCGGCGAAAACAAAGGATCGCCCTTCAAACCAACAATCCGGGTCGATTCATCTTCCAAAGCCCCGTAGTGAATAGAGCTTCCTTGCGAGAAACGAGCAATGCGCATCGCGACCTCCTAAGTCTTGCCTGTAGCCTAACGCGAAGCGGGTTCTGCAGCCCAAATATCACCGGGAAGGTCGCCCGGAAGAAGGTCATTACCCTGCGCAACGAAGACAGGATCTGCAATGCCGCGACGACGCTGAGCCTCGTAGTCACGAAGAGCACCCAGACCCCACGGAGCTAGGACAATCAAGGCAACCAAGTTCGTCAAAGTCATGATGGCCATCGCGATATCGACGGAGTTCCATACAAGATCCAGAGTGGTCAGCGAACCGATCACGACCGAGGCAACGGAGATCACTCGAACAGTCCAAGTCGCAGCCTTCGACTTCACGACAAAGGACAGGTTGATTTCGGAATAGACGTAGGCCGCAATGATCGATGAGTAGGCAAGCACGAAGATCAGAATCGACATCGGCATGATGGTCCACTGCCCCAGTTGGTCGGCCACAGCAAGTGTCGTGAGGTTCGCGGGGTTTGCCTCGGGGTTCGACCAGACCTTTTCGCCAGCAATCAGGATGACGAAAGCGGTTGCGGTACACACGATGATCGTGTCAACGAAAACGCCCAGCGACTGGATGAGGCCCTGACGAACGGGGTGAGCGACGGTGGCGGTTGCAGCCGCATTGGGAGCAGTACCCTGACCGGCCTCGTTGGAGAAGAGGCCACGCTTCGTACCGTTGATGACCGCAGCGATAATCCCACCGCCGAGGCCTGCAAGCGTTGGTTGCGGGGCAAACGCACTTGCGAAGATTTGTCCCAGAACAGAACCGAACTTGGGCAGGTTCATCACGCAGATGACAGCGACCATCACGACATAAACAGTCGCCATAATCGGTGCCATCCATTCGGTCACGCGAGCCACGGTCTTAATTCCACCGAAAATCACCATGGCCGAGAAGACAAAGAGCAGTGCTGCGATGACCAGGTGCGCACTGGAAAGGCCGCCCAGTCCCGGCAGAGGTTCGCGGCTCGAGGGGCTGAGCGCGCCCAGAAGAGTCGTTGCGATCGCGTTGGACTGCACGGATGTGATAACAAATGCACAGGTCACAACCGTGATGACAGCAAAAATGCTTGCCAAAACCTTATTCTTCATGCCTCGTGCAATGTAGTAGGCAGGGCCTCCGCGGAAGGTTCCATCAGCCGAACGAACCTTGAAGATCTGCGCAAGTGTGGCCTCGAAAAAGGCGGTCGACATACCGACCAAGGCAACGACCCACATCCAGAAGATCGCGCCAGGGCCACCCATGAGCAGCGCAACGGCCACGCCAAAGACGTTACCGACGCCCACGCGTGCGGCTAGGGAGATCGTGAATGCCTGGAAGGAGGAAATTCCACCCTGTGCACCACCGCGAGAACCCGAAATTGAGCGGATCATTTCAGGGAATTGACGGATCTGCATGAATCGCGATCGCACTGTGAGGTAAAGCCCCGTGCCAATCAGGATCCACACGGTCAGGTGCAAGGTGATCCAGTCAGCAATATTTTGGATGGACTGTGCCAGATCCGCCATTCGTTCCTCCGCTATCTACTTTCAATAAGGTTGTGGGTCAGCGCCTCGAAGTCTATCGCGATGGGGCGATCTTCTTCGCTTTTAGCCGCAAACTGGACGCAAATGCGGGGAGGTCTGGGAAGATAGAAGCATGAGCGCTCCGTTAAATGAACTCCTCGATGATCTGGAAGATCGCGGTGTATTGACCGACGATGATGCCCTGTATGAGGCATTTTCATCGTGGGCATCATCAACGGGGCGTCCGCTCTACCGGCACCAAGATGAATCTTTAATTGAGATTTTGTCGGGAAACCACGTCATTGCAGCAACGCCCACTGGCTCCGGTAAGTCAATGATTGCTTTGGCTGCGCATTTTGTGTCGATGGCTCATGGGGGGCGCTCGTACTACACGGCGCCACTGAAAGCGCTGGTCTCAGAAAAGTTTTTCGACTTGGTGTCGCTGTTTGGCGCCGACAATGTCGGGATGGTGACAGGCGATGTCTCGTTGAACGCTGATGCTCCTATCATTTGCTGCACTGCAGAAATCCTGGCAAATCAGTCCCTGCGTGAAGGACCGACGCTCGACGCCGACATGATCGTCATGGACGAGTTCCATTTCTATGCCGATCCACAACGAGGCTGGGCCTGGCAGGTTCCTCTTCTTGAACTCACGCGCCCACAGTTCATTGCAATGAGCGCGACGCTTGGAGATACGACTGTTTTCCGCAAGCAATGGACGGATCGTACGGGACGGCCGACGGTAGAAATTACCGATGCACAGCGCCCGGTTCCTTTGGAATACGACTATGTTGTCGACACTCTTCAAGACACGGTCGAGCGCCTACTTTCAGAGGGACACCATCCGATCTACATCGTTCATTTCTCGCAAAAAGATGCGGTTGATACGGCCTCGTCATTGATGGACCGCAAGCTTGTTTCCCCCGAGGTCCGTAGCCAAATCGCGCGTGAGCTCTCGTCAGTGAGTTTTACAAAGGGTTTTGGGCAGACTTTGCGCGGACTTCTCTCCCATGGCATTGGCGTTCACCACGCGGGAATGCTGCCCAGGTATCGCCGACTTGTTGAGCGCCTGACACAGCAGGGGCTGCTTCCCGTCATCTGCGGAACCGACACCCTTGGAGTCGGTATCAATGTCCCCATTCGCACGGTTTTGCTGACCTCCCTGGTGAAGTTCGACGGAAGCAAAATGCGTCACCTGCGTTCGCGTGAATTCCACCAGATTGCCGGGCGCGCGGGACGTGCAGGTTTTGACACCGTTGGTTTTGTTCGCGTTCTGGCCCCCGAGCACGAAGTGGAAACAGCCCGCGAGCGCGCCCGTTTAACGGCTGCGCAGGAGGCTGCTCGTGACGAGCGCGAGGCGAAAAGAGCCAAGAAGAAGGCCTCTAAGAAGCGCAGCGGGCCAAAGGAAGGGCAGATCACTTGGTCTCGCTCGACCTTTGAGCGCCTGCGTGATGCTGCTCCCGAAGCCTTGCAGTCTCACTTTGAGATGACTCACTCCACTGTTCTGAACGTGTTGGGTGGAGCAGCAGATGCTGGGCGAGATCCTGCAGAGCACCTCGTTGACTTGGCATTGCACAATGATGACCAACCGCTTCCTGCAAATCCGCATATCCGTCATCTTGCAGATATTTATACTTCTCTTCTCCAAGCCGGGGTTGTTGAGCATCTCTCCAGTGCCCGGGCTCAGGAATTGGGTGTCTCTAGGTTGCAGTTGGTTGCAGACCTGCCGGATGATTTTGCGCTCAATCAGCCGCTTTCTCCCTTTGCACTGGCTGCGTTCGAGCTTCTTGATCCGGATTCGCCGACCTTTGCCCTTGACGTGATTTCCATTGTCGAGGCCGTGCTTGAGGACCCCCGACCCCTGCTGTATGCGCAAGAAAACCAGGCGAAAGCTGCGGCCGTTGCCTCGATGAAGGCACAGGGGATGGAGTATGACGAGCGCATGGCCGCCTTGGAAGAGATCTCGTGGCCTAAGCCTTTAGAGGAACTCCTCTCCCCAGCGTTTAGTGTCTATGCGCGCTCAAACCCGTGGGTGGGAGATCTCGAGCTCTCACCCAAGTCGGTCATTCGCGAGATGATCGAAAACGCTATGACCTTCACCGAACTCATTTCACGTTACGACGTTGGGCGTTCAGAAGGCGTTATCTTGCGCTATCTCAGTGATGCCTACCGGATGATGCGCCAAGTGATCCCAGAAGAAATCATGACCGAGGAACTTGAGTCCATGATTTCGTGGTTGGCCGATCTGATCCGCAGCGTTGATTCCTCGCTTCTGGATGAGTGGGAAGCAATGATGAACGGGGAAGAATTAGCCGAGGCCGAAGGGGAAGCTTCTGCCGTTGGGCTTGAGCGCGCGTTTGGTGCGGATGAGTCCGGCGTTGTTGCTTTCACGGCAAATCTCCATGCTTTCCGTAATTCCGTACGTCGGACACTGTTTCATTTTGTTGAGTTGATGAGTCGCGATGACGTCGATGGACTTGAACGAGCAACTGCGCAGGCCGCAGATAGCGACGGGCTCTTTGCTCAGGTCGCGCCGTGGAATGGTGATGATTGGGATCACGCCTTGGAACGCTACTGGGCTGAACATGATTGGATCGATATCAATCAAGGTGCCCGTTCCCAGGCACTGTGCGCATTGGAAGAAAAGATTAGTGGCGAGGACATCTTGGCCGTGATGCCCTTCTCCGCTCGGGATAACGCCAATCAGCGCAGTCGTTTCGAGGCCCTTGCACGGGCTGTCGATGAAGCTCCCGCTGGTTCGGTCTGGCTGGCGACTCAGACCATCACGGATCCGGAAGGCAATATGGATTGGCGCATTGCCGGCCTCGTTGACTTGACCGCCTCCGACAAGGAAAAGCGGGTGGTTCTGACGGTGCTCACGGTCGATGCGCGGTAAAGGCCTACTTTGAGGTTTGCAGGATCTTGCGTGGGAATAGCTTTTAATCAACAGCCTTGACAGCTTCGACGGTCGGCTACGAACTCTCCCCCGCAGGTCTCTCACCTATCTCCTGCTGAAGGCGCAGAAGGTAGCCGTCAGGGTCCTGAACCAAGAACTGACGAACGCCGATCTCAATATCGCCCGCTCGATACCACTTCTCTTCGGGCTCAACGAAGATTGGCCATCCTGCGCTCATGATGTGCTGCAACGCAGGATCTAGATTCTCGACCTGGACCTCGAAGTTGATCCCACGGCCAAGCGGTCGTTCAAGAGAGCCGGTCTCCCACGTCCTCCCGAGGTTGATCTGGTCGAGCATCAGGTGGGCATTGCCTAAAGCGAGGTATCCGAATCCCTCTTCCGCTCTTTCGTACCGCAGGGAAAACCCGATGAGGTCGCACCAGAATCGTTTGGAGGCCTGGTAGTCCGTGACGGAAAGTTCGGGGACAAGCCCGGGTGCGCTAGTCATCACAAGGCAACGTCGCCCGTGTTGAGATTCATTCATCATCGACATTCGCGAACGCCTGCGATGCCGACGCATAGCGACTAGCCGCGACACGTCCGGCAGCAATTTCGCGAGCTTCACGCATCGCAGCTTCAGTTTCAGTATTGAAACGAGGCTGGCGCAATTCGAAGGGCAAACCACCTTCCATGATCGATTTGTGCAGAAACACGTTTACTGCGTCGGTGAGGTTCATCCCAAACTGGGCATACACCCGTTCAGCCTCTTCTTTCACGCTTGGATCCACACGCATGTTGAGTGTTGCAGTCTTCATGACTCAGCCCTTCGACAAACAGATGTGCAACAGAAATCTTACAACGTCAACACAACGTACGTCATATGACATATATCTGCCCTCATTCAAGAGTAAGCGTGTCATACACTTTCCCGAGTTCGATCGCATCAGTCAGAGAGCGCAATGAAAATGCACAAGTGCGCCACTCCGGACGATTAGGCCTGGGCGGCAAGGTCGACGACCTCGGCACCAACAATTTCTGCTAGGTCAAGCGGGCTCAGCTCTACGCTCACTCCCCTTCGACCACCCGACACCAGCATCGTTTCATGATCCAAACATGAAGAATCAATAAAGATTCGATGTTTTGTCGTTTGTCCCAAAGGGCTAATCCCGCCAACGACATAGCCGGTCCGGCGCTGTGCAACGGCAGGATCAGCCATCGCTGCGTTCTTCGCTCCTGCAGCCTTGGCGATCAACTTCATTGACAGGTGCGCAAGCGCGGGAACACACCCCACCACGAACTCCCCCGTCGGCTCAAGCTTAACCATCAAGGTCTTAAAAGCAATCGCGGGATCAATCCCCAATTTCTCAACGGTTTCTTCACCGTAGGCACGCGCGGAAGGATCATGCTCGTACTCGTGAACTACGAAAGGGACCCCGGCCTCGTTCAATTCCTCAATCGCATGAGTAGGTCCTGAAGCGTGATCTTTAGAGTGTTTGCGAGCCATACTTCCAGTGTAGAGACCTGAGATCAGATCACAGCACTGGGATCATCGATCACCATCTTACCGAAGGGGAAGCAGGTGATCGGGATGAGCTTGAGATTGGCGATCGCCAGGGGAATACCGATGATCGTGATTGCCTGGAAGAAAGCCGTGATGACGTGTCCGATTGCCAGCCAGACCCCTGCAATGATGAACCACACGAAATTCATCAACGCCGAGCCAGCACCAGCTCCGGGCATCGGAACAACTCGCTTCCCAAACGGCCACAGCACGTAGCTTGCAATTCGGAAACATGCGACGCCCGCAGGAATAGTGACGATGAAAAGACATGCGACGATGCCGGCGAAAATGTATCCCAAGAAGAGCCAGAATCCACCAAAAACCAACCAAATGACATTCAGCAAGAAGCGCATGCGCGTCCTTTCGCTAATCCACTTCACTATCGCGTTACATCAAGTCTGCCATGCGAGTGCGGGATTCAGCTGCGCTTTTTGCCCTGATTTTCTCTGAATCGTCCCTGAGCGGGCCGTCTACACTTGAACTATGAGTATTCCGTCTGCAATTGCCCAGGCCCTTGACCGAATTGAGCGCGCACGCCAAGCCGCCGGTCGAACCGATCGCGTGGCTTTGGAACTCGCAGTCAAGACTCGCACTCCCGAGGAGTGCCGCGAGGCCGCCCAGGCCTTAAGCGATCTGGGGCAGCCGATCCTCTTGGGACACAATCGAGTGCAAGAAGCGAAAGCAACCGTGGATGCAATCCGTGAGGTCCCGGGAGCTCAGATTCACCTGATCGGGCCACTCCAATCCAATAAGATCAATCAGGCACTCTCCTGTGTCGACGCGATTGAATCGATTGATTCCGTTGCCTTGGTAGAGAAAATCAATTTACGAGCAGCCGCAGAGCTCCCGGTTTTCATCGAAGTCAATGTCTCAGACGAAGACACCAAACACGGCTGCTCTCCTGCTGATTTTTCTTCGATTGCCGAGGCCGTCGCAGCCTCTGGGCACCTCAGGTTCGCAGGCCTGATGACCGTTGGCCTGAACTCCCCCGCTGAAGCAGATGTTCGCCGCGGCTACGCACTCTTGCGAGAGCTCCGCGACAGCGCAGCGCAACAACTTGCAATCCCGGCAGACCACCTGGAACTGTCCATGGGAATGAGCCACGATCTGGAATGGGCGATCGCAGAAGGAGCGACAATCGTACGTGTAGGGACCGCAGTATTTGGTCCACGTCGCTCAGTTGCGCGCGGGTAGAGCCTTCCCCACGACCCAGTCAATTCCGGCGATGAGGGCAAGAAATACCAGAGCACCGCACAAAATCGCAACGATGTTGATCAGGACCTGCTGGTAGCCAAGCACGCTCACGTTCACAAAATCGTACGGGTACTGATGAACAAAAGCCCCGCGAATCAAGGTGTAGACCACCCAAATCACTGGGATCGCCAGGGCTTTCAGTACAACCGAAGCACCTAGCCCACCCCTTGGCCCACAAACCAGAGCCGCCAGAATCATGAGCGCAGGAACAACCACGTGTTGGAGCGGGTTCGTGAACAGCGACCAGCCGCTGAGCACTTCAGTGGGACGAATCAAGAAGTGGTAGACGATCGCCGTCACGGTAATCATCATGAGCGCACACAATTGAAGTGCACGTCCCCACGAACCGATATCGGGACCCTTCCACACGATCAGAGTCGCGACAATAGCGACCAGAATATTTGACCACTCAGTGAAATAGGACAGGCATTCAATCATCCGCTGGCCGAAGCCGGCCCAGCCGAAGGGAGCTCCACCGAACATCCCAGGCCGGGCCACGGCCTCGCGAGAATATCCATCCATACCGGTAATAACCAGGGTGAAAACGACACCCACCCACGCGGCGATCGCAACAAGCAGATAGGCCCAACGGCCAAAGGTCGCTAAGGTCATCGCTTTATCCCTCACGTGCTCAGGCCCAATCGGGCAGAATACGCACGCCGCCCTTATCGGCAGATGCTGCAAGCATTCCGTAGACCTTCAAGGCGTCGGAAACGTGACGCGAACGAGGCTTGGAAGGCTTCCACGGGGTGGCACCCATCTCCGCACGGCGACGCTCAAGTTCCTCATCGCTTACATTCACGCGAAGCACCCGCTTGTTGACATCGATCTCGATCTCATCACCGGTGCGAACCAAACCGATTGCACCGCCGGCAGCGGCCTCGGGAGAGATGTGACCGATAGAAATACCGGAGGTACCACCAGAGAAACGGCCATCGGTGATCAGTGCGCACTTCTTACCCAGCCCTAGGCCTTTAAGGTACGAGGTCGGGTAGAGCATTTCCTGCATGCCCGGCCCACCCTTGGGGCCTTCGTAGGTAATGACGACAACGTCGCCTTCCTGAACCTTCTTGCTCAGAATCGATTCAACGGCCTCTTCTTGAGACTCCACAACGAAAGCACGACCAACGAAGTGGAAGAGCGACTCATCGATACCCGCGCTCTTAATAACCGCGCCGTTCTGGGCGATGTTGCCGTAAAGAACCGCAAGCCCGCCGTCCTTCGTGTATGCGTGCTCAACATCGCGAATGCAGCCGTTCTCGGAATCCGTTTCCAAAGACTCAAAAAGGTTTGCGGTCGAGAACGCATGGGTCGTGCGCACGCCACCGGGCGCCGCAAGATAACGATGCTTGGCCTCGTCGCTCGCGCTACCACTGCGGATATCCCACTGAGCGAGCCACTCTTCCAAGGAAGGAGCATGGACGGAGTGCACATCGCGCTGCAGCAAACCAGCGCGGTTGAGCTCACCAAGGAGAGCGGGAATACCGCCTGCGCGGTGCACATGCTCAATGTGGTACTTCGTCGAGTTCGGGGCCACCTTGCACAGGCAAGGAACGCGACGCGAAATCGCGTCGATATCATCCAGGGTGAAGTCAACCCCGGCCTCGTGAGCGATCGCAAGAATGTGAAGAACGGTGTTGGTGGAGCCGCCCATGGCAACGTCCAAGCTCATCGCGTTCTCGAAAGCGTGCTTGGTAGCAATCGAGCGCGGCAGAACCGAATCATCATCGTTGTCGTAGTACGCGCGGCACATATCAACAATGCGGTGTCCTGCCTCCAAGAAGAGCTTCTTGCGCTCAACCTGCGTAGCCAAGGTGGTGCCGTTGCCCGGGAGTGCCAGGCCGATAGCCTCGTTGAGGCAGTTCATGGAGTTCGCGGTGAACATTCCAGCGCAGGAGCCACAAGTGGGGCACGCATTGGCCTCAACCTGGGCAAGCTGGGCGTCAGAAACTGAATCATCCACGGCCATGACCATCGCGTCGATCAGGTCAAGGCGGTGCTCGACAACGCCTTCAATGGAAGCACCGGACTCCATAGGACCACCCGAAACGAAGATCGTCGGGATGTTCAAACGCATAGCAGCGATGAGCATACCGGGGGTGATCTTGTCGCAGTTCGAGATACACACCAGCGCATCGGCGCGGTGAGCATTGACCATGTACTCCACCGAGTCGGCAATCACCTCGCGCGAAGGCAGCGAATAGAGCATGCCATCGTGACCCATTGCGATGCCGTCGTCAACAGCGATGGTGTTAAATTCCTTCGCAACGCCGCCTGCTTCGCGAATCGCTCCAGCGACCAAGTCGCCCATGTCCTTGAGGTGGACGTGGCCGGGAACGAATTGGGTGTAGGAGTTGGCGATTGCGATAATCGGCTTGCCGAAATCCCCATCCGTCATTCCGGTCGCACGCCAGAGCGCACGTGCTCCGGCCATATTGCGTCCTTGAGTCGATGTTGCTGAGCGCAAAGGCTTACTCATGGATTTCTCCCCTATGACGAATTTGTAACGCCTTCAACCCTAGTTCGACCTCGGGGCGACGGCTCGCTAGGTTCACGAGATGGACGAGGCTTTGCGCACGTTTTCGCTTAAATCGCCTGCTTTTACAGCACTTTTACGGGGCCTGCGAACTGTCCACTTCCTGACCACCCACACGACCAGAGCAATGCCAGCCAGCCCAAAAACGATAAGTTGGTATCGCGAAATCCATTCTTCGACGATCTCCCAGTTCGCCCCCAACGCATATCCGGCGCCGATAAGAACGGAATTCCACAGGGCCGAACCAATTGCCGTGTACAGAGTAAAGGGCAGAAGTTTCATTCGTTCAATACCAGCCGGAATGGAAATCAAGGAACGAACAACGGGAACGACGCGTCCCAGAAGAACTGCCAGCGGGCCTCGACGCGCAAACCACGCTTCGGCACGCTTGATATCGGCTTCCTTAACAAAGGGAATCTTCGAGGCCAGAGAATAGAAGCGCGCACGCCCGAACCACGCGCCCAAGGCATACAGTGCCAGCGCGCCGGCAACCGAGCCGATCGTAGCCCACACAATTGCACTTAACAATCCCATGCTTCCCGAGGCAGCAGCGAAGCCCGCGGAAGGCAGGATCACTTCGCTGGGGATGGGTGGGAAGAGGTTTTCTGCCGCGACGGCAATTCCAACTCCTGGGGCGCCGAGTGCACCCACAAGCGAAACAACGGCTTGGACAATAGGTTCAAGAAGATTACTCATACCTGTAGCATCGCGGCGTACGGCATGGAAGAGTTTTGCTCACCCTTTGCGTGAGCTGTGAAAGCCAATCACGGCGCGGAACACTGAACCAGTTCGCCCTCACCTGCAATACGCAGCTGATGTTCGGATGCGGAGATGAAAACTGCCTCTCCGCGGCCCAGGGTGCACTCCCCGGCCTCGGTCGACAAACTCAATCGTCCACGCGTCACCATGGCAATTCGAGGCCCCTCACCCGGAACGCGAAGATTGCTGAGGTCATGGGTGCAGGTCGTCACGGTGAGTTCAAATTCCTGAGCGGGCGCCAAGAAACGATCCGAATGCGGGCTGGGATGCTCGGGAGCCAGACGAATCGGAGGAAGCGCAGAGAACTCGGCAATTTCAACGAGTTGTGCACTGTCAACATGCTTGTGGGTCAGTCCCGCTCGGATGACGTTATCCGAGGCCGCCATAACCTCGATTCCCAGACCGCGCTGGTAGGCGTGGATCTGTCGCGGCGGAATATACGCAGCCTCACCTGCACGAAGCGAAACGGGATTCATGAGGAATGCCAAGATAATTCCAGAATCACCACCGTGTGCTGCTTCCAACTCGCACACCAATTGATCGGCGCGAAGCGAGGGGGAATTACCCGATTCCAGACGCCTGCGGCAGGCATCAACAAATTCCTCGACCAGGGCTGGGGTGACGGGTGAATCAATATCGAAAACCCACGAGGCCAAGGAACGCAGGCCCCCGCGCACAGTTGAGAGCTTGAGTCGTCGGCGAAGAAGCTCAGCCAGCTCACTGTCGAGGCCTTCCAGAAGCCGGCGCGCTTTTCGAGGGACCCGGAAACCAATGAGGGCCTCGAAATCGGTCAGAGCATAGAGCATTTCGGGCTTGTGGTTCATGTCCCGATAGGAACGGTTGGGAGCGGTGCGCTCGATTCCCAGCACTTCTTCGCGTAGGTAGCCTTCTCGAGCGATTTCCTTTGTGGGATGAACCTGAAGAGAGAGGGTCTCATCGGGTGCGATGACCTTCATGAGGAAGGGAAGATTTGTTCCAAAGGCGTAGAGGATTCCCGATCCCAGGGCCTTCTTCGGATCTTGTGCGATGAGCTCGCCCAGAGTTGAACCGTCGCGGAGGAACGTTGGACCATCTGGGTGATTACCGAGCCAAAGTTCAGAAACAGGACGAGGCCCTGGAGTTTCTCCCAAGAATTCGGCGATTGCAGTCTGCGAGCCCCAATCGTCAAACTTGCGCCAGCCCTGAAGCTGCTGCATCCCGGTCTCCTCAACTTCTCTGTAACTGCGGCGTATCCGCGCGTTGTCACAGATGAACTATGGCGTTATCTCTTCACAAAACGCGTGATATCTGTGAAAAGTTTAGCGTGTACCTTCTTCACGGTCCGCTAAAGCGCGCAGGGCACCGCCGGATTCATAAAGTTGATCCCAAGTTCCAACTTCTACAATGCGCCCCGAATCCATAACGATGATTTGATCAGCATCACGGATGGTATCCAAGCGGTGCGCAACAACAATCAAGGTCTTATCGCTTGTGCAACGGCGAATCCCCGCCAGAACTCGAGCTTCGGTTTCGCGGTCAACTTGGGAGGTGGCCTCGTCCAGGATCATGATCGGGGTATCGCGCAGGAGCGCGCGGGCAAGGGCCAGGCGCTGGCGTTGTCCGCCGGAGATGCGCTCACCCATTTCACCGACCTTGGTGTCGATTCCTTTGCTTTCCGCGGCGATCCACTTACTGAGGTCGACCGCCTCCAAGGCATCGTTCAGTTCAGCATCGCTTGCGTCAGGGCGCGCAAGCAGAAGGTTTGCACGAATCGAGTCGTTAAAGACGTGCGCGCGCTGCGGAGCCAAGGTGATGACAGAGCGAATGTGATCTTGAGTGTCCTCACGCAGGTCCACTCCCCCGATGCTGATCGAACCGGAGTTCGGGTCCCACACGCGGGCAAGCAGCGCGGCAAGGGTCGACTTGCCCGAACCCGAGGCGCCAACGATTGCGGTTGTCGAGCCGGCAGGAATAGTGACGGTCACGTCGTGGAGCACTTGGGGACGATGCTTCTCGTGTTCTTCCGCATCATCGTGAAGACCTGAAGCTAGAGCAACCTGCGGGTAGGTAAAGTCCACGCCCGTAATCTGAAGATCACCTCCGCCAGCGATGGGACGGGGATTTTCCGGATCGGGAACCAGCGCTTCACGGTCTGTCACGGCGAAGATCCGCGCTGCCGATGCGTAGGCCTGATCCAAATCCGCCGTCAGATCTTCGACAGCCAATACCGGTGCGAAAGAAGCAAGAGCAACACCCACAGACATGGTGACCTGAGCGATGCTCAAGGCACCCGAACGAAGCGAAAAGACGGCAACGAGAAGCTGGGCAACAACTGCGAGGGGAAGCAGCGCTTGATTCAGTCCTCGGCGAATAGCAATCCAGAAAGACGTCTTGTACTGAGCGTGGAAAATGTATTCTTCCAGCTCATCAGCCATTTCGGTGATTCGGCGTTCTTGCGCTCCAAAAGCAATGACCTCACGCACGCCCTGAACCGAGTCGGTGACGTGGTGTGAGAGCTTACCGCGAGTCGCGCGAAGCACTTGCGCAGCTTCGCCTGTGGTCTTACCGCCGAAGGTCGGAACCCAAAGCCCTGCAAGGATCAGGAAAGGTGCGAGAACAAGAGCATTAAGCGGCGAGATTGCCACGCCCATCCACACAACAGTTCCAATCGGGACAATCACAGCCGTTGCCAGAGGAACCAGAGTGTGAGCAAAGAACACCTCAACGCGATCGACGTCTTTCGTGACTCGCGACAGCAGGTCACCGGTATCGGCGCCTTCCGTCATCGCCGGAGCTTGAGGCTCAAGAGAGTCAAAGAAATAGTTACGCAGGAGGGCCAAAGAACGGAAGGCCACATAGTGCCCCGCGTATTGCTCGAGATAGCGGAACAAGGCCTTGAGCAGGGACATAATCACCAGCGCCCAGACCACCCATGACAGGGTGAGCGAAGCAGGATCTGAGGCATAGGAGCCTAACGCCCATGTTCCCACCGCAAAGAGTGCAATCCCCAAAACCAAAGCAACAATGCGCGCAAGCAGAGAGAAAACAAGCGGGAAAAGAACAGGACGAGCGACGCGAATGAGACGGCGCGAGAGGTCCATGCGAGTGAAGTTCTGGGGGTTCATCGAAGTTCCCCTTCCTTCAGTTCAACTTGGCGGTCTGCATGGGCGATCGTTGCTCCTCGGTGAGAAATCGTGATGGTCGTACGCCCGCGAGCGATGGTATCGATGGCGTTGAGAATCTGTCTTTCACTTTCCAGATCAACATGCGCAGTGGGTTCATCGAGCAAAAGGATTGGGGCGTCTTTGACAAACGCCCTAGCAAGTGCGACGCGCTGCGCTTCACCTCCTGAGAGGGCCAGTCCTTTATCACCGACGCGAGTATCCAAGCCCTCGGGAAGCCTCGCCAAAAGATCGTCGAGGCCGACGATGCGCAGTGCCGTGAGGATCTCTTCGTCACTGGCTGCGGCGTTGGCGAGCAGGATGTTCGCGCGCAAAGTGTCAGAGAAAAGGTAGGTGGTCTGTTCGACGACAGCGATTTGCGAGCGAACCCATTGCAGAGGTACCTGGGAGATGTCAACGCCATGAATGCAGATGGATCCTGCGCTGGGACGGTGGTGCGCCTGGATCAGGCTTGAGAGCGTTGACTTTCCAGCGCCCGAGGTACCCGTGATCGCAATGTGCTCGCCGGGGGCGACGCGAAGTGTAGCTCCGCGCAGGATCGGGGTGTCGGCCTCGTAAGCGAAAGAAACGCCGTCAATGCTCACTTCCCCGGGTGCGGGAAGGACTGCGGGCGCACAAGCACCGTCTTCTGCCGGGTCGATAACCTCAGGAATTTCACTGGTGAAGCGTTTAATTTCGCGGGTCGCAGCGATACCACCCATACCGATGTAGAAGAACTGGCCGATTCGATCCAGAGGGTCGAGCATGATCGAGGAGAGCAGAACAAGTGTGACGGCTTGGCCGACGCTGAACCAACCGTCACTCAGGCGCCAGTAGGCAAGAGCAGTCGCACCGGTGATCATTCCCAGTGAGAAGACACCATCGACAACCAGCAGGACCATCTGGTTTCCGGCAAGGTAGCGCATGACTCTGCGGCGAACATTCTCCGCAGCCTGTGCAAGGGTACGACCCACGCGCTTTCCAGCACCGATGTAGGACAGCGTTGAAAGTCCCTGGATCGCATCAAGTTCTTGGGCGGCAAGAGCGCGCGAGGCCCTGCGATAGCGGGTGGACACCGAACGGAATGCCTTTTGGAAAGCTCCAACGGTAAGGGGTACAACGGGGATGGAAATTGCCAGGACCGCTGCAGAAACCCAGTCGAAAGCACATACGACTGCAACAACCATGATTGGCGTGATCAGCGAGGCCAGCATGGGCGCGATGAAAGTACCACGATAATTCGAGCTGCGCTCAACACCATCGGTTGCGGTATTGACGATGCGACCCGAGCGTTCCTTTGTGCGCTCACTGACGCCGAGGCGGAAAACTTGGGCAATCATGGCGTGGCGAATACGAGGTTCTTCTGCGCGCAGGCGTGTACCACCCGAGAAGGAAGCGCTAAACGCCATCATTCCTGCTACTAAAGCAAAGAGTGAAAGGTATCCCAGTGACAGGAAAGTGACATTACCACTGATGAGGGAGTCAATAACCGAACCGAGCTCGATGTAGAAAATGATCAGGAACATCGCAGGCAGTAGATTCTTAATGATCTCGATGACGTTCGATATCCGCTGTTTGGGATAAGGCTGCGGTAGTGCGCTTGGCGAGGCGTTGAGCTCGGGTCCCATCGATTCGCTCTCCTCATTCGGCTATATGACGTCATTTCATTATGACGCTACTTAGGACTACCTTAGCTTCTTAATGACAGAAAGTCATATAGAAGGGAAAGCTTTACACCGAAGACGTGTGAGGGGCGTTCGGATCACTCCGAACGCCCCTCACACTAAAGTTTTACGATGTAAAACCGCGGACTCACCCAGGCTCAGCAGCGCGGGAAGGCGGCCACGGCCTCAGCAATCGGGTCAGGCCAGACGGTACATCCAGCCGAAGGGATCTTCTGCACGGCCCATCTGGATATCCGTGATGTCCTTCCAGATCTGGTGGGTGACGGGGCCGGCGGGAAGCTCGACGTCAAAATCATCCGAGCCGAGGCGTGCAATCGGTGTCACGACAGCGGCGGTACCACAGGCGAAGATCTCAGCGACCGAGCCATTCTTAATGCCCTCAACCAAGTCGGCTAGAGCGATGGATTCCTCGGTTACCGGCACGCCACGCGAACGCAGGAGGCGGCAAATCGCGCTACGGGTGCCACCTTCGAGGATCACGCCGGTGAGCTTGGGGGTACGCACGCTTCCATCGGCCATGACGACGAACATATTCATACCGCCGAGCTCTTCGAGGTACTTGTGCTCGTAAGTATCCAGGTAGCAGACTTGCTTAAAACCGCGTTCTGCAGCCAAGTTCTGCGGGAGCAGCGAAGCCGCGTAGTTACCGCCAGCCTTTGCCGAACCGGTTCCACCGGGGCCGGCACGGTGATAGTGCTTCTCAACCCAGATGGAGACGCCGGTCTGAGTGCCCGACTTGAAGTAGGGGCCGACCGGGGAGCCGATGACGTAGAAATCAAACTGGTGAGCCGAACGCACGCCGATGAAGGGCTCGGAAGCGAAAGTGAAGGGACGCAGGTAGAGAGAGGATCCTTCAGCACCCGGAACCCACTTTTCGTCCGCACGCACGTAGTTCACCAGCGCGCCCACAAAGTCCTCGCGGTCCATCTGCGGCATAGCCAGACGCCAATTCGAGTGGTTCATACGCGCGGCATTGAAGCCGGGACGGAAGGTCCAAATGCTGCCGTCGGAGTGACGGTAGGCCTTGATGCCTTCGAAAGCAGACTGGCCGTAGTGAAGGACAGCGGCCGCGGGAGACAGGTCAAGAGGACCGAAGGGAATGACCTCACGCTGGCCCCATCCGGTTTCGGGCGTCCAACGCATATGTGCCATGTGATCGGTGAAAACTGTTCCGAAGTTCAGTTCCTCCATGGCCTTTTCGTAATCCGCCTGCGGAGTCGGATTCGGGTTCTGGGTCAGCGGGAAACGACCAGCCAGTTCATCTGCCGAAGGTAGAGGCTCCTCCCCCAATCGCTCCAATTCGGTGGGAGTGTGCTGCGTATCTGTCATCGTGTCCTCCTCAAAAGCTGAAGTACGTTCAGAATATCCCCCTTGCGGGGCTCAAGCATGGGGTGGTCCGCCATCTGACCCGTTGGGGTGGGGTGAGCGGCGCCTTTCGGTTCCCACTCCCCCGGCCGCGGCCTCGTCAGCGGCGAATCAGCGCGACCAAGTCGTTGCCGATCTGCTCGGTCGTACGGACCAAGGGATCGCCAGCCGCATTCGCGGCCGCACGATTGCGCATATCTTCTTCAATCGCATCCATGATCGCGCGCGACTGATCTGCATAGCCGAGGTGATTGAGCATGAGCGCAACAGAGGCAATGGTTGCGGTCGGATCCGCCTTGCCCTGGCCTGCAATGTCAGGCGCGGAGCCGTGGACGGGCTCGAACATTGAGGGATGTGCACCTTCAGGGTTGATATTTCCCGAGGCAGAAAGGCCAACACCGCCAGTGACGGCTCCCGCCTCATCGGTCAAGATATCGCCGAAGAGATTGTCAGTAACGATGACATCGAAGCGGCCTGGATCGGTCACCATGTAGATCGTTGCGGCGTCAATGTGGCAGTAGTCAACACGAACCTGCGGGTATTCGCGGCCCACTTCCTCGACAATGCGACTCCACAGCCCACCGGCGAAGACCAAAACATTGTGCTTGTGGACCAGCGTGAGGTGGTGAGCCGGACGAGCTGCTGCCTGTTCGAATGCGTAGCGCACCAGGCGCTCCACGCCAAAGGCCGTGTTGACGGAGATCTCCTGTGCGACCTCGTGAATCGTGCCCTTGCGCAGGGTTCCACCGTTTCCGGCGTAGAGACTTTCAGTGCCCTCGCGCACGACGATGAAATCAATGTCACCGGGATTGGCCAGCGGGGTCGGGACGCCCGGGTAGTAGTGCGAAGGACGCAGGTTGACATAGTGGTCGAGCGAGAATCGAAGCTTGAGGAGCAGACCGCGCTCAAGGACACCTGAGGGGACCGACGGATCACCAATCGCGCCCAAGAGGATGGCATCGTGCTGGTCGATAACTTCGAGGTCCGTGTCGGTCAGAATCTCGCCGGTGCGATGATAGCGCCGTGCGCCAAGATCGAATTCTGTGTACTGCAGCGTGACGTCAGAGGGAATGACAGCTTCCAGAGCTTTGATGCCTTCGGGGACGATTTCCTGCCCGATGCCGTCACCGGGAATTACTGCGAGTTTCAGATTTGTCATGCTGCCATTGTTGCGCGAGGGCGGCAGGTCGGCAGAAGGTGTCCATATTTCGGGGTGGCTGTGGACGGGGCCTCGTTCCTGAAGTCAGCTCCCCACGCCTCCCCTATCGACACCACTCGGCGGCATTGGCACCACTTGGCGGCATCGCGTACCCCAAAAACCGCGATTCCCGTCCTCCAAACGGTGCCAATCACGCCAACCGATGTCAATCTCGCCGAACAGTGTCAATCTGAGCCGAGCTAGCCGGATTTCACCATGAACACCCAGCACAAACCACTCCAAGCAGCGTCAATCCGCGTCGATGTCACCGGATTCCGCCGTAGACACCACACACGAAGCACGAAACAGCGCTAGACAGCCCTAACACCACCCGAAAGACCCGCTTCAGGCGCAACAAACTTATCCACAGCGCAGAATTCCAACGATTCATCCACAGTTTTTCAACAGGAAAACACACAACCTCCACCCTCGCGCCACACTGTCTACTATGAGCACGCAACTGCCGCACGTGATCCTGAGCTATCGCGGGAGCTCCTCCAGAAGCTCCCATCTCAAGGGGCAATTGCGCTTACACCGCGGCGCCTACGTCCGGTTGCCATTCGACCTCAGCCAAGCAAAGCCCTGGGACATCTGGGAATCAATTGCGATGGCACGCATTATTGCGTCAGTCCAGCAAGGAGATCCGACGCCGCTTGTCGTTGGCACCTCAGCGCTTCTACTCCACGGCGTGCAAGGCTGGATCGCGAACCCGAATGTCGAGTTATACCAGCCGCAGCGCCGGACAAGTCAGCTCATTCCTCCATTCAGATGTGCGGCAAAGTCCGTGCCCGCGGTTAGGCGAGTCTATCGTCGCGGCCCCCCGATCACCTCGGAACGCACGCGGGTTTCAGGAATAGTGACCGAGCACCCCTATGACGCGTTGATTCGCTGCGCAATGCACGATGACGCGCTGCACGCATTTGCACTGGGATGTAGCGCTCTGCGCAAATGGTGCGATTTTAGTAATTTCTCGCAAGACGTGTGCCGAGGCCGTGCGGAAGTCATACGTAAGGAGATCCTTTCGCGTTTAGAACGCGCGAAGGGACGCCGTGGCTTTGTCCGCGCACAACGAATCTTGAGCGCGATCGACCCCGGGTGTAGCAACCCTGCCGAGGACGCGCTGACCTGGGTGGTTCGCTCGCTGTGCCCCTATGAAGTCTCGACGCAATATGAGCTCTCAGCAGGTGGACGGCGCTTCTTTGCCGACATCGCAATTCCGCAGCGCAAACTCATCATCGAGTTCGATGGCATCGAGAAACTGGGGTCAACACAAGGAGAATTCGACCGCGCAAAACGCTCGTGGGTTCAACGCGAGCAGGCACTACATGACCAGGGCTGGCACTTCCTCCGCGTTAACTGGCTGGATTTCAACGATTGGAATGAGCTGCGCAGACGAATGAGCTCTGCGATCGGTGTAGCCTCTGAGCCAATCCCTGCTCGTTACGCACTGTTGTGGGAACCTCCAAGCGAACGTTGTGATGGAGAAGGGCGACGCTTTCGAGGCCAGGAGTGGCATGGGTCGGATGGAAACTGGCTCTAAAATGCACGTTCCGCATGCGTGTCAAACAGGCACAAATCGAAGGTGGGAGAAAGTAGCATAATCCCATGTCGACAACCATTGATGTTTATCCGACAGAAAATGTCCTGCCTCTTGTTGAGGAGATTCGTGAGCGTACACAAGAGTTATTTCAAACATTGTTGAACCGTCATGGTATCGGTTCAACAATAGAGGTTATAGCTTTCTATCCCTCTCCGTCGAAGGTACCAATTAAGGACGTCGAAAAAGACACGGTGTGGACGCCGGATTTGTATCTGGGCTTCGAATATTCGATTGATGGGATCTGGGATTCGGATTCCTGGCATAGTTGTTCTTTTGTCGAAGATGACGATCGAATTAGCGAAAAATACTTGGTCTACCCATTCGACTCGAAACCGGAGCACCTTGGTTTGTGGTGCATCGTCGAAGAGCTCGAAGATATTGTTCCTCCAACTCAACTGGCAAAAATTCTGGCACAGGACCACTACTGGTCTGACGAAGGTAACTTTGATGGCCCTCCTGTTGCCTCAACCGGTTACGGTTTGGTTTGTGCAGCTCTGGCTGAAGCAACCGAAGGAATCATCGCCTCATCTGACTGCGAATTTGATGAAAAATACAACGCCGAAACCGCTGAAGAGTTTCTTGCCTGGTGGGGCGACAGACAAATCGATTTCTATGGCGAGGACGCGTTCAGAAATCCGCGAAGGAAGAAATACTAACTAGTCTTTGAGTAGAAGATTCATGCACGTGCCCCCCAGAAGTGGGTGCTTCACAGTAAAGTGAAAGCATGCTTGACGATGCGGTTGCACAGAAATTACGCGCGTTCTCTGAGGAACGCGATTGGGACCAGTTCCATTCGCCCGAAAATTTGGCGAAATCAATTTCTATCGAGGCCGCGGAGCTCTTAGAGTGCTTCCAGTGGTCGCCCGATGGGGATCCCCAGGCGATCAAGGAAGAACTCGCCGATGTCCTCACCTACTGTTACTTCCTTGCGATGAAGGTCGGACTTGAACCCGATCAGATCGTGTTGGAAAAGCTTGCCGTCACCGCCCAGAAGTATCCAGTTGAAAAGTCTCGTGGGAGCAGCGTGAAGTATGACCAGCTGGATTGATCCCGCGGACAACAGCGATTGACACCTATACAAATCCGCGCAATACCAATAAGAAAACCGCAAAAAACAACAGGCAAAAATTACATCTACGTCATTCAGATGCATTAATCTGGAAATACGCAGCACGCCTTCGGGGAAATTCCCAAGAATGCAGCCAGTGATCAGCGATGTTCACCCGAAACCTATCCGCCACACAGAAGGGCATCTCCATGCACAGTGATCCCAATGCAGACCAGCTCGCATTTGACGTTGATGGCGCCCCAACACCCAACGACAGCTCAACCTCTTCTGCATCGGCGGTCACTGAGCCTTCCACTCCCCCGTCTTCTTCCGCCAGCGCACTGGACATGCTCCTGAACGAGTACCGTGCGCGCGCGACAAGCGAGCGAGAGAAGGGCACACTCTTCGAGGAACTCACCCGTCAGTTCCTGCTCCACGACGCGCGTTTCGCTCACCAATTCAAAGAGGTCTATCTGTGGGGCGAATGGCCAGAGCGCCGAACGGGCGATACGGGCATCGACCTGGTCGCTATCCCCAACCAGCAAGACGCCGGCCCTGTCGCGATTCAGTGCAAGTTCTACGCTCCTGGCCATAAGGTCAGCAAAGCAGATATCGACACCTTCCTGTCTGCTTCAGGCAAGGAGCCTTTCGCCCGCCGCATCGTTGTCGACACTTCTGGCACCGACTGGGGCAAGAACGCCCAAGATGCGATCGAGGGCCAGCAAATCCCGGTCTCACGCATCACGCTGGCGGATCTGCGTGATTCGGACATTGACTGGCGCACGTATTCGCTGGGTTCGATGCAGGCACCGAAGACCCGCGAGCGTAAGGTTCCTCGGGATCACCAGGTACGCGCACGCAGTGCTGTGATGGAGGGATTCAGCAAACATGACCGCGGAACCATGGTGATGGCCTGCGGCACCGGCAAGACCTTCACTGCGCTGACCATAGCTCGTGAGTTCATGGAGAAGGAAGGCGGTACCGCCCGGATACTCTTCACGGTTCCCTCGCTTGCACTCCTCAAACAGACCCTTGATGATTGGGCTGCCGAGGCCGATGGTGCGTTTACCGCATGGGCAGTGTGTTCGGATACGAAAGTATCGTCAGCTGCTCGAAACGATACTGCTGCCGATTCCACGGTCGATCTACCGATCCCGGCGACGACTGATGCACAGCGCCTTGCTCATTCACTGTGTGCAAACAACGCAACTGAAGGACTGCAGGTTGTTTTCGCGACCTATCAATCCATCGAGGTTATCCACGACGCGCAAGAGATTGCAGGGGACGAATGGAGAGACTTCGACCTGGTGATCTGCGACGAGGCCCACCGCACGACCGGTACAACGCTGACCGGCGAGGACGAGAGTGCCTTCACGAAGATCCACAGCGATGAGTTCATCCGCCGCGCAAAGACCCTCTATATGACGGCAACCCCGCGTATCTTCGCGGAGAACGCAAAGAATAAGGCGTCGGAGAAGGACGCGATCCTGACCTCAATGGATGATCAGGACACCTATGGTCCCGTGTTCTTCCGTTTAGGCTTTGGTCAGGCTGTGAAGGAAGGACTACTCACCGACTACAAGGTCATCATTCTCACCGTCAGCGAAGATGAAGTTTCAAAGCACTACCAAGCAATTGCAGAGATGGGCGGAGAACTGAACCTCGATACGGCCGCAAAGCTGACGGGCTGCTGGAACGCGCTTGCTAAGAGGAAACACCCCGATTCAGACACCGACTACGGTGACGACCTCTCCCCCATGTGCCGCGCAGTCGCATTCTGCCGTGACATCAAAGCTTCAAAACAGGTAGCCGCCCAATTCCCAGATTTGGTCGATGGACTGAGCAATCTGGAGAATGACGATACAACCGACAATCTTCGTGTTGAGTGCAGCCACGTCGATGGAACAATGAACGCTGCGGTTCGAGCCCAAGCGATGGAATGGCTGAAGGAAGGCGCGGGCACTGATGAAGAGCCAATTTGTCGGGTTCTTTCAAATGCACGCTGCTTGAGCGAGGGCGTGGATGTTCCCACTCTGGATGCGGTCTTGTTCCTTGCACCCCGCAAATCACAGGTGGACGTCATCCAAGCAGTAGGCCGCGTCATGCGCCGCGCCGAAGGCAAGGATTTCGGCTACATCATTCTTCCCGTGGCAGTTCCGGCAGGTATGGCACCGGAGCGCGCGCTCGATGACAACGCGCGTTTCCAGGTGGTGTGGCAGGTTCTTAAGGCTCTGCGTGCGCACGACGAGCGCCTTGACGCAGCGATCAATTCAATGGAGCTCAACGGTCAAGGACCCGAGAACATCATCGTCGAGCAGGTGTCCCTCGAGAAGGCGAAGAGGCAGGACGATCCCCTGTCGGGTTCGGCACCTGATGGGGACCAGGTCGGAGCCGGTTCTTCAGAGTCCGGCGCAGATGTGCTCACTCAGGAAATTCAGGGTCAGCTGACGCTACTCCCCTCGGATTGGAAGGAGAGCGTCTTCGGCCGCATCGTGAAGAAGGTGGGCTCGACCCTGTATTGGGATGACTGGTCTAAGGACATTGCAACGGTCGCTGGGCGTTATATCCGTTTAATTGAACAGTTGTTGGAAGACCCCGAGCGACAAGATGCGTTCCGGGAGTTCGTGGACGCGCTGCGCCAGACCTTGAATCCGTCGGTGGATAACGCCTCAGCGGTGGAGATGCTCGCCCAGCACATCCTGACGGCACCGCTGTTCGACGCGATGTTCCCGGATCAGTCGTTCTCGAAGCAGAACCCGGTGAGCCGTGCGATGAACACGATTGTGGAGATGCTGGCGACCCACTCGATGTTCGAGAACGAGCGCCGCGAGCTAGATTCCTTCTATCGGGCGATGGTCGAGCGCATCGAGGCCGTGCATACCCTGGCGGGCAAGCAGGAGATCATGCGCACGCTCTACGATCGCTTCTTCTCGCAGGCGTTCCCACGCATGAGTGAGCGCCTGGGCATCGTGTTCACGCCCGTCGAGGTCGTCGACTTCATCATCCGCAGCGCCGACGACGCGATGCGCACGGCGTTTGGCCAGAGTCTGGGGGATCCGGGCGTGGCCATCATCGAGCCCTTCGCGGGGACGGGCACCTTCGTGGCGCGCTTGCTGCAGCTGGGCGTCATCCCGCCGGAGGCCCTGGAACACAAGTACAAGAACGACATCTTCGCCAACGAGTTCGTGCTGCTCTCCTACTACATCGCATCGATCAACATCGAGCAGGTGTACCACCAAGTGCGTTCCGAGCAGGGCATGGATGAGGGCTACGTCGAGTTCCCGGGCATGACGCTGACGGACACCTTCCAACTGCACGAGGGCGACGGCACGATCACCGAGGGCTTCGAGGGCCTGGCCGCCAACAACGAGCGCGCGAAGGCGGAGAAGGATTCCGCGATCACGGTCATCGTGATGAATCCGCCGTACTCGGCGGGCCAGAAGGAAGAGAACGACAAAAACAAGAATCTGAAGTACCCCCGCCTGGACGAACGAATCGAAGAAACATACGTCCGCCGATCTGGAGCCGGGCTGATGACCAAGCTCTACGACTCCTATTTCCGGGCACTTCGCTGGGCGTCGGACCGCATCGGGGAACGAGGCGTCATCGCCTTCGTCTCCAACAGCTCCTTCATCGATGCAAACAGCACAGACGGCGTGCGACTCACCCTACAGGATGAGTTCTCGCAGATCTTCATCTACGACCTGAAGGGAAATCAGCGAACGTCCGGCGAGCGCAGCCGTCGCGAGGGCGGAAAGATCTTCGGCTCAGGTTCTCGCACAGGCGTCGCGATCACCGTGCTCGTCAAAGACCCCACCTACTCCGGCACCGCGGAAATCTTCTACGCGGAAGCGGAAGACTATGCGACGCGACAGGAGAAGCTCGACCAGATCACCAACTACGGATCCATTGAGGGGATCAGCGGGACAGATGCATTCCGCTCCATCACGCCGAACGAGCACGGCGACTGGATCAGCACCCGTGATGAGCATTTTGCTACCTTCCAAGAAATCGGCAATCAAGCCCTCAAGGGAAAGATGGCTTCTCCGGGCATTTTCCAACAATTCTCACTCGGATTGGGAACAAACCGTGATGCGTGGTGCTACAACTTCTCAGGCGCGGCTGTGTCCTCGAACATGCACCGCATGATCGACAATTACAATTCACAGGTTAAAGCCAAACGTACGAGCGCAAACGCAACCACGGATGCCACGCAAATTAATTGGAATGATCGCCTGCTTCGAGACCTCGACAGCCAGAAGAATCACCATTACGAGCAAGCAGCGCTACGCGTCAGCATGTATCGCCCCTTCTGTATACAACATGTATATTTCTCAAGGGAAATGAACAATAGAACATATCAGCTTCCACAACTCTTCCCGACAATTGCACACAGAAATCTTTCCTTCGTAGTCTCCAGAGGGGATATTGCAAAAATTGGTCCACTAATGACCGACTTTCTCCCCGACCTGCATCTTGTGGGAGATGCGCAGACATTCCCCCTCTACACCTGGGAATCCCTCTCCCCCACCTCCGGGAGCGAGCTAGACCTGTTCTCCGACCTAGCAACCATCTCGGAGAGCCAAGCGGATCCGGCAGCCACAGCCTCGTCCCTAGATTTCTCGCGGCCGATCGGCGACCAGATTCCGGTGATCCTGGACGGCTACCGCCGCGTCGACAACGTCACGGACGCGACGCTAACCTCGTACCGGGAGCACTATGGGGATGCGGGGATCACGAAGGAGGACATTTTCTTCTACGTGTACGCACTGCTGCATCACCCGGAGTATCGGGAGCGCTACGAGGATGATTTGAAGAAGATGCTGCCGCACATTCCTCGTGCGACAGGCTTCCACACGTATGCGAGTGTGGGGCGTGAGCTGGCGGACCTGCACGTGAACTACGAGCGGGTGGAGCAGCATCCGACTGTACACGAAGAAATCAGCCTTCATGCTCCCGAAGATCCTTGGGAGCGATATCGCATCGGTACACGCAAGATGCGTTTCCCCAAACAGGGGTGTCGCGACACTGACTATACGCGCTTGGAGTACAACGACTACGTGACCCTGACGGGCATTCCGGAGCAGGCGCAGGGGTATTCGATTTCGGGCCGCAGCCCGCTGGAGTGGATCATCGACCGCTACCACGTGAAGACGGACAAGGCATCAGGCATCGTCAACGACCCAAACGACTTCCTGCGCGAGCAGGGCCGTCCGGACGCGGTCGTAGACCTGATCAAGCGCCTGGTGACGGTCTCGATGCGAACCCAGGAGCTCCTGGAGACGCTGCCGAAGCTGGAGATTCCGGAGGTGCAGGGCTGAGTTCCGCACGGATGCGCAGGCTCGTTCCGTGGGCGTGCTGCCTCTGATCTTGAGAGGCTCGTGGTCCGCGGGAGCAAAGCCGCGCGTCAGTGAACGACTAGTGGCGGTGAGGTCTTAGGGCCTCACCGCCACTGTCACGTATCGGCTGTCGCACGCCGATACGTTCATTCAACACACCACCGAAAACCTGAACAACTCAGATCAGACCACTCTCGCGGAGTATGCGAATCTCCCGAATAGTCTCCCTGACTTCAGACTCGTAGCCATTCGTCGCGCCGATGTAGAACGCTCGCAGACCTTTGCGCCGCAACAGCTGAGTGACGAGAACTGCCGTAATACCTGCCTGTGAGAAGACGAAACAGACTGGCTCGCTGCCATGTTCCAGAGTCTTTGCGAGGAACGAATCGACGAGCTGACCGGCCACTTCTTCATAGTCGCTCGACTTAACTTGTTTGGCTTCAGACTTCTCCAAAGTCGCAACCTCATCGATCGCGACACCATGATCGAGAAGCATCTGCACACCGTCTGCACTCCCCATAAACGGGACTTGATAGCGCTTTCTGATGGTCGCGTCAACGAAGATGTAGTCTTTATCTTTCTCGACACAGTAGGGAATCGATTCAATCGGAACCTGTACTACATTGAGTCGAGAGGCTTCGATCATACTTCGAAATTCCTCACTAGCGAGACCCATAGCAATAATCAGTTGCAATATCGACATTCCAACAGCACCAGCAAAACACCACCAAAGCATATACTGTCCAGCATCAATAAATTTCTGTTGCGCAGGCGTAGCTTCAGCAATCTTTGACAATGCCGCAATACATATCAGTACGACAAATATGAAGAAAAATGTTACAAGAATTCTAACTTGATCCCTAGTGCTCCTACTAAATCTACTTACACGCTTTTCAATACTGTAAGAGTGAACAACATCTTTGGCGATTTCACGCGTCAGCTGCTGTCTCACTGTATTTGATGTTTCATTTCTAAATCCGAGAGCACCACGCTTTTGAAAAATGCGCAGATACTTGAGACCCTTTACCTTGCGTCGATAACTAAACCAATTCTTAAAATCGAAACCATTCTTAATTACCTTATAAATTTCGATCGCCAGTTTAGTGAATGTTCCGAGCGCTACGAGGAAACCAATGCCTTTCGCAGTATAATCAATCCACTCCACAACTACTCCTTCACTAATCGGGTCATGTCCGCACTGACAGACTTACAGGCACTTCATCACCGAACAATACTCCACCTACATAGGTGTCAAACTGTGAACACCGCACAACGAGCTGTACGGTAATCAAGTGTTGAACAATTTAATCGATCAACTTATCAACGCGAGCACACCGGATACGCACCGACTCTGATGAGAAGTATGCCAGCGCCTTTTAAACAACCAAGCTAGTCTCGAACCCAATCTGCCAAAAGCCCATATCAAGGAGCTTCATCTGCGGATAGGTCAGGTCCTCGCGCTGCATTCCCCGCCGCGCTGCCTCAAGTCGGTCGTTGTGCTCCTCGTAGAAGTCGACGAGCCTGAGGACGGAGTCCAGGCTGTATTCCCGCGTCGTCACCTTGCATGTCGCAACGCCATCCTGAAAGAATCTGTCGTACACGGGCGCACACCCGAGCGTTCCCATGAGTATTTTCGTGATGAGGACCGGCGACACCTGGCTCGCGACCGCGCGCCCGGCGACCTAATTGCGGATTGGATGGAAATAGCGGCTGATGTCGTCGTACAGCTTCGTCAGCTGCTCCCAAACGTCACTGTTTCGCACATCCGTGCACGCGAGCCCAAACAGGCAGTCATACTCGGGCTTGAGGATCTCCGCGACGATGCGCGTGTGCACCTTGTAGTCCTTCTGAAGGAGGAAGGACGAACCCCAACACATCCCCCCGCTCGCCAGGCAGAAAGCGAGGTGCAGACTCAAATAGCCGCAGTCCGGGGGAAGGGGCGGTCCGCGCATTTCGAAAAGCGCGATAGCAATCGCTCCCACGAGCGGGAGCACCCATTCTCATTCGCGCGCGCATCTGCGTAGAAGGTCTGCGCAGCACTAATCAACTCATCGATGGCTGCCAAATCTTCTGACCTTCCAGATAGAAATCCAGCCCGTCCACTCCAAGGGAGCGGCTGCCGAACGGTTGACTAAAACGTACAACGTAGTCCGTTTGAGAATCAAGCCTATCCCTCTGTCCCGGGAGAGCTCTCGTACCCACATCTCACGACGAGGCCGGGGCCGGGTGTGCACATCCGTGCGGTTGCGGGAATGCGGGTGGGAGGATTTGCGTGATGGTTGCGCAGCATTCTTAGTATTTCGTGTCGGTTCTGCGCATACCCTGATGAGAAAGGATGCACCCCCAACGGTGGGGGCGCGTCGGAGGACACCTCACCGTTGAAGCACACACACCATGAAGGTCCCGCCCCTATCCGAGCGACCCGTCACCGAGGAAGAAGAGCAGGACTTCCTCACCCCGCCGTCGCGCCGCAAGAAGCACTCCCTAGCAGCACGGCGCGCAGTGCTGCGCCCGTGGGCAATCGGTATCGGCCTCACTGTGCTGGTAGCTGTAGCAGCCGTTGCTGCCTACAAACTGGCCACAGACACTGACTTCTGGACCGAACACCCCACCGCCGCCGCGACACCCACGGTCTACCCTCACGAATTCGGGTCGGCGTCGATCGCTCCTTGAACGTCGTTGAACAGCAGGTTCGAGATCTCCACCTGCACGATCTCTACATTCGGAACATCGTGCAGCAGCAGTGGGTCATCGGCCGAGGTCTGTAAGGCAAGCGTTCCACACCCAAACAGGCGATCGTTCAGATCCTTCACCATCTGAATGTCCGAAATACGGCTGAGCGGCAGGTCGTGCCCCGTGCGCTGGAAAATACCCGAGCGCGTAATGATCCGCTTCGTTGTCACCGTGTAGGTCGCGGCCATCCACTTGGCCCACGGCACGACAAACAGCGGAATCGCAACAATCACAAAGACGATCCAAATCGCCGGCAGAGCCCACTTTTGCGAGTCCACAGGCACAAACACCGATCCAACAATCGCGGCAGCAAGCAGCAGTACAACCGCCACAATCCTCCACAGCAGCACTTTGATGTGCGTGTGCATATGACGGACGATGACTTCATCTTTGCTTAAGAGCTTCTTTGACAAACCCATGGGCTCATTCTTCCAGACCGCGCCCGGACCTTCTAACAATTTCGACTCCCCTCGAGCCTGCTAGTCTGGAGCAGTCGAGAGGAAACACATGAACACCCTGGTCACTATCCTTCTGGTTTGCGCCGCACTCATCGTTGTCATTGCCGGCCTCCACCTCTTCGTGACCGGCCTTTTGGTCCGCAACCAAGCCGTACGGCCTCCCCTCGGCCTCTATCTGCACGATATCCCGGTCGGTTCGCACGCCTGGAACGCCGGCCACCAAGCCGTCTGGGTCCTCCTCTTCATGGGCGGAGTCTTGGGAACCGCGCAGGGAATTGCCGTCATCGCGATGGCTTTCATGCACTCCCCTGGCTCAACCTCGACCAGCCTGATTTTCCTTGTGATGGGCGCCCTCACCGTCGGAGTCCTCGGCTGGAACGCGCGAGCAGGCGCCACCCAGGTTGCGCTGGCGACGATCGAAGAAGACCAGTCCTCCGCCGACGAGGCCTAACTCCTTTTCTCCTTCCCCTCGCATTTCTCGCTTTCCACCTCTCTCCCCCTCCTCGCCCCCCGATAACAACTTTCTCTCTCCCCCGATAACGACCTCACCTCAACAGACGCCGGGGCCGGGGAGCGTCATCGCACTCCCCGGCCCCGGCCTCGTTCATCAGACGACAGTCAGACGATCAGCTCAAATCCACGCTCCAGAACGAGCGAAGTAATACCAGCGGCCGTCGATCTTCTGCCAGCCGGTACGCATCTGGCCATCGGTGCCGAAGTAGTACCAAGACAGGCCAATACGCTGCCAGCCCGTCGCCATATGGCCGTCAGTTCCAAAGCGGTACCAGTGTCCGTCGAGGTTCTTCCATCCGGTCACCATGCGGCCATCAAGTCCAAAGTTGTACCAGTGGCCATCAATCTGCGCCCACCAGATCTTCATGACACCCGTGCTCGGATCGAAGTAGTACCAGTGACCGCTTTCTTCGAACCAACCATTTGTACGCGCACCATAGGAGGTGTAGTGGCTCCACTTTCCATCCTGCTGCTCCCAACCGGTGACCATGATGCCATCAGCGTTGAAGCGGTAGGTCGCATCGCCAATGACAACGCTTTGCGAGGCCGCGAAGCTTCCGTCCTCTAGCTGCCACTTCCAGCCATCTGCAGTGTTCACCCAGTGAGCGGGAGCTGCAGAGGGCGCGGGATCGGGGGTCGGTGTCGGCTCGGGATCAGGGGTGGGCTGAGGAGCGGGCGTTGGATCGACGGACGGGGAGGGCGCCGGAGTCGGGTCCACCGTCGGAGCCGGTGTGGGGGTCGGCTGAGGATCGACCGAAGGCGCCGGAGTCGGTGCTACGTCCTCGCCCGGGTCCCTCAAACCCAGGTACGCGGCATCAACGCGCATGAAATCAATGTTCTTGTAGCCACCGGTCTCATACAGCAGGCCCCAGGTTCCATCATTGAGCGCATGCAAGGTCGAGTAGGCCATGTCTCCTTTTTCGAAGACCTTGCCCTCGTTCCAGGTGAAGCCATCGTCGTAGGACACGCGAATCGTTCCATTCGCGCGAGCACTGGACGAATCCGCGTTCGAGAAGAGCAGGACGCGCGCACGCGCGGAACCCTGAGGCGCATTCGGGTATGCACGAATGATCGAGGCATTGTTGCGCGGATCAGTCAGGTCCCAGTTGTGGCGGAAAGGACCCCAGGTCTGGCCACCATCGTAGGAAATCGCCTCGAGGCGCTGACCCGCGGTTCCCTGCGTACGAGAGTTCATCAGCAGGCGACCGTCGGAGAGCTCGACCACCTTGTTCTCATCCGCACTGCCTTCACTCGGCGCTCCCGGCTTCCAGGTTGCGCCGTGGTCATCGGAGTAAACAGAAACGGCCATGAGCGAGGTGCTACCAGCATTTGCGACCGCATACTGCTGAATCAAGCGACCGGCGTGTGCGCCGTAGCGCAGCTGGATCCCCTCACCTGAAGAGGCAAAGCGCGTGAACCACTGATCGTCATGACCCTGCGTCACCTGATCAGTAATGATGCGAGGGTTCACCCAGGTCTGGCCGTTGTCGTGTGACTCAACAACGTGTGCGTGAAGGATGTTGCGCGCGTTGGGATCGGTTCCCAGCTGCGACTGGAAGAGCCCCGCATCAAATGACTTTACCGAGAACAGGAAGATCGTCCCGGTGGTTCGATCAACAACGAAAGAAGGATCCGAGAAACCGACCTTATTCGCCCCGGGAGTTCCGGCCAGAGCAGTTTGGATCGGTGTCCATGACTTCCCGCCATCCTTCGAGATGCGGTAGACGATCGAGTTCGCCTGGGGCGCGTCCTGACAGGTCTCGGGGCGTCCATCCCACGCGGCAATGATCCAGCCGTTCGTAGCCGTGGTCAGTGCGGGGATGCGGTGGCACTTAAAGCCTGCCAGCCCGGGCGAGGCCAGGCGAGCGACCTCTCCGATCGCGTAGTCCTTGGGGGTCTCCACCGGGTCGGGTTCAGGTGCGCGAGAGCCGGGAAGAACGGTGATAGCCTCGGCATTGGCGGAAATTCCGCCGGCGATCACATCGTTGCCATTGCGATCACGGGTCGCCGCCCACGTCGAAGTCGGGGTGAAGGAACCGGCGGCCAGATCGGCCTCGGTCACCGTGTGCGTCGCACTGGTGCACTGCTTGGTGGTGTGCGCACTGAGGTTGTGCCAGCGGCAGTTCGGTGCACCGGTCGTCAAAACACCAGAAAGGTTTGACTCTTTCGGGAATACGGTCAAGGCACTGTCAGTCTGGTTCGTGTAGGTGAAGGTATAGGTGAGGGTGTCCCCCACATAGACCTTGTCCCCCAGTTTGTCGGTTCGCGTTGCGGTAACGGTGATGGGAGCCGGTGTTGCTTCACTTGCCGAGGCCGTGGTGACGTCGCCAGATTGCGTGTCACTTTCGGGGGTTGCCAGTGCCGGCAGGGAGAACGAGGCACACATGAGCGCCGCACCTGAGACTGCTGCCAGGGCCCGCCCATATCGACGGAGGGTCATCTTTGGTCCTTCTGGATGAATGATATGGATGTGAGACTGAAAAGCGGCACGTGAGTGAGGTCTCAGTAACCACATAAGTCATCTTATAAATTCACGGGACCTTCAGACAGTTTCATCAGGATACTATTCGCTCGCTTTCAGCATATTTGCACCATTTTTGTTGACGCGCGTGCGAGTAAGTGTCGTGCTGTGCGTGTGTAGCTGGCTTTGACACAGAAATGCTTCAATTGGCACAGCCTATCCAAGGCCTCTCCCCCACCCTCCACACGAAGTCAGTAAAAGACACAGGTCATAAGGCATGACATTCACCGACTTCGTGTGTCTTTTCGGGAAGGAAGGGCTCCGACCCGCACGCGAACACAAAAACGCTGCGGGCCGGTGCGTATGCACCGGCCCGCAGCCGTTTGATCAAAACCTCTGTCTTAATCAGTAGTCAGCTCAGCTAAGGAAGCCGGCCGAACCTTAGATCGCATCAGCTCAGCGAGCTGCGCTACCTTCGGTGTAGTCCTCATCGGCCTGGGTCCAACCGAAAGCCTTACGCAGCTTCTGGCCGGTGGCCTCGATCGGGTGAGACTCTTCCTCGGCGCGCAGAGCCTTGAACTCAAGAGCACCATTGTCCTGGTCCTCAATGAAGCGGCGTGCGAAAGTGCCGTCCTGAATATCGGACAGGATGTCGCGCATAGCCTGCTTGGAAGACTCGCCAATAACGCGCGGACCAGAGATGTAGTCGCCATACTCAGCGGTGTCAGAGCAAGACCAACGCTGCTTGGTGATGCCACCTTCGTTGATCAGGTCAACGATCTGCTTCATCTCGTGGCAGACCTCGAAGTAGGCAATCTCGGGCTGGTAGCCAGCGTTCACCAGGGTCTCAAAGCCAGCCTGGATCAGGTGAGAAACGCCGCCACACAGAACAGCCTGCTCGCCGAAGAGGTCAGTCTCGGTCTCTTCAGTGAAGGTGGTCTTGATGACGCCGGCGCGAGTGCCACCGATTGCCTTTGCGTAGGACAGAACCAGCTCCCAAGCCTGACCGGAAGCGTCAACCTCAACGGCGACGACATCCGGGGTGCCCTTGCCCTGGGTGTAGGTCTCGCGAACCTTGTGGCCGGGGCCCTTTGGGGCAACCATGATGACATCGTGGCCGGTGGGGACCTCGATGTAGCCGTAGCGGATGTTGAAGCCGTGCGCGAAGAGCAGGGCTGCGCCTTCCTTCAGGTTGGGGGCAATCTGCTCGGCGTAAACGAAACGCTGAACTTGGTCGGGCAGGAGGATGGAGACGACGTCGCCCTCGGCCACGGCCTCGGGAACATCCTTCACCTCGAGGCCAGCGGCCTCGGCCTTGGCCCACGAAGAGGAACCGGGACGCAGACCAACGACCACGTCAACGCCGGAATCCTTCAGGTTAAGCGCGTGTGCGTGTCCCTGTGAGCCGTAGCCAATAACGGCAACCTTCTTGGACTGGATCAGCGACAGGTCTGCGCCGTCATCGTAGATGATCTCTGCCATTGTTAATTCTCCTTTAGTTGATCCGTAATCGAGTGGTCACCGCGGCCGATCGCCACGGCGCCCGATTGAACGAGTTCGGTGACGCCGTAGGGCTCAAGTGCCCGCAGCAGCGCCTCCAGCTTGGGTAGTGAACCGATCGATTCAATAACGACCGCTTCGGGATGGACATCAACGACGTGTGCGCGGAACAAATCCACGATCTGCAGCACCGAGGTCCGGCACGTTTCATCAGCACGAACCTTCATGAGCAGCATGCGACGCTCGACGGCCTCGTCGGGGTTAAGCTCAACAATCTTTAGAACATTGATCAGCTTGCCCAGTTGGCGCTTGACTTGCTCAATGGGGGCGGTGTCCGCATCAACAATGATGGTCATGCGGGAAATATCGGGGTGCTCGGTCTCCCCCACCGTCAATGACTTGATATTGAAGGCTCGGCGAGCAAACAAAGCGGAGACGCGGGTCAGCACGCCGGGCTTGTTTTCCACCAGAACAGAAAGCGTATGCCTCATCAGTCTTCCACCTCCCAGTCGGGGGCGATATCTCGCGCGTAGCGGATATCGTCATTGGGGACGCCGGCTGCAACCATCGGCCACACCATAGCATCTTTAGAAACCCTAAAGTCCAACAAAACCGGACGATCGTTAATTGACATGGCCCATTCAATGGCCTCTTCAATCTCTTCAGCATTGCGCACGGTCCGCGCGGCCATTCCATAGGCCTGAGCAAGCATCTCGAAGTTCGGGATCTGCTCACCATCTTGCGGATTCAGGGTCGTGTTCGAGTAGCGCTCACCGTAGAACAGCGTCTGCCACTGGCGGACCATTCCCAACACGGAGTTATTGATCAGCGCGACCTTCACAGGAATTCCGTTCACAGTGCAGGTTGCCAGTTCCTGGTTAGTCATCTGGAAGGAACCATCACCATCGATCGCCCAGACGACCGATTCGGGGGCGCCCACCTGAGCGCCCATCGCTGCGGGGATGCAGTATCCCATGGTTCCCAAACCACACGATGAAATGAAGTGGGAAGGCTTTTCCAGTTGAAGGAACTGAGCCGCCCACATCTGGTGCTGTCCCACACCGGTCACGTAGATCGCATCGGGACCGGCAATCTCAGAAAGCTTCGAAATCACCTCTTGGGGAGCCATGAAACCGTCGCTCGGCTCGCTCCAGCCAAGCGGATACTTCTCACGCAGACGGTTGAGGTAACGCCACCATCCCGAAAGGTCCGGACGCCCCAAGCGCTCGTAGGCCTCGGGAAGAGCAGCATTCAGAGCGGCCAAGGCGGGCTTCAAATCCGCAACCACGGCCACGTCTGCGTAGCGATTCTTCGACATCTCTGCCAGATCAATATCGATGTGCACAATGCGTGCGCGAGGCGCGAAGGAGTCCAGCTGGCCGGTCACGCGGTCATCAAAACGCGCGCCCAAAGCCACAATCAAGTCCGCGCGCTGCAGTGCTCCAACCGCGGGAACCGTACCGTGCATACCCGGCATCTTGAGGTTGTGCGGGTCAGAGTCAGGGAAAGCTCCGCGTGCGGGAAGCGTTGTGACGACTGCTGCGTCGGACAATTCCACCAGCGCGCGTAGTTCTTCTTCCGCACGGGCGCGGACGAGGCCACCACCGACGTAGAGCACGGGAGCCTGGGCTCGCGCGATTTCCTCGGCGGCGCGAGCAATTTGGCGGGGAACGGGCTCGAATGCGGGCTCATAGCCGGGAAGCTGCAGCTCAACCGGCCACTGGTATTCAAATTCTTCAACCTGAGCCGAACGGGTAATGTCCACGAGGACCGGACCGGGACGACCGGTCGAGGCGATGTGGAAGGCTTCAGCCAGACGCTGAGGGATCTCAGCCGCGCGAGTGACCAGGAAGGAATGCTTTGCCAAGGGCATCGATGCCCCGACGATGTCAGCTTCCTGGAATGCGTCAGTTCCGATCAACGACGCACCGACCTGGCCGGAAATCACAACGATCGGGACCGAATCGATATTCGCGTCTGCGATTGCTGTCAAGGTATTCGTCGCGCCCGGACCCGAGGTCACAATGGCAACACCGACCTTCCCGCTTGCCAGTGCGTAGCCTTGCGCGGCGTGTCCCGCGCCCTGCTCGTGGCGAACCAAGATGTGGTGCAGTGACGAGCTCATCAGGGGATCGTAGGTGGGAAGAATTGCTCCACCGGGCATACCGAAAACGTCGGTGACCCCCAGGGCTTCAAGGGTATTCACAATGGCCTGTGCGCCGGTCATGACCTGGCGTTGTTCTTCAGTCATCATCAGCCTTCCAGTCGGTTCTACGCTTCCGCTTCAAGGAGCGCGGTTTGCGCCGCAATTCCTTGGCGAATCATGGGGTGTTGGCATGAAAAAATCCCCTTCACAGGTGCGGGCGCGTTCTTCTCTGTTCCCGAGGCCGAAAACGCGTAGCGCAAGTGCGCGGGGATTGTGGCGTGCGTTCCATCCGACAATTCACACGGCAGGAATCGCACGCCTGGGTACGATGACCGAGACGAGAATTCCTGAAATGCGAAGCTTCATCACGTCTCTAACCGTACGGGCTTGAGTCACCATCGGCCTTTTGATCTCACAGTTCAAGATAACTGGGACCTTGGCCTCAAAATCGAAAATTTGTCAGACGTGAGCTAAGAGCAATTAGCACCATTTCCGCAGAATCTCGCGAATCGCCCATTTTGTCCTTTCCCAGAAGAGTCAGATACTGAAAACGGATAGAAAAAATCCTGATCACCAGACAATGGAGCCCTCACAGTGGAGATCTTATTTACCAAGCTTGCTGATCAGCCTGTCCTGTTCTTGTTCCTCCTCATTGGCGTGGGAATGGCTTTTGGCCACATCAAGATCAAGGGCATCGGGTTGGGCGCAGCAGCTGTCCTTTTCCTTGCAATCATCCTGTCCGCATGGGCCGAAACCTACGGAATTCACCTGCGCGTTACCCGAGAGCTGGGCACACTTGGCCTTGCACTCTTCGCCTTCGCTATCGGTATGAACTCCGGTGCTTCTTTCTTTCACAACATCAAGAGCGCGGTCGGTCCTATCTTGGCAATGGTTGCTCTTTACGGCGTATCCGCAGCCGCCGGCGAAGTTATCGGCCGCATGTGGGGAATGGACCCCGCACTCATCGCCGGCACCTTCGCCGGTTCAGTAACCAACACTCCGGCTCTGTCCGCTGCTGGCGAGGCCTCGGGGAAGTTGGACCTTGCGACGGTCGGTTATTCGATTGCTTACCTCTTCGGCGTCGTCGGAATGCTCATCGCTTCTGCAGCAGCTCTCTCTTACGGTAAGCGCGATAAAGATGCCCCCTCTCCCCTGGCGAACCGTACGATTCGCGTCGAGCGCGGTGACCACCCTTGCATCGGCGATATTCACACAATGATGGGTTCAAAGGTCACATTCTCGCGTCTGCGCCGAGGCGAAACCGGCCCCATTATGCGTCCCTCGATGAACGACACCCTTGATCAGGGCGACTTGGTAACCGTCGTCGGCCCCCGTGAATTGGTTGCCCGAGTTGCAACTGAGCTCGGTCATCCCTCTTCACACTCCTTGATCGAAGACCGCGCATACTTGGACTTCCGTCGCGTGACGATTTCTAACCCGAAGCTCGCCGGTCACACCGTTGAAGAGCTGGGCCTGGCGGATAAGTACTCCGCAACAATTTCCCGAGTCCGCCGAGGCGACGTGGATATGATCGCCGAACCCGGCCTGATTCTTCAGCAGGGTGACCGCGTTCGTGTCGTGGCACCAACCTCAAAGATGCGCGAGATTACGAAGTTCTTCGGTGACTCCGCACGTGGCCTCTCCGACCTGAACCCAATCGCCTTGGGCGTCGGCATGGCACTGGGCATTCTCATTGGCGAAATCCCGATCTTTACCCCAACCGGTGCTTACTTCTCGATTGGTTCGGCTGCTGGAACGTTGATCGTCGGCCTGATCTTCGGACGTCTGGGACGCATTGGTCCCTTCGTGACCGCAATGCCTTTCACGGCCGGTCAGGTTCTGGCTGAGTTTGGTCTTCTGGTCTTCCTCGCGCAAGCGGGTGCTAACGCCGGTGGTCAGATCGAAAAGGCTTTCACCTCTGGCACCTGGCTGCAGATCCTCTTGCTGGGCATCATCATGACCTCGATCATGGCCGTTGGCCTGTACGTCGTCATGCGCTGGATCTTCAAGATGGGTGGAACGAAGCTCTCTGGTCTACTCGCTGGTGCTCAAACGCAACCCGCAGTCCTTGCATTCGCGAACTCTCGCACGAATATGGATCCGCGCGTCTCTTTGGGCTATGCACTGGTCTACCCCGTTGCCATGATCGGCAAGATCCTCGTCGCACAGATCATGGGCGGCATGTAATCGCTCTCTCGCTGTTTTGAGTGCAGTCAATCGAGCCGCGCTCAAAACAGCCACCGACGAAACTAAAGTTTGGGCCCCGCACCAGCAGGTGCGGGGCCCAAACCCTTGTCTCAGCGAAGACCTCAGTCACGCGGCTTTTCGCGCATTTCCCAGGTCTCGATAATGTCGCCTTCTTGAATGTCCTTGTAACCCAAGGTGATACCACATTCGTAGCCCTCGCGGACCTCGGTGACATCGTCCTTCTCGCGGCGAAGCGATGCGATCTCCAGGTTGTCTGCAACAACCACACCGTCGCGGACCAGGCGAGCCTTGGTTCCACGCTTGATGGTGCCATTGCGGACAATCGAACCTGCGATGTTGCCGAACTTGCCGGAACGGAAGACCTGACGGATCTCCGCGCTGCCCAGTGCGACCTCTTCGTAGATCGGCTTGAGCATGCCCTTCATCGCGGCCTCGACATCGTCGATCGCCGAGTAGATGACGTTGTAGTACTTGATCTCGACGCCCTCGGCATCGGCCAGTTCCTGAACGCGTTCAGCCGGGCGGACATTGAAGCCAATAATGACCGCGTTGTCCACGGTTGCCAGGTTGACGTCGTTCTGGGTAATTGCACCAACACCGCGGTGGATGATGCGAAGAGCAACCTCTTCGCCCACATCGATGCGCAGCAGCGAGTCTTCCAGGGCTTCAACAGCACCGGAGACGTCACCCTTGATGACCAGGTTGAGGGTATCGACCTCGCCTTCCTTAAGGACCTTATCGAAGTCCTCAAGGGAGACGCGCTTACGGCGCTTGGCCAGCATGGCCTGACGTTCTGCGGCCTCGCGCTTATCAGCGATCTGGCGGGCAGTACGGTCATCGGTGGCGACCAAGAAGGAGTCACCAGCGCGAGGAACCGAGGTCAAGCCCAGCACTGCAACGGGGGTCGAGGGTCCGGCCTCGGCGACATCGTTACCGCTGTCGTCGAACATCGCACGAACACGGCCGTGCGAGGAACCGACAACCAGGGAATCGCCGACGCGCAGGGTACCGCGCTGAACCAGCATGGTCGCCACTGCACCGCGGCCCTTATCCAGGTTCGCTTCGATAGCGACACCGCGGGCATCGGTATCGGGGTTCGCTTCAAGGGTCAGCGCTGCATCAGCAGTCAGCAGCACGGCCTCGAGAAGCTCACGGATACCCTTGCGCTGCTTGGCCGAGATGTCGACGAACATGACGTCGCCACCGTACTCTTCGGCAACCAGGCCATATTCGGTGAGCTGGGCACGAATCTTATCGGGGTTCGCGCCTTCCTTATCGATCTTGTTGACTGCAACAACGATCGGCACGCCAGCGGCCTGCGCGTGGTTGATTGCTTCAACAGTCTGAGGCATGACACCGTCATCCGCTGCAACCACGAGGATCGCAATATCGGTGACCTGCGCACCACGAGCACGCATAGCGGTGAAGGCCTCGTGACCGGGGGTATCGATGAAGGTGATACGGCGAGGAGTTCCATCCTCGGACTTCACCTGCACCTGGTAGGCACCAATGTGCTGGGTAATGCCACCGTGCTCAGAGTCGACAACGTCGGTGTGACGGATGGCGTCGAGCAGCTTGGTCTTACCGTGGTCGACGTGGCCCATGACCGTGACGACCGGGGGACGCGGCTGCATGTTCTCTGCATCGTCCAGCTCTTCGGCTTCGAGGTCGATGTCGAAGGACTCGAGCAGTTCGCGATCCTCATCTTCAGGCGAGACAACCTTGACGTCGTAGCCGAGCTCTGCGCCCAGTGCTTCGAAGGTGTCCTGATCCAGCGACTGCGTGGCAGTTGCCATCTCTCCCAGGTGGAAGAGGACGGTCACCAGCGCTGCGGGATTGACGTTGATCTTCTCAGCGAAGTCAGCAAGAGAGGCACCCTGGCGGATGCGGATCTGCTGTCCATCGCCACGAGGAATCGAAACGCCGCCAATGACGGGTGCGTTCTGCTGTTCAAACTCTTGACGTTTTGCGCGCTTCGACTTACGTCCGCGCGAGCTCTTGCCGCCACCGCGACCGAATGCGCCCGGCGTTGCACCGCGGCCGCCACCGCGACCACCGCGCGGCGGAGCGAAACCGCCACCGGCATTTGCTCCGGGAGCGCCCTGGCCGCCACCGTTACCGCCACCCGGACGGGTACCGCGGCCTCGGCCACCACGAGGACGTTCAGAAGAAGGTGCGGGGCCACCCGAGCGAGCGAAGTTCGCCTGTCCGGGCATCATCCCCGGGTTCGGACGCGGGCCGCCACCGGAAGGTGCGCCACTGCGCTGCGGACGAGGTCCACCCTGACGTGCTCCCTGAGCACCACCGGGACGTGCCGGGCGCTCGCCCTGTGCGCCACGTGCGGGACGGTTTCCACCGCGACCGCCCTGGCTGCCACCGGGACGGGGCATTCCCTGGCTGGATGCGTAGGGGTTGTTTCCGGGGCGAGGGCCACCGGGACGGGGTGCTCCGGGACGAGGCGCACCCGGCTTGGCTGCAGAGCCACCGGGACGCGGGGCGCGAGGAGCTCCGGGCTTGGGAGCACCAGCTGCAGGCTTGGGGGCTTCCTCATGGCTTCCACGAGCTTGGCGCGGTGCCGGTTTGGGAGCGCGGGGTGCAGCTTCGGCCTTTTCGGCTGCTGCGGCCTTTGGTGCTGCCGCCTTGGGCGCACGAGGCCCAGGCTTATGAGCAGAAGGCTTGGGAGCTTCGGCAGCTGCAGGAGCGTCATCCTGTGCGGGTGCTGCCGGGGCGGTTTCAGCGGTCTTGGCGGAAGCCTTTGCCTTGGGCTTGGGGGCCGCCTTCTTCGGGGCGCTCTTAGCGTCACCCGATGCTGAACCGGAAAGCTTTTCAAAGTGCTCGCGCGCTTCACGCGCTACGGGCGGTTCAAGTGCGGACGAAGAAGCTTTAACGTATTCGCCCTTGTCTCGCAGGTAGGCCAGCAATTCCTTGCTGGGGATTCCGAGCTCTTTGGCGAGCTCGTGGACACGCAGTTTTGCCACTTTTCTCCTTGTTCGGGAACGTCCCCGAACGGAGACGTATCACTGATATTGCAGGCAGCTCATCGCTGGGTACTCATCGGGTGCCCATGGGCTTTCAACCCGCTTTCGCTACTCGTTGTCCGGCGCCCTGTGCGCCGCAGACAGAATTTCCTTCCCCAGTTCAGCCCACTGTTCGTCAGTCATTTCTACTGATCGACGCAGTGAACGCCCGATCGCCCGCTTGCGGCGGGCGAGGTCTAGGCAGCGGGCCTCGGGATGAAACCACGCTCCCCGACCGGGAAGTTGACGACGATGATCAACATGCAGATCCCCGTCAGAGGTCGCAACAACACGGATAAGTTCCGCACGTTGCGCGCGTAATCCACACCCCACACAGGTGCGAAGCATCAGAGTGGAGTCAGACACGCCTTTAAGCTTAGCCGAGTCAGTCCTCTTCCAAGCCATCGGATTGTGAGCGACTGATCACGTCATCCGGTGTAGACGAACGCGATGCCAGTCCTTCTTCGCCATTCTCAGTGTCGGAATGGATGTCGATGTGGTAGTCGGTCAGACGCGCGGCAAGTCGAGCGTTCTGCCCTTCCTTACCGATTGCCAGCGAAAGCTGGAAGTCGGGAACGATCGCTGTTGCAGTGCGCTGTTCCACGGAGTGAACGACAACGCGAGCCACGCGCGCAGGGGACAGCGAATTTGCAACGAAACGTGCCGGATCTTCAGACCAGTCCACGATGTCGATCTTTTCGCCACCAAGTTCCGTCATCACCGCACGAACACGCGAGCCCATCGGGCCGATGCATGCGCCCTTGGCATTCACGCCTTCGCGGGTAGCAACCACGGCAATCTTGGATCGGTGACCGGCCTCGCGGGCAATGGCCTTGATCTTAACCAGTCCCTGCTGAATCTCGGGAACTTCGCGCTCGAACAGTCCCTTGACCAAACCGGGGTGGGTGCGCGACAGGGTGATACGAGCACCGCGGTCGGTACGCTCGACGGAAACGATCAGTGCGCGCAGGCGGGTTCCGTGCGAGTAGTCCTCTCCGGGGACCTTCTCTGAATCGGGAAGAATGGCCTCGAAATCATCGGCCAGCTTCACGGTGGTCATACGCGAGTCACGCGACTGCTGCACGACACCGGTCACAATCTGACCGGTCTTGCCGGCAAAGTCACCCAAAACACGCTGATCATCAGCATCGCGCAGGCGCTGCATGATGACGGAACGCGCGGTGGACTGTGCAATGCGGCCGAAGTTCTTGGGGGTGTCATCGAATTCGCCGATGGGGTTACCCTCTTCGTCTTCTTCGGTGGCCATAACGGTCACGCGACCCGTGCGCTTATCGATCTCAATTCGAGCCTTTGCAATTGCGCCGGGGATGTTGTGGTACGCCTTCAGCAATGCCTCTTCGATGGCATCAACAAGGGTATTGAGCGATACCCCTTTCTCATGTTCGACCATTCGCAGGGCGGTCATATCGATTTCCATAGCGTCCCTCATTCCCACGAGCCGAAGTCGACGCGCGAACGCGCCTTCTTGATCTCGTCATATGCAATTGTGTGGCTTTCAGCGCCAGTGTCTACAGTAGCGCCTTTATCATCGGCATTGCTGACCCGTCCCAGAAATTTGTCACCATTTCGCATCTTGACGCTGACCAATCCGCCAATTTGGCGCTTCCAATGGTCAGGTTTCTTCAATTCGCGTTCGAGACCCGGAGTGGAGACTTCCAGCATGTATGCGTCAGAAATCGGGTCAGCGGCATCCATAGTTTTGGAAATTGCGCGTGAGATATCCGCGAGCGCATCCGAGGAGAGCCTTTCGCTTCCCAGGGGCTCTTCGACGGTGATTCGGCAGACCAGGGCGCCATTCTGCTTGAGAATAGTCACCGCATCAAGTTCGGCTCCGGCCCCGGTGACAATACCTTCAACCAGCGCACGGACTTGTTCTTCAATCTGTGTGGGTGCCACCTTCACTCCTTCACGCGACACGGTATTCTAGGCAATCGTACTCGTCTTTTGACCATGGGATGATGTTGTTGTGAAACACCCGAAACTCTTCACTGCGTTCGTTGCTGCCTGTGCTCTTAGCCTTGGAGCGTGTGGAATCCACGTGGAATCCCCCAGTAGCCTGCCCGCTTTGACCGGTTTCGCACTGTCCCGTGACACCTCTGCGCGTACCGAGGCCGCCGCCGCCGATCGCGCGCATTCCCTTGCTTCCCTTGCCACCCAATGCGCCTCGTGTTCTTCCGCTCTCGAGGCCGTAGCTGCAAGTTCCCGGGAACGCTTGGAATTCCTCGGAGGAGTATGGGAGCCATGGAAGGGCCGCGAGGATGCCGCTTCACTCCCCCAGCCCGAAGCGATTGCAGAAGCTCCCTACACGGTGAAGGATTTCGTCTCCTGGCTGGTCATCTCGGCTCGCCGAGATCTTCAGACCGCAGCAAACCCGGCCATGACCTCGAGCGAAGAGGCACGCCAGCTTGGCGCAGTCGCGCTGGGGCGCTACGCCTCGGCAGTGCAATTGGCGAATGCCTACGCAATTGACTTGGATGAGGGCGAGCACGATGTTGATGCGCTGGCTCAGCGCCTGATTGGCCAAAGTGGAAAGACGCCTTCGTGGATTGTTCACACCGGCACCTCTTCAGATTTAGCCCTCCCCCAGCCTTCACAAACGACTTCTGCTTTCGCGAACTCGGAACAGGCCGCTCAGACAACGGCCAATTGGGATTGCATCGCTCAGACACTTCCGAAGTCCGCGGTGACAAGCGAGGACTTCTCATCGGCAGAAACTATTCAAAACGCGCTTCTTGATCGGGCCTCACGTTCTTTAGAACGCGGAAGCAAAGACACGCGCCAGCTGCGCTGTTCGATGCCTGATCACTCCCCCGCCTCTCTTGCTCAAGCATCAATGCGTGCGGATATCAATCTCTTCGCTTCAGACTCCCAGGATGTGCGACTTTTCGGCGCTCGCGCCGCACTGGATGATGTTCGCCTGTGGGCCAAAGCTCCCGGTGTCTCGATTCCAGCGGTGGTGACACTTCAATGAGCACGGAAAGTGACAACACAAAACTGGCCTGGCAAGGCGTTGTTCCCACAGGGGATGCCAATTCGCCCCATATTGAGCTCTCCGATTCGAGGGTTCTGGTTTCGGGACGTTTTGCTTTGATCCTGATCGACGATGATCACGTTGTTGATTCGGGAATGTGGTACGAAATCCAAAACGCGCGATGGAACGGTGAAAAGCAGGAACTTCGCGTGACCTGGGTTGATCCTTCCCGCACCCCTTTGACTCTCAAATCCAGCGACTCGTCAATGCGTCCTTTTATGGAAGACCTTTCTGAGAAGGTGAACCGCACGCAGGTCGTTGTCCGAAATGTCACGGCTCCTTCTGGAACGGTGATCACCGGACAAATTCGCAGGCGTGAAGACGGTGAGCTGTTCTCTGTCCTTTCGGCGGGCGGCCCACTGGATGATGAAGGAATCGCAGTGGCTCATTCATTCGAACGCCAGCTGCGAGAAAGCGTTGGACTGGAGTAGTACCTGCCGCAGGGGCTATTGTGCGCGTTCGGTAAAGCGGCGACGCACTTCTTCCAGACGCATCAGCTCTCGGAATGCTTGGGTGTACTGCGGATCATCTTCGCTCAGGCGCTGAAGGTTCGCATTCGCATCGGCCAGCCTGCGCGTCACGTCCAAACGCACCATTGCCCCCATCGCTCCGCGACAGTATGCGCGAAGCTGATCTTCGCGATCCTGCGGCAGCGGGGCAACCGCAAGTTCCATCAAAACCGCTGCAACTTCGGGAATCATCAGCTCGCGCACGTCATCAACGAAGGCGCGAGTCGCTGCTTGCACAGCTTTCTCCCCTTTACCGAAATGTTCTTCGGCCTGACGAAGAAGTTTGACAAAAGCGTCAAGACCCCCTGCGGCTCGAATCGCGTCGTGAACTGCGCGGTGGGAAGGCACCGAGAATGCCTCTCCCCCAAGTTCTTCAAATCCCGAGCCCACCACATACATGGGGTATTGAACCAACGCTTCTAAGGCCTGGCGTTCAATCTTTGACACGGGGTCTTCGGGACCGCGCCGTGCGGGCATGGGGGCCGAGGCCTCGGGAGTCGCTCCCCCGCGCCCGTTCGAGGCCGGGCGCGAGCTCCCAGAGGAGCGAACCGCACGCGCTACCTCAGAAATATCCATACCAATCCAGCCAGCGAGCGACCTGGTGTATTCGCGTTGGAGAGCGCGGTCACGAATGCGAGCGACCACGGGAGCAGCGGCACGAAGAGCCTTAACGCGACCCTCCGCAGTCCTGAGATCCAATTGGCGCAGGACGGAGCGAATGACGAACTCAAAAAGCGGAGTCCGAGAGTTCACCAGCTCTACAACCGCACGCTCGCCTTGGGCCATGCGTAATTCGCAGGGGTCCATACCGTGGGGCTCGACGGCGACAAAGGTCTGCGCCGCAAAGTTTTGATCCATATCAAATGCACGAAGCGCAGCTTTTTGACCGGCAGCATCGCCATCGAAGGTGAAGATCACTTCACCACCATGGGTCTTCCCATTGCTTAAAACGACTCCCGCCGCACTATCGGCGGTATCTCCCAGCAGTCGGCGAACAATCTTGACGTGTTCTTCACCAAAAGCGGTGCCACAGGTTGCAACAGCGCAGCCGACACCCGCAGCGTGGGCAGCCATGACATCGGTGTAGCCCTCAACAATGACAACCCTGCGTCCCTGAGTGATTTCTTTCTTCGCAAGATCCAAACCGTACAGGACTTGGGACTTGTGATAAATCGGCGTTTCAGGGGTGTTGAGGTACTTCGGGGATTCTTTGTCCTCATCATTCAAACGCCGGGCACCAAAACCAACAGTCGCACCCGTAATATCGCGGATTGGCCACATCAGCCTTCCACGGAAACGGTCATAAAGTCCGCGGTTACCACGAGTCGCCAGACCGGCAGTTTCAATCTCTTGATCGGTGAAACCCTTGGAACGAAGGTGACGCGTCAGTGCATCCCACGAGGCCGGAGAGTAGCCGATCCCAAAGTGACGGCACATCGCTTCATCAAAGCCCCTCCGTCCCAAAAATTGACGCCCGAGGTGCGCTTCGGGGGAGGTGAGCTGCGCCTGATAAAACTCCTCAGCCACGCGGTGTGCATCAAGAAGGCGCTGACGACGCCCCGGCTCCTCACGGCGAAGCGTCCCGCTTCCCGCGGCCTCGTAACGCAGAGTAATCCCGGCTTTGAGGGCCAAGGCTTCTACGGCCTCGGTAAAGGAAAGAGAATCAACTTTCTGAACAAAGCTGATGACGTCTCCGCCTTCTCCACAGCCAAAACAGTGCCAAAACCCCTGAGAGGGACGAACGTGGAACGAGGGCGTGCGTTCATCATGAAATGGGCACAATCCCTTCAAAGAATCAACACCCGCAGGGCGCAGTGCGACGCGCTCGCCGACGATTTCTTCAATGCGCGAGGCATCACGTACGGCGGCGATGTCTTCTTTGAGGATCAGGCCGGCCATGAGTTCAGTTTAGCGAGTGGACACTTCCTTAGCAGGGGCATGTGGATTGGCACCGGGGCTCTGTTTAAAGCTGCGAGGAGAGCATCCCGCACAGCTTTGCATGCCAGCGTGAAGCTGAGATATCGGTCAACGAGGCGACTTGGTCGATAACGACCCGCAAACGCTTCCCCTCATCCGTGGTTGCGCGCCATTGAGCGGCAAAGGGAGGTTCAAGATCTTCGGGGCCGGCGTTGATAAGCGCGTCAACCAAGTCATTGAGCAGCGTGCGCTGCTGATAGTAAACAGGTTCACTTTCGCGCGGGCTCATGACATAGTGGACAGCCATGCCCTTAAGAACCTGAATTTCTGCCCGGGTTTGCGCCGGAACAACGAGCTCCGCGCGATAGCGGCCCAGGGGTTCGTCTCCTGCAATTTCACGGGTGGCCGCGACTGTCGCGTTACAAAATCGGCCGATCAGTTCGCTGGTGAGGTCCTTTAAGGCAGCCAAATCCGCATATGAGCCACTGAAGGCACTGAGCCATTCGGGCATGGTCACCAGGCGCTCAAACGCCTGAACCAGATCGTCTTCAGAAACTGAAGTCCCGTACCACTTCATAGTCGAGTCGATGACACCCTGGGTATGCGCATCGCTGCACAAGTTCTCAAGATCCATCTTTCCGGTTGCAACCGCGTCTTCGACATCGTGCACCGAGTACGCGATGTCATCGGAAAGATCCATAATTTGAGCTTCCAAACAACGCGCCCCGGGAGTCACGCCTTCACGCATCCATTCAAAAGTCGGGCGATCATCGTCGTAGACCGAATACTTTCGCAAGGACTTTTCCCGGTTCGGGCCTTCACCCTTCGCCCAGGGGTACTTGCAAATCGCATCAAGGGTTGCGCGCGTGAGATTCAGTCCAGCGGGGCCTTCCTCTGCGATAACCTTTGGTTCCAGGCGTGCAACGATTCGCAGTGTCTGCGCATTCCCTTCAAAGCCACCGATTTCAGCCGCAAGTTCATTGAGTGCACGTTCACCATTGTGTCCAAATGGCGGATGCCCGAGGTCGTGGGAAAGACATGCGGCATCGACAACATCGGGGTTGGCCCCCAGTTCCTTCCCCAGCTCGCGTCCCACCTGCGCAACCTCAAGGGAGTGAGTCAGGCGCGTGCGCACGAAATCATCCGAGGTTGGCCCCAGGACCTGCGTTTTTTCACCCAAACGTCGTAGTGCTGAGGAATGCAGCACTCTGGCTCGATCGCGTTCGAAATCTGTACGCACAGAGGACTTCTGAGTCTCTGAAACATAACGGTCACGGTCTGCGGAGCTATACGGATACTGAGTGTGCACGTGATAAGCCTAACTGCTTCAAGTACCCTTTCGATGCCTAAAACTGCAAGAATAGGGCTGTGAATGCAACGAAGGGGACCCGGGTAGTAACGACATTGGTCCATGCTGCCCGAAAAGGCACCCACCCGTGGTGGCATTCATCTGCAATTTGCCGCATCCCCAGTCGCGTTGATCATGAGCTTGCTCAGCTGCTGAGCAAGGAAGCGATTCAGTTCGCCAGGGTGGGCGTAGATGCCCTACTTATTTCCCCGATTCCACAAATGATCTGGGGAGTCAATCCGGAACTCGCTGCTCTTGTCAGGCATTTCCATAGGGTCGGCGTCAAGATCATCGTCCATCTTCCCGCTGCAGCTGAATGGAATACTCACGATTTCAACGGGCCTTATTCCAGCGATGAAACGGTAACAACGCTGCTTGGCCGCGTGCGAGCATGCGTTGACGCGGAGGTCGACGGGATTGATCTTGGGACCTTGCCGCTCACGCAATACGGACCGAATTCATCTGAGCGTCAAGAGTTCATGCATCTACTTCGCCTGGTGATGGCAGAGGTGGCTAATACCGATACTCTGCCTATTCTCACCTCCAGCCTGCCGCACATGGATGACGCGGATTTAAAGGAAATCCTTCAAGAGTCCTGGTTCCACCACCTGCGTAACGACACTCTTCTGGACATTAAATGGAAGAACCCTGAGCTCTGCGATTCGATCGCAAATACTTTCATGAACCGTGACCCTTTGGGGCACGTGGCAGCATGGCCAGCTCTTCCCTACGAGGACAGCGAGTTCCATCGTGCGCGAACTCTATTTGCACTCTCTCTTCCAGGAGCCGTCTACTTTAATTCGCCACCAAGTGATGCCATTCCTCCTTCCTTTGTGTTGCTGATCCAGCAGGCGCTGCGTACCCGAGCTGAGCACGGAATGGGGACGGGATCCCTTGCCCACGTACGAGGCCTTGCTTGGGCTGGACCTGATTGCTTGGTCCATATGAGTGCTCAAGTTTTAGTTGTTTTCAACACCTCAGACTCCACTGTCGTTGTTCCTTCAGAGCACCGGCCGCTTGTTTCGACGGGGGTTTTATCCACTCAGCTCAACAGTGATACCCCGCTTGCGCCCGGGCAGTGTGCATGGTTTGAAACCGCACGCGTTCGACCTCGCGTTTTTGCCACGGAATAAGCGCCTCAGTCCCTTTACACTTAGGGTATTGTTCCGTCAAACCTGGAGACCACGTGGACTTCATTAAGCGACTTCTCGCGATCTTTATCCAGGCCGCAGGCCAAAGCATGAAAGAGGAAATGGGTTCCTCGAAGGGACGCAAACGTTCCTCGTCGCACTCATCCTCCCGTTCTTCCTCTTCTTCACGCAGTTCACACACTGCACGCTCTTCTTCCTCCGCCGCCCAGGCCTCGGGGAAGGGAAACAAGGTGTGGGACGTTCGCGCACACGGACTTCCTCCTTTCCAATACGAGCCGAATCCCGATGGGGATGCGGATCCCGGCGAGGTCGTGTGGACGTGGGTCTCCTATGAAGAGGACCCGACCCAGGGCAAAGATCGTCCCGTTGTCGTGCTTTCACGAGTACAGCAGGGGTTTGTTGTCGCCCAGTTGACGTCCAAGGACCACCGCAAGGATGCCGAGCAAGAGGCACATTGGGGACGCTACTGGTTCCCCATCGGAACCGGCGCGTGGGATCCGCAGGGCCGCCCCAGTCAGGTGCGCCTGGACCGCCTACTCATTGTTGCCCCCGGCGATGTTCGCCGCGAGGGAGCGACCGTAGACCACTCAACCTACAATGCCGTGTGCGACGCCCTGCGTCAGCACTGGAATGCCTAACGACCACTTCCACCACAACACTGCGAGGACCCACAATGACCGATTCCGCTGAAATTGCACGCCTGAAGGCCGAGGCCGCGCAGGCCGCCGCCGAAGCCGCTGCCGCAAAGGCTCAGGCTGCGCAGGCTGCCCTCGATGCCGCTCTTGCCGCTCAAGGTGGCCAGGGCGACCAGAACGAGGCCGCATCCCAGGCCGCCGCTGCCGATGCAGCAACCGAAAAGGCCGAGGCCGCGCAGGCCGCCCTCGATAACGCTTTGGCTGAGCAGGCAGCTCCTTCCGAAGCTGCTCCCGCCCAAACCCCGGAAGCTGCGCCTGCGGAAAGTGCGCCGGCTGCCCCGGCTGCGCCTGCGCAAGCCGCTCCCGCCGCCCCGGCCCAGGCCTCGGCAAGCGAAGGCGAACTGCAGGGCTACGCGGAGCAGGTCCGCGCGGGCTACTCCTTTACCTCGCCTTCGATGCGACTGGGTGCTTTCTTGGATGGCGATACTCCGGTTCCCGGCGCACCTGTTGGAATTCCGCTGGGACTGATGAACCGCCACTGCTTGGTTGCCGGCGCAACCGGTACCGGTAAGACGCGAACCCTACAGCTGATGGCCGAGCGTCTCTCAGAAGCCGGAGTTCCCGTTTTCGTCACCGATATCAAGGGTGACCTCACCGGTCTGGCTCAGGCGGGTACCTCTTCTGAGAAGCTCCTTGCACGTTGCGCAAGCATTGGTCAGAACTGGGAAGGTAAGGCATTCCCCACGGAACTGCTTACCCTGGGTGGCCGCGGCGAAGGCGTGCCGATCCGTACAACCATCACCGAATTCGGACCGCTTCTGCTTTCGCGCGTGCTGGGCTTGAACGACACTCAGGCCTCAGCCCTCCAGTTGATCTTCCACTGGGCCGATGGTCAGCAGCTCGCGCTGATTGACCTCAAGGACCTGCGTTCGGTCATCGACTACCTGACAAACAACGACGAAGGCAAGGACGAGCTCAAGGGCATCGGTGGTGTTTCCCCAGCAACTGCAGGCGTAATCCTGCGTGAGCTTGCTGCTCTGGAGGCCTCGGGCGGCGATGTTTTCTTCGGTGAGCCCGCCTTCAATATCGCTGATCTCATGCGCGTGTCGATGGACGGTCGCGGCGTCATTTCGTCGCTGGAACTTCCCGACCTGGGCAGCCAGGGCGCTTTGTTCTCAACCTTCCTCATGTGGCTCTTGGCTGAGCTCTTTGAAACTTTGCCGGAAGTGGGCAACCCCGATAAGCCGAAGTTGGTCTTCTTCTTTGACGAGGCGCACCTGCTGTTCACCGATGCCTCAAAGCAGTTCCTCCAGGCAGTCGTGCAGACAGTGCGTTTGATTCGTTCTAAGGGCGTGGGCATTGTCTTTGTTACCCAGTCCCCCACCGACGTCCCCGACGAGGTTTTGGCTCAGCTCGGTTCACGCGTTCAGCACGCACTGCGTGCGCACACTCCAAACGATGCGGCAAACCTCAAGAAGGCAGTTTCGACCTTCCCGACCTCTCCCCTGGATCTGGCTGAGGTGCTGACTTCGCTGGGTACCGGTCAGGCTGTCGTGACGGTTCTGGATGAGAAGGGTCGCCCGACCCCGGTTGCTCCGACCATGTTGGATGCACCCGCCGCTGTCATGGGCCCGGCTGATCCAGGTGTTGTCTCTTCAATCATTAATTCCTCGCCGCTCTTGTCGCGTTATCGTGACGCGGTTGATAACGAATCGGCATTCGAATTGATGCAAGCGCGTCTTGCAGATGCCGCTAAGGCCGCTGAGGAGAAGGCCGCTGAGGCACAGCGTCAGCTTGAAGAAGCGAAGGCGCAGAAGGAAGCCGAGAAGCAGGCAGCGAAGGAAGAGGCTGCCCGCCAGAAGGAACTTGAGCGCTTGCAGCGCGAGGTCGAGAAGGCCGAAGAGCGTAAGCGTCGCGAGGCCGAAAAGGCTGAGGAGCGTCGTGCACGCGCCACACAGCGCGTGATTGAGTCGACGGTCAGGTCCGTTGGAACGACTGCAGCACGCTCGCTAACGCGTTCAATTTTGGGAACACTATTTAAGTAAAATCCACGATTTTTGAGTACTTCTGACGCTTTATCGAAGTTATGTCACAACCCTTGTCGGATATTTCACCTTATAGTGCGAAAGGGAATACGATCGCCAAAAATGGAGTTGTCAGAAGTGATAGCAATGGTGCGGCCCTTGCGGTTCGCACGTTTGGATAGGTTTTAGGAGAACAATATGACTCACGCACACCCCGTTGTTGCAGCAGCTTTGCAGCAGGCTCTTGTTGATCTGACCGATCTGTCGCTTCAGGGCAAGCAGGCACACTGGAACATCGAAGGCCTCGGCTTCCGTTCGCTCCACCTGCACCTGGATGAAATCATCGACCAGGTTCGCCTTGCCGCTGATGATGTTGCTGAGCGTATGTCCGCCATCGAAGTTGCACCCGATGCGCGTGCGGCGACCGTTGCAGCGACCTCGCTGGTTGATCCGATGGAGCCCGGCTTCCTGCCCACTGATAAGACTGCTCGCCAGTACGAAGAGCGCCTGCTTGCAGTGTCCGAGCGTATCAAGGCAACCCTTGATCCCGTTGACGAGCACGATCACCTGTCCAACGACCTGCTGATCGGCATTGCAACCGGCCTGGAAAAGCAGGCCTGGATGCTGCGCGCAGCAACCAAGGATCTCAACTGATTAGTTGAGTCTGGCTTCAACTGGGGCGCCTCTTTGGAGGCGCCCCAGTTTTGTCTTTCAATCTCAGGAACCTCTCAAGGCGTAGTTCACCCCCGAAAAGCACTCCGGAGGCTTTTATTCGCGCCCGAGCCTGGCCGCCAATTCCCGAGCAGCCCACTGACCGGGCGCGCTCTCACGTCCGCTCACGGCAACGAAAGAGGCAACTCCCCCATCTTCAGGTTGAGTCGCACGCGTCTGGCGCCCAAACTCGCCCATCGCTAAAACGATTGAGGGAACCGACACGTACTCAGCCGCCCACCTCTGGACCAATTCAACATTGAGCGCGTCGCGCTCCGAATTAGCCAAAACCGCAAGCTTTGCAACATCTGCGCCCAAGGCCGCCATAGTTTCCAAAAGCTCTCGCATGATCTCCGATTCGGGAGTCACCTCGAAGTCATGGAAGGACATGACGACCTTCGCACCCGCGGCGCGAACCTTCTCGGTCAATGCAGGTGCCGCCGGAGCCATTTCCACATCTACCGCGTCCATCCCGCACCCAGCCAGCAGCTCAACGATCTGACCATAAATCGGCGTTGAAACTTCAGCCTTTCCGCCCTGAGCAACTGTGCGGACAGTAGCCAAAACGGGCACATCCGAAGCCCCCAAGATCTTAGCCGCAGACCTCGAAATTTCTTCACGGGCCTGGTCACTCAGTTCCTCACCTGAAAGTCCCGCAAGAACATCCAGGTAGTCCACGCGCCACTCGAACATATCGTGCGGCTCACTCGAAGCAGCTTCGATCTGAGCAATTACACCACTCACGTCCCCCGCCATTAGAGGAACAATGAAAACCACCGGCTGCCCGCCACCTAAAAGCACTCGGCCACGTGGAGGAATAGCACCCGCGGGGTCAAGCACTCCAGCGCCCACGCCCGAAGGCGCAACGCCGTAGGCCTCACCCAAATCACTGCGTCCAATAACAACAGGCTCCATGACGTCCCCTCTACTCAGCAGTCCTTTAGTAGCCAACTTCTGCATGATGAATCGACGCCCGCTCGGCGTCCGTCAAGTATCGGTGATCCAACCACCCGTCGGGCAGGTGCGGGGTCTTCTCTCCCCCAGCGCGCCCACGAGGCCCACGCGCGGCCTCAGGAAAATCTTGATCAAGGTCCAAATCGGCCAGGCGAGCGCTGAGCTCATCGAGAGTAGAGACCATCCCCAACGCATGGCGCTGCGGCCCACCCACCTTGAAACCGCGCAAGTACCAGCCGATGTGTTTGCGCATTTCACGCATCGCTCGATCTTCGTCGCCTTCTTCTTCCACGCACCAGCGCGCATGGGTTTCGATGATGGAGGCAACCTCGCGAAGGGAGGGTGCTGGGAAAGCCTGCCGCCCGTGGTAGGCGGCGACGATATCGCGGAAAATCCACGGACGCCCCTGAGCGCCTCGGCCAACCGAAATGCCATCGCACCCGGTCTGACGCAGCATCTCCATCGCATCCGCGGCCTCGAATACGTCGCCATTACCGAAGAGCGGAATATCCAGGGCTTCCTTGACGCGCGCAATGTAATCCCAGTGCGCTTGGCCCGCGTAGTGCTGAGTTTGGGTGCGAGCGTGTACAGTTACGGCCGCAGCACCAAGTTCCTGGGCGATCTGCGCGGCCTCGAGGCCGGTTTCGTGCTCGCTATCAATTCCCATGCGGATCTTTACCGTCACCGGGATCTCACGGCCACGCGCATCCCCGCTAACCTGAGCTTGGGTCACAACCGCACGCAGCAGGTCGGTGTAGAGGTCCCGTTTCCACGGAAGCGCCGCTCCCCCGCCCTTTCGCGTGACCTTGGGGACGGGACAGCCGAAGTTGAGGTCAATATGGTCGGCGTACTCGCCTTCGATCATGATCTGGGTCGCGCGCGCCATGACCTGTGGGTTCACCCCATACAGCTGCACGGAGTGCACGCGTTCGGCGGGGTCAGGCCGAATCATTGCCATCGTGCGCGCATTGCCCTCGACCAGGGCTCGCGAGGTCACCATTTCCATGACGTACAGGCCCGCTGGCGCATCGACGTGGGGCGTGAGTTCCGCGCCCGCTCGACTTTCTTCCCCGTGTTCCGAGGCCGAGGCCGGGCGAGCGCTTTCAGCAACGCCGGGAAGAGCAGCCGGGCTGGGAATTCCAGCCAGGGGCGAAGGCCCACCCAAGGCCTCTTCACCAAACATGCGGCACAATCGACGGAAAGGCGCATCCGTCACTCCGGCCATTGGAGCCAAGACGACGGGAGTAAACAGCCGCAGTGGCCCAACCTGTAAGCAGGCTGGGCCACTAGCGTGAGACTGCGAGGTCACTCAGCAAACTCCCAAGCGCTCAATCAGGTAGGACTTAACCTGGTCGAGCGGGATGCGGACCTGCTCCATCGAGTCACGCTCACGAATGGTGACGGCGTGATCCTCAACGGAATCAAAGTCGTAGGTAATGCAGAAGGGCGTTCCGATTTCATCCTGGCGACGGTAGCGGCGGCCAACGGCACCGGCATCGTCGTACTCGATGTTCCACAGGTCGCGCAGCTCCTGAGCCAGTTCCTGTGCCGGACCAGTCAGTTCATCCTTACGAGACAGCGGCAGGACAGCAACCTTGACGGGAGCCAGACGCGGGTCGAGCTTGAGCACAACGCGCTTGTCGACGCCGCCCTTTGCGTTGGGGGCTTCGTCCTCGTGGTAGGCCTCGATGAGGAAGGCCATAAGGGAGCGGGTCAGGCCGGCGGAAGGCTCGATGACGTAGGGTGTCCAGCGTTCGCCGGTCGTCTGGTCGAAGTAGTCGAGCTTGGCGCCACTGGCCTCAGCGTGAACGCCGAGGTCGTAGTCGGTGCGGTTGGCGATACCTTCGAGTTCGCCCCATTCGGAGTTCTGGAAACCGAAACGGTATTCCAGGTCAACGGTGCGCTTGGAGTAGTGGGAAAGCTTTTCCTTGGGGTGCTCGTACTCGCGCAGGTTTTCCTCGGCGATACCAAGGCCGACGTACCATGCCTTGCGGTAGTCGATCCAGTACTGGTGCCATTCTTCATCGGTTCCCGGCTCGCAGAAGAACTCAAGTTCCATCTGCTCGAATTCACGGGTACGGAAGATGAAGTTGCCGGGCGTGATCTCGTTGCGGAAAGACTTACCAATCTGGCCGATGCCAAAAGGCGGCTTCTTACGTGCCGCGGTCATGACATTGGCGAAGTTAATGAAGATTCCCTGTGCGGTTTCGGGACGCAGGTAGTGCAGACCGGCCTCGTCGTCAACGGGACCAAGGAAGGTCTTCAGCAGACCCGAGAACGCCTTGGGTTCGGTCCACTGGCCACGAACGCCACAGTTGGGGCAAGCAATATCTTCCAGCGTCAGGGAGGATTCTTCAACGCCCTTCTTATCCGCGAGCTCTTCGATGAGCTGATCTTCGCGAGAGCGCTTGTTACAGTTCAGGCACTCAATGAGCGGGTCGGTGAAGGCTTTGACGTGTCCGGATGCAACCCACACCTCGCGGGGCAAAATCACCGAGGAGTCCAAGCCAACAACGTCTGCACGGCGGCGAACCATGTAGTTCCACCATTGACGTTTGATGTTCTCTTTGAGTTCCACACCCAGCGGGCCGTAGTCCCAGGCGGAGCGAGTACCGCCATAAATCTCACCGCAGGGGAAAACAAAGCCGCGACGCTTAGCAAGAGAAATAACTGAATCAAGACGAGAGGTGGATGGCTGTGCCACGAAAACTCCTTTATTAGGGCTCACCGCACCTGGCTGGCGCAGTGGTCTGTGCATATTTTAGCCGGTGAATGCTTGGGGAGCTTGGAGAGTGCCACGCGAGCCAGTAATTGCTGAAAAGTCAGCAGATTGCTTTGCAATATTCCCTTGTCATAGCATCAAGGAGTGCGCATGGTGATTTCGACCTTGGCCTACACGATCCCGCGCGAATTGGTCATCGTGTGGGTCCTTGCTTTTGCTCTGCGTCTTCTTTTCATTCTTTTTGTCGCATTCAGTAAGTCGCGTTTAGCGCAGCGAGCTTGGCCCTTGACGAACGTCCACACATTAGATCCGGCGAGTTTTCTACGCCTGTGTGCGTGGACTTTGTTTGCTCTCCTTGCTGGAATGACGGTTTTTGCTCGGCAGCACGGCTTTTCCATGCACATCGTGCTTTTTCTTGGCTGGAGTACGTGCGCTTCTATTCTTCTAATCCCACTGTGCCGTCTGCCGCTGGACTTTCCAACATGGCTGGATCCCAGATGGCACGACAGTGTCCGCAAAGGGCTTGTTGACGAATTAGGAAATCTTCTTCCCCGCGGCGGCACGGTTCGTACCACTACAGAACTCACGCTGGGCGATAGCCAGAAAAAAGAGTTCTCAACTCGTATTGGCCTTCCTCTAGGCTGGCAGCGCGTTGAGGAAATGCCCTCTTATCTCACGCCTACTCCTTTGGCCCCCGTTGTTCTGATCGCCCAAGGACCTATGGATTACAAGAATCTGCGGCCATCAACGCTGACAATCTGCGCAACTCCGGCAAGCAGTGAGCAACGTCTACCGCTGGGCACTTTGAGCGAGGCAATTTCCAGACAGATTCCGGGGTGGTTTACGCTCGACGAGATCACGCAGAGCAAGCCGAAAGCGTCCCTCATGTGTACGGGAACATACACTGATGAAGGCGTTTCCTTGACAGCTATTCAATGGTCATGGGTTGAAAAACTTGACTCGTCGACATTCGTCAGGATCACCGCCACAGCAACAACAACAACGCGCATGTTTCCCGAGCATTTCAAGGATATGGGAACGATGGTGACGAAGATGAGCGTGGCACCATGAGCACGTATTTCTCCGCTCCCCTCACCCTACCGACAGCCTCGGTTCCCGCGTTCATTGCCCTCGCGGGCCCCGAAGAATCTGCGCGGGAAGGTATTTCGGGGGAAGCCCAGATGGGCCTCGACACTATTTACGAGGCCGATGGTGCTTTGGGCGGGCAAGCGCAGATGCTCCTTGCACCGATCCGTGAGGACAGTACTCCCCTCACGCAATTTGCGGTGTCACCGCGTTACCCCTCTTCCGGGGTTCGCAGGCAGTGCGCCTTCATCGCTCCGGGACAATCGACCATTCTCAGTAGTTTAAAAGAACCTGAAACAACCCAGGTTTATCGTGCGGAAACGCACGATGTACCGCAGATCGTCGCAGAGTTTTCAACCTTTCCTTCCCTCAAGAATCGGTTCGATGGTCCCAAACGTGTGCCCATCGAGTTCATTGATGCGGCAAATTCCGGTGATGCCGTAGCCGCGCACGACATCCTTCTTGAAGAGTTGGAGAAATCGAAGAAGCGGTCATCTTTTACTCGTTTCGTTAGGGAAAAGAACTGGGAATACGCCGTGTGGACAAGCTGGATGCGAACCCCTCAGGGCTATCATGTGCACCGCAGTTACACTGTTCTCTCTGTTCCTTGGGCGGCATACGTGGTGAATGCACGCACCCTTCCCGAAAGCTATCTGACACAGCCCTCCAATGCGCACGATCTTGCTCAGCCTTCGGGTCCGGTAGGAGACTTGGAGAAGTGCACGCGAACAGAGCTGTGGAGCCAACTGGCACGCTTCTTCGCTGTGTAGCCAATATCTTTCTCAGCTGAAGAGCTCTTCTCACTATCGGAGGCTATTTTGCAGAGAGAACAGGAACTTTCTTAACAAATATAGGAACTGATGGGGCCGACTATGCAATCGAACATTTCTTTGGATAAATCATGTTCGTAGTCCTTATTCCGCTCACCGTTGTGAGTATCGGCTTGTTCATGTGGTGGATTGAAACCTATACCGACTCACCGCTTGCAGTTTTCTGGCGCGCCATTTCATCAGCAAGCCATTTAACTCGTGGTTTCTCGGTACGAATTCCTCTGTTCTGCTTAGGTGGCCTCATAGTATGCACGTCTGTTTTGGCAGAGCTCTCTGGCGTACCGCAGTGGACCTACAAGTCTCTAAGGCTATTTGGCTACTTCTTGTTCGCCGTTGCAGCAGCCTATTTCCTTCCCCTCCCAGTTCCTCACTGCGTTGATGCGAACTGGCAATGGCACAAACGCCGCGGGCTCATCGACGAGAAAGGAAATATTATCCCCACTGGCTCCGCCATCGCTGAAACCTCGATACTCCAGATTGAAAACACCGCCATGACACTCACTGCAACTTGTACACCTCCTAGCAGGTGGCACTCGCTTGCCACATCTGCAATTCAGAAACCCACGCGAGAAACACTCCTCCTCGCACTCACCGGTCCGGATGATCCCAACGCACGTTTTACCTCTACGATCACCCTTACCGTGTCACCCATCAACACTATCCCTCAAATAGGCGATCTCACCGAGGCTTTACGTACCACAATCCCCGGGTGGATCACCCTCGAAGAGATTCCTAGTCCCCGACCGCCAGGAGCCATCATGTGCACCGGAATATACATTGATGAGGGGACATCTTTTACGAGTATCCAGTTCCAATGGGCGACACCCACTACACCGGCGCCTCTCCGCTTTACAGCAACGCTAACCACAACGACACATCTATTCCCAGCATGTGCCTCCGACATCTTCACTGTGATCAATACTCTAAAAATTACGCAATGAACACTCAAAATCGATCAGCCATCGAGGTATCAACACCTCTCGCGCAGAAGAAGAAAACATTTCCACGATCAGAACCAACCAGAGTAGAGTGACGCCAGAGAAATGAGTGTGGGGAGCAGCTGTAGCTGCTCCCCACAGTAATTTGGCCGATGTGCCTTTCAGCCGACGCGCCGGATGTGCCCAGAGGCGGTCAGCGACCAGCCAGCGGCCACGACCATCAGAGAGATAAGGCCCAGCAGGTAAGCGGCCGTGGGCA